>NZ_JBGCUN010000002.1:0-300000 GCF_041103235.1 Yoonia sp. R2331 | reverse complement strand
GGTCGGCCAGCGGCGGGGCCACCAGATCATCACGCGCGGCCAACCGCTGATCCTTGGCGGTGGCCGCAAACTTGTTCCACGGGCAAACCGCCAGACAATCGTCACAGCCATAAATCCGGTTGCCCATGCGGGCGCGCAATTCGGGGTCAATCGGGCCTTTGTGTTCAATCGTCAGATAGGAAATGCAGCGCCGCGCATCCAACTGGAAAGGCGCCGGGAAAGCATCGGTCGGACAGATGTCCAGACAGGCCCGGCAGGACCCGCAATGCTCGTTTTCCCCTGTATCAGGGTCTAATTCGAGCGTGGTAAAGATCGCCCCCAGAAAGAACCAATTGCCCAATTCGCGCGACAACAGGTTGGTATGTTTGCCCTGCCAGCCCAGCCCTGCTGCCTGCGCCAGCGGTTTCTCCATCACCGGGGCCGTGTCCACGAACACCTTGATCTCGGTGCCCGGCGCTTGTTCGATCAACCAGCGCCCGACTTTCTTCAGCCGCTTCTTGACCACATCATGATAATCGCGGCCCTGCGCATAGACACTGATGGCCGCGCGGTCGGGCTGATCCAGCACCGCCAGCGGATCATGGGCAGGCGCATAATTCTCGGCCAGCATGACGACCGATTTCGCATCCGGCCACAGGGCTGCCGGATCACCGCGCCAACCCATGCGCTCCGCCATCCAACCCATCTGCCCATGCCACCCGGCATCCACAAACGCCTGCAAGCGCGCCGCCAGTTCCGGGGCCGCGTCGGGCCTGCACACACCCACACCCGCAAACCCCGCTTCCCGCGCATATGCGATCAACCGGTCCTTCATTCTTCTGGCCAAAAATATCCTGGGGGTCCGGGGGCAAAGCCCCCGAAAAAGGGGTGGGGGGGCGGGCCCCCCCGCCAAAGATCAAAAATCAAGGTCCGCATAATGCCCCGGCTGCGGAAACCCTGGCACCTGATCGGCCAGCAATGACCGGAACGCGGGCCGCGATTTGATCTTGGCATACCAATCCTTCACCACCTCTGACCGGTTCCAATCCACGTCCGAGATATAGTCCAAACAGCTCAACTGTGCGGCAGCGGCGAAATCGGCCAGGCTCATGTCGTTGCCCGCCAACCACCGGCGCTGATCCAGCAGATGCGCCATGTAATCCAGATGATACTTGATCGCCTTGGCACCTTCCTTGACGTTTGTGCTGTCGGGGTATCCGGTTCCCATCACCTTGCGAAACACCCGCTCGCCCACCAGCTTTTGCGTGCATTCCGCGTAAAACTTGTCATCAAACCACCCCACAAGCCGCCGCACCTCGTATCGACTTTCTGCGTCTTTGGGCAAAAGCGCGGGGCTGGGATGCACCTCTTCGATGTATTCGCAAATCGCCGTGCTATCGGCCATTGTGCGGTTGCCCATCTTCAGAACCGGTACCTTGCCTGCGGGATTGCGGCGCAGGAAATCAGTGTCCTTTTCCCAATACCGCTCTTCGACCAGCTCGACCTCGATCTTCTTTTCCGCAAGGCTCAGCCGCACTTTGCGCGAAAACGGTGACAGAGGATAATGATAAAGCCGGTTCATCGTTTGCCCTTTGGTGGTGGTCCATCTTCAATGCCGCAAGGCGCGCGTGCGTTCAATCCTCAAAACAGGCTGCCCGCCCGTCAGCAGCGATTGTTGCCGCCCCATCTAGAATGCCCGCCGCCCTTCTGCGCACCGCGTCACTGGGCTGCGCGGCTGACCGCGTCTTGGGCGCGGGCAGGATTGCCGCCAGCCGTGCGGCCTGCACATTGGTCAGATCGGCCGCATCCACGCCAAAGTAATGCTGCGCCGCCGCCTGCACACCAAACACACCCTCGTCGAACTCGGCCACGTTCAGATACAGCTCCAGAATTCGCCGCTTTGACCAGACCGCTTCGGTCAGCGGGGTCCAGACGGCCTCCATTGATTTGCGCAACCACGATCGACCCTGCCACAGATAGACATTCTTCACGACTTGCTGCGAAATGGTCGAAGCGCCGCGATTGCCCCCTGCCTCAAGCGCAGTCTGGATCGCATCCACATCCAGCCCCCAATGCAGGCAGAAATTGGCGTCTTCTGCTGCAACAGCGGACCGCGCCATGACCGGCGCGATGTCTTCCATTGCAACCCAGTCCATCTCAACCCCGCCAAGGCGGCGGCTTTCGGACAACGCATAGGGCGTGCTGGGCGGATTGATCAGCGCATAAAGAAACGTCAGCAAGACAACCATCAGCACCGCCCCCGCAATGAAACGCCAAAACCACCCGGTCACGCGCCGCAAGGGTCCCTTGCGGGGTGTCTCGGCTTTCTTTTTCCGGGATGTCTTCGCCTTCGCCATAGGCCTCTTAACTCATTTGCCCCGCACAGGGTCAAGCAAAACGCCCCGCAGCCGGTCAGCCACGGGGCGCAATTTTTCGCAAAAACAGACCCTATTCCGCAGGGATAGCTGTTTCTTCGATGCTAAGCGGTGCCGGCAGATGCACCAACATTTCTTTCGGGCAAACTTGGATAAAGTGCATCTGGGCTTCTTCCCAGTTGGCAAGGATTTCAGCCGCTTTCACGCTGCCGGTCTCTTCTGCGTGCTGTGCGACCAGCCCGCGCAACTGTGCCTCCCAGTGGTCGACCGTGACGGGGCATGTCACCAGCGTTTCCATGTTCATCAACGCAGGCGCGGTCCCGTCGGGATCGTAAAGATAGGCCATCCCGCCGGTCATGCCTGCGCCAAAGTTGGCACCAATCTCGCCCAGAATCACGGCGACACCGCCGGTCATGTATTCGCAGCCGTTGGTTCCGCAGCCCTCGATCACAACATTTGCGCCCGAATTGCGCACAGCAAACCGTTCACCCGCGCGACCCGCGGCAAAAAGGTACCCATCGGTCGCACCATAAAGCACCGTGTTGCCGATGATCGTATTCTCAGCCGCCACCAGCGGGCTTTGCATCTGCGGACGCACCACCACGGTACCCCCCGACAGACCCTTACCGACATAGTCGTTGGCGTCACCCGACACGACCAGCTTCAGCCCGTGCACCGCAAAGGCGCCAAGGCTTTGCCCGGCAGAACCGCGCAGCTTTACCGTCAGGTGATCGGGTTGCAAATTGTTACGCATCCCGTGTTCCTGCACGATGTGGCTCGACGTGCGCGTGCCGATGGTCCGCAGCGTGTTTTGCACCGCATATTCCAGCTGCATCTTCTCGCCATCCTTCAGGAAGCGGTCCGCATCCTTGACGATCTGCGCATCCAACGTGTCATCGACCGGGTTGCGGTCTTTGTCACGGTTGTAGGTGATCTTGCTGGCCCCATCGACGGTGATCAGCAGCGGGTTCAGGTCCAGATCATCCAGATGCGCGGACCCACGGCTGACCTGTGCCAACAGATCGGCGCGTCCAATCACCTCATCCAGCGACCGCGCACCAATGCTTGCCAGGATTTCGCGAACTTCTGTGGCGTAGAAAGTGATCAGGTTCACCACCTTGTCGGCATTGCCGGTGAACTTGTCGCGCAGCGCTTCATCCTGCGTGCAGACCCCCACCGGGCAGGTGTTGGACTGACACTGGCGCACCATGATGCAACCCATCGCGATCAGCGCGGCTGTGCCGATGCCGTATTCCTCGGCCCCCAGCATTGCTGCCATCACGATGTCGCGGCCCGTGCGCAAACCACCATCGGTGCGGAGCGTGATCCGCTCGCGCAGATTGTTCATCGCCAGCACCTGATGCGCCTCTGTCAGGCCCATTTCCCACGGCAAACCTGCGTATTTGATCGAGGTGCCGGGTGAGGCACCCGTGCCGCCATTATGCCCCGAAATCAGGATGATATCGGCCTTCGCCTTGGCGACACCGGCGGCAATCGTGCCAACGCCAGATGACGCCACAAGCTTCACCGTCACCTTACAGCGCGGGTTGATCTGCTTGAGGTCGTAGATCAGCTGCGCAAGATCCTCGATCGAATAGATATCGTGGTGCGGCGGCGGTGAAATCAGCGTCACCCCTTTGGTCGAGTGCCGCAGCTTGGCGATCAGGTCAGTGACCTTCATCCCCGGCAACTGGCCGCCCTCACCGGGCTTGGCCCCCTGCGCCACTTTGATCTCCAGCTCTTCGCAGGCCAGCAGATATTCCGCTGTCACACCAAACCGGCCAGAGGCGACCTGCTTGATCTTCGCACTCGCATTGTCGCCATTGGGTTCCGGCGTGAAATCATCGGGGCTTTCGCCACCTTCGCCACTGTCGGACTTTGCACCAATCCGGTTCATCGCAATCGACAGCGTCCGGTGCGCCTCAGGCGACAGCGCACCCAGCGACATGCCCGGTGTCACAAACCGCTTGCGGATCGCGGTGATGCTTTCGACCTCTTCAATCGGAACAGGTGTCCCCAGCGGCTTGATCGCCAACAAATCGCGCAGATGGATCGGCGGGTTGGACTGCATCGCCTTGGAATACTGTTGCCACATCTCATAGCTGGCGCGGTTACACGCGGCCTGCATCATGTGCATGGTCTGCGCTTCCCAGGCGTGCTTTTCGCCCGACCGGCGCGCTTTGTAGAAGCCACCAATAGGCAGCACATCCTGCCCCTGCTTCCAGCCCTTGGCATGCACCTCTTCCAGCTTGGTCTGAATGCCGTTTGTCCCGATGCCCGAAATCCGGCTGTGCATCCCGGGGAAGTATTCCGCGACCATCGCGCGGGACAGGCCAACGGCTTCAAAGTTCAGGCCGCCGCGATAGGAAGACAGGACACTAATTCCCATCTTAGACATGATTTTCAGCAACCCGGCGTCAATCGCCGCGCGGTAGCGGCGGCAGGCGTCGGTCAGATTTCCGTCAATCAAACCGCGGCGCAAACGGTCCGCGATGCTGTCTTGCGCCAGATAGGCGTTGACCGTGGTAGCACCGCAGCCAATCAGCACAGCAAAGTAATGTGGATCAATACATTCCGCCGACCGCACGTTGATCGAACAGAAGGTGCGCAGCCCCTTCTTGGTCAGCCCCGAATGCACAGCGCTCGTGGCAAGGATCATCGGCATCGGAACGCGCGTGGCCGACTGATGCTGATCGGTCAGGACGATGTGTCCAGCACCGGACCGCACGGCATCTTCCGCCTCGTTCCGGATACGCGCAAGCCCGCGCGACAGCGCACCTGACCCTTCGGTAAAGGTACAATCAATCATCACGACGCCATCGCCGAAATGTTTGACCATCTCGTCGAATTCCGCATTCGCGACAAAGGGGCTTTCCAGCACCAGAATCTCTGTCTGGCTGCTGTCTTCGTCCAGCACGTTCTTAAGGTTGCCGAACCGCGTTTTCAGCGACATCACCCGGCTTTCACGAAGTGAGTCAATCGGCGGGTTTGTGACCTGGCTAAAGTTCTGGCGGAAAAAGTGGCTGAGCGGGCGATAGGTCTTGGACAACACGGCGCTAGGCGTGTCGTCACCCATGCTGGCGATCATTTCCTTGCCGTCTTCGGCCATCGGGGCCAGCACCTGTTCCAGTTCCTCGATGCTGTAACCGGCTGCGACCTGACGCTGACGCAGATCAGCGCCTTCGTAGATCGTCGTCTCGGGGATGTCGCGCAGCATGTCGTTGAGGTTCGTGACCTTCTCGACCCAATCGCCAAACGGTAGCGCGCGCGCCAGCTTGTCCTTGATTTCGGTGTCGTGAAACAGCAGTCCCTTTTGCATGTCTACGGCAATCATCTGCCCCGGACCCAACGCGCCTTTTTCGACCACGGTGGATTCGTCCACCGCGACCATGCCGACCTCGGACCCCGCCACCAACAGGCCATCGCCAGTCACGACATAGCGCAGCGGGCGCAAGCCGTTCCGGTCCAGCCCGCCACAGACCCAACGGCCATCGGTCATCGCCAGCGCCGCCGGCCCATCCCAAGGCTCCATCACCGCGTTGCAATAGGAATACATGTCCTGCCAGGCCTGCGGCATTTCAACTGCCTGCTTGGACCAGCTTTCCGGCACCATCATCGTCTTGGCCATCGGCGCTGTCCGACCAGCCCGTACCAGAACCTCAAAAACAGAGTCTAATGCGGACGAATCCGATGCGCCCGCCGGGATGATCGGCTTGATGTCTTCGGCCATCTCACCAAAGGCGGCAGAGGCCATGCGAATCTCATGGCTGCGCATCCAGTTCACGTTACCCTTGAGCGTGTTGATCTCACCGTTGTGGGCCAACATGCGGAATGGCTGGGCCAGCGACCACTGCGGGAATGTGTTGGTGGAATAGCGCTGGTGATAGATCGCAAAGGCGCTTTCAAAGCGTTCGTCCATCAGATCAGGGTAGAAAACCGCGACCTGTTCAGCCAGCATCATGCCCTTGTAGATGATCGACCGGCACGACAGCGAACAAACATAAAGGTCGATGCCTGCGGCCGCTTTCTCGATCCGGCGGCGAATGATGTAAAGCTCGCGCTCGAACTCTTCCTCGGTCATGTCCTTTTCACAGCGGATCAGGATTTGCTCGATCTCGGGGCGGGTCGCATTGGCCTTTTCACCCAGAACCT
This sequence comes from Yoonia sp. R2331, assembly GCF_041103235.1. Classification (NCBI taxonomy): domain Bacteria; kingdom Pseudomonadati; phylum Pseudomonadota; class Alphaproteobacteria; order Rhodobacterales; family Paracoccaceae; genus Cognatiyoonia; species Cognatiyoonia denitrificans. The sequence goes on along the minus strand of NZ_JBGCUN010000002.1, from coordinate 293,494 downwards.
CGTTGTTTACCGGCACATGACGCCAGCCATAGATGTAATGGCCCAGCCGCAGCACTTCGCTTTCCACGATGGTCCGGCAGCGTTCCTGCGCGCCAAAATCCGTGCGCGGCAGGAAAATCTGGCCCACGGCAATCCGCTCGCCTTCAATCGGCTCATGGCCCGTGCGACGGATCTGATCCTGAAAGAACGGCTCTGGGATTTGCACGTGAATGCCTGCGCCGTCGCCGGTTTTGCCGTCTGCATCGACTGCACCCCGGTGCCAGACCGCTTTCAACGCATTGATACCCTTTTCGACCACATCGCGGGACGCAGTGCCGTCGATCGACACCACAAGGCCCACGCCACAGGACGCATGTTCATCGTCGTCCCGATACAGGCCATTCTCGGCCATCCACTTGCGCTTTGCTTCTTCGGCAGCGACCCAGTTGTCATCGTAAGTGGTCATGTGTTTTGCCCTTTCAAATAGGCCTCTAACTTGGCCTTCTCGTCCGCTTCCGTGCTCTGGCTGGCACCCGGTGCTTCTGCCATCCACGCGGCGCGGTGATCTACAAAAATTTCTTCGCTCAGCGTCAGTCCGCCCTGACCTGCAAACAGCCCCGGGGCGACAAAGCTCACCGGTTTGCCCTGCATCTTCCACCACAAGTTGGCGCCACAAGTGCTGCAAAACACCCGCTCGCCCCACTTGCTTGCGCAATAGCTTTGCGTGGCCTCAAGCCCGGTGATCTGCAGGTCACCCTTGACCCGGACCGCATAAAGCGGCCCGCCGCCGGTCCAGGTCTGGCACATGCCGCAATGGCAGGCCTGCAAGGTATCGTCGAAATCCCCCGCGATGCGCACCGCACCGCACAAACAGGCACCGTCGCGCTTGGTCATTCCAGCACCTCAAAGCTGGACATCACAACGCCGCAGCCATGCTTGGGATTGGCGCTCAGGAATCCCGGCTCGCCGGGGTAGATGAATTCGACTGGGCGTCCGTCACGCTCGAATGAATCCGACGCCGTCACAATTGTCCCAACGCCCGACAGGAACATCCGCCAGTTGCGGCTGATGAACTCATTGCCTGACGACCGCCAGATCTCGGTGCCGTCCTCGGCATAGGCGGTGATGTTGTATTCCGTCTCGGCCAGGGTCACGTCATCAATCGTGATCTCGCGCCCGGTCAGCGCGTCCTGCCCGACATAGCGCGTGACGCCAAATTCATCCGACAGGGTTTTGAAGTCATAGGTGTCCTGACCGGTCTGGATCAGCTCATCCAGATTGGCGCGATCTACGGGGTTGTCTTCCAACCGTTCAGTGTGGCCGGTCAGCGGGTGAAAGGAATTGATCCACTGCGTCTGGTCATCCGTGGTGCCCAGATAGGTCATGCCTTGTTCATCCAGACTGACACGCTGCTTGTGGCCCTCGGGGTCGCCCGCACATATGAAATTATGGTCAACGCTGCAGTCGGCATTCTGGATCGTGACAAAGGCATCGCACCCGGCGGGCAGGCTGAAAAGGTCCTGCGCTTTCAGGCTGTTGGCCCAGAAAATCGCGGCGACAAAAACCAAAAGGGTCAGCATGCGTTCCGCAGTCTTAACGCGCGTTTGGCTTCGGGGTTGCATGGCATGTGCATCGGATGTGCATGCTTTGTGCATCCGGGTTTGGGGCGTGCGGTGGGTCATTCCGCTGCCACCGCATCCGTGTTGGCCAGATAGCCCAGGATCGCCTCTGCCGCTTCGCGCCCGTCACGAATGGCCCAGACCACAAGACTTGCGCCGCGCACGATGTCGCCTGCGGCATAGACCCCATCAAGGTTGGTCTTGCCGGTGCCAAAGTCCGCCTTGATCGTGCCCCAACGGGTCACTTCCAGCGCGTCCTCGCCCCAAAGCGTAGGGAGGTCCTCTGGTTCAAAACCCAGCGCCTTGATCACCAGATCAGACTCTTCAACATAGTCGGCACCTTCGATCACTTCGGGGAACTGGCGGCCGGATGCGTCGGGCTTGCCCAGACGCATCTTGCTGACGTTCACGCCGGTGACGGCATCGCCTTCGAATCCTGCGGGCGCGGACAGCCAGACAAATTCGACGCCTTCTTCCTCTGCGTTCTGCACCTCGCGCTGCGATCCGGGCATGTTAGCCTTGTCGCGACGATACAGGCACTTCACGCTTTCAGCGCCTTGACGGATCGCGGTGCGCACACAGTCCATCGCGGTGTCACCGCCGCCGATGACGACGACCTTCTTGCCCTGTGCGTTCAATTCACCGCTATCAAATTCCGCAACTTCATCACCAAAGCTTTTGCGGTTGCTGGCCGTCAGATAGTCGATCGCGCGCACGATGCCGGCAGCATCCGCATCCGGCAAATCCCTTGATTTATAGACACCTGTGGCGATCAGCACCGCGTCATGTTCGCCGCGGATCGCGCCAAAGCTCAGGTCTTCGCCCACGTTGCAATTCATCACGAATTTCACGCCGCCGTCTTCCAACTGCGCCATACGCTGCATCACGATGTCTTTCTCAAGCTTGAAGCCTGGGATGCCGTAGGTCAGCAAACCGCCACCCCGATCATAGCGGTCATAGACCGTGACCTGCACACCCTGACGGCGCAGCATATCCGCTGCGGCAAGGCCGCCGGGACCGGCACCAATGATGCCCACGCTTTCCGCGCGCTCTGTGTGCGGGCGGATCGGCTTGACCCAGCCTTCCTCAAACGCGGTATCGGTGATGTACTTTTCAACGGACCCGATGGTGACGGTGCCGTGGCCCGATTGTTCGATCACGCAGTTGCCTTCGCACAGGCGGTCCTGCGGGCAAATGCGGCCACAAATCTCTGGGAAGGTATTGGTGGCTTGGCTGATCTCATACGCCTCTTCCAGACGCCCTTCGGCGGTCAGGCGCAGCCAATCGGGGATGTTGTTGTGCAGCGGGCAATGCGACTGACAATAGGGCACGCCGCACTGGCTGCAGCGGCTGGCCTGCTCTTCGGCCTTGGCAGTTGCGTACTCGGCGTAAATCTCTGCGAAATCGCTGCGGCGTAGATTGGGCGCACGCTTTTCCGGCATGTCGCGGTCTACGGTCGTGAATTTCAGCATCTTTTGCCCGGCCATCGCAGACTCCATTCTTCTCGAAGATCAGACCTGCGGTTTAATACCCTGTTCATCAGATGAAAAGTCAACATTACTGACCTAAATGCTGAATTTTTGTGATGTCAGCGATCACGCGCCGAAAAAAGTGGGTATTTTAGGTCACTATTCGTGACCTACTTTGCTAGAAACCCAACAAAAGCGCAGTCAGCGCAACACTGCCAACACCGATTCGCCACCACCCGAACAATGCGTAACCATGGCTGCTAACGTAGTTCAGCAACCATCTGACGACGAAAAGGGCGGTGACAAAGGCCATGATCAGGCCAATCGCGATCTCTGTCAGGGCGCTGAAATCCAGCACATCGCGGTTCTTGTAAAGGTCATAGCCGAATACCCCGAACATCATCGGGATCGACAGGAAGAACGAAAACTCTGCCGCTGCACGCTTGCTGACACCCAGCAACAAGGCCCCCACAATGGTCGACCCTGACCGAGAGGTGCCAGGGATCAGCGAAAGGCATTGAAACAGACCAATGCCCAGCGCCGTTTTGACCGGCAGGCGCATCGCATCCTGATGCTCTTCGTGCAGGTTCAGCCGGTCCACGAACAACAGGATCACACCACCGATGATCAGCATCACCGCAATCAACATAGGGGTTTCAAACAGCACCGTTTTGATCAGGTCATGCATCAGCACACCCAGCACCACGGCCGGGATCGCAGCGACCACGATGGATGCAATAAACCGGCGCGATGCAGGGTCGGACGGGGCGGTGGCAACAGCACCCCAAAGTCTTTGAAAATAAAGCACAACCAGCGCCATGACGGCACCGATCTGGATCACAACCTCAAAGGTATTTCCCGCACTGTCAAAGCCAAGAAAATGCCCGACAAGCAGCAGGTGCCCGGTCGATGAAACAGGGATGAACTCTGTCAGGCCTTCAAGGATTCCCAGAAGGCCCGCAACAATCGTGCTGTCCATCAGGTCTTACGCAGGTTCTTGGCCGAATCCTTGATCGCCGCGTATTGGCCCGAGGGGCGGAAGCGCCACAGATAGTCGGGCAGGATCGCCTCCATCGCGGTGGGCTGAATGCCCAAATCGGCCAGCGTCTTGGCCCCCTCGCTTACCACGTTGTCGACGGCCAGGTTCTTGACCTGATCGCCGGTGATCGGGGCCTTCACGATGCCGAGTGATAGAAACTGCACCGCACCCGAAACCGAGGCGACAATCCGCGCCATCCAGAATGGCATATTGATCACAAGGCGGCGACGCTGCACCACATCCAGCATCCGCTGCATCAACCCGCGGAAGGTATCAACTTCCGGCCCGCCTAGTTCATAGACGCCGCTTGCGGCACCCAAGGCCCCTGCCTCTGCTGCGGCGGCGACATCATCGACGAACACAGGCTGAAACCGCGTCTCCGCCCCGGCAACCGGCAACACAGGGCCAAAGCGCGACATGCCGGCAAAACGGTTAAAGAACTGATCTTCCTGACCAAAAATGATCGACGGGCGCAAAATCACGGCATCGGGCATATGGGCCAAGACACCCGCCTCGCCCTCGGCTTTGGTCCGGGCATAGTCGCTCGCGGCGTCCGCATTGGCCCCGATGGCCGAGATATGGACCATCCGCGCCACGCCGTGTTGGGCTGCCATACGTGCAATGCGTTCAGCGCCTTCGGCCTGTACGGCGTCAAAGGTGTTCTTGCCAACCTCTTCCAGCACACCAACGCAGTTGATCACCACATCAGCGCCGCCCATCACAGCGGCAACGCTGGCGTCATCACGGATGTTGCAAAAGACCGGTTCGACCTGCCCGACCACGCCGTATGGCTTCACAAAAAGCGCCTCGTCCGGATTGCGCACGGCCACCCGCACCCGCCATCCTGCCTTAGCCATTCGCCGCGCGATATAGCGTCCGACAAAGCCGGAACCGCCGAAGATGGTGACAAGATTGGACATGGCATAGCCTCTTTGCGCAATTCGCTTTGGGTTTACCCGCGCACCCGGTTTCAGACAAGGCGAAACAAGCGCGCAAGAATAAGCACCGCCACGTCGGAATCGCGTTGACACCCTGTTTCCGCCTCGCTACATCGCGCTTCACGACACCTGCCCAGGTGGCGGAATGGTAGACGCGCCAGCTTCAGGTGCTGGTGTCCGTATGGACGTGGAGGTTCGAGTCCTCTCCTGGGCACCAAATATCCCAAAAAAGCAGTCAAACGTCGGAGTTTCGACCGGCTCTGAACTGTCAGCCCACAGACCAACGCCACCTACTCTTGCAGACATGAACCCGGAGTTGACGCACCGAGCCGATCAGCAAAAGTGCTCGCGATCCTTCTCATATCTCAGGGACCCTGGTTCGCTCGCCGACTAGGAGAGTTGCACAGCCGATCATCGGTGGTTCGATGTGCCCTGCCACGCAGCTGCCTTCACCGCCAAACAATTGATAGTGCGGCAGGTCCGTCAAGTTGGCCGCCATGGAATTTGGTCTTCACCGAAATTAGGCCCCGTAAAAAAGACCTGCCAAAAGCCTTCGAACTTGCGCGGGCCCAACCCGATCAGGTTCTGGAACTGGACGTCGCGCAGATATGCGGCGGGCAAGGTTTCCCGGTTATCAGTGTCGCATCATCAACGCCATGGACGCCCAGATCGGTCGTGACCTCGTTCTTGCCGGGTCCGCCCACAAAGACTTTTGCGTCAGTGACGTTCATCTAAGCGGGCGGGATGTGGTCCGTCGCGCCTTGGATATTCGGGCACAGAATCACAGCTGGCAACAAGGGCCCGGATCGCGTTCATCGGCCGAGCCACCCTCCATCAACGGGAAGTGTGATGCCCGTCACATAGCGCGCTGCCGGTGAGGCAAGATAGGTCACTGCGCCCGCAATGTCTTCGGGCTCGGCCCAACGACCCAGCGGGATGCGGTCCAGGATGGCCTTGTTGCGATCCGGATCGTTGCGCAGGTCGGTCGTGTTGTTGCTGACCACGTATCCAGGTGCGACGCAATTGACCGTGATGCCTTGGGCAGACCACTCATTCGACAGCGTTTTGGTCACACCCGCAACGGCACTTTTTGACGCCGTATAGGACGGCACACGGATGCCACCTTGATAGGACAGAAGCGACGCGATGTTGACGATGCTCCCCCCTTGTCCGGCACCAATACGGGCCTTGGCAAAGGCCTGGCTCAGGAAGAACACGACCTTAAGGTTGATATCCATCACCGCGTCCCAATCGGCCTCGGAAAAGTCCAGACTGTCCGCGCGCCGGATGATACCCGCGTTGTTCACCAACGTGTCAATCGGCCCAAAATCAGCAACCGCCTGCGCGAACATCTCCTGCGCGGCCGCCACGGTGGACAGATCGGCCTTCAAGGCATCCGCCTTGCCCCCGACATCCGACACCTTGGCAAGCGTGTCCTCCATAGAGGACCGCCCGACCGCAATCACATGCGCGCCCGCCCGGGCCAGATCAACGGCAATGGCCTGACCGATGCCAGTGTTGGCACCGGTCACAAGCGCACGGGTTCCGTCCAGGGAAAAGCGGCTCATCGCAGGTCTTCCATGGCAACCATGTCCATATCGGTGAAGGCCATGTTATCGCCAGCCATGGCCCAAATGAACGAATACGCCGCAGTGCCCGCGCCGCTATGGATCGACCAGGGTGGCGAAAGCACGCATTGTTCATTCCGCACAATCAGGTGCCGCGTCTCGTCGGGTTCCCCCATCAGGTGCACGATGTTCTGGCCCTCCGGAAGATCGAGGTAGATATAGATCTCGGACCGGCGTTCGTGGATATGCGCAGGCATCGTGTTCCAGATCGACCCCGACTCGAATTTGGTCATGCCCATCACAATCTGGCAGCTCTCGATCCCGTCAGGGTGGATGAACTGATAGATCGTGCGTTCATTGCACGTCTCGCGGCTGCCCAATGGAACCTGGTTCGCCTCATCGATTGTCGCCAGCTGCGCCGGGATCGCGCGGTGTGCGGGTGCCGAGATGATGTAGAACCGTGCGTCGGCACCGCTAACTGTGACGGCGCCAGACCCCATACCAAGATAGACCATGTCAAACCGGCCCAATTCATAGGTTTCGCCCGCAGCCTCAACCGTGCCGGATGGGCCAAGGTTGACCAGAACCGCTTCGCGGCGGTCCAGCCATGACGGCGTCCCGGTTTGATCAACCCCGTCGATGGTCAAAGGGCCCGATTTCGGGATCGCGCCCCCGACGATCATGCGGTCATATTGTGTGTAGGTCAGGCTGACTTCATCGTCCTGCCACAGATTGTCGATCAGGAATTCATCGCGCAGTTGCGTCGTGTCGAAGGTCTTGGCGTGGCGCGGGTCAATGGCGCGGCGCAGGTTTGTTTTTATCATGGGAGTCTCCTTAGTTGTTGTGCGGCAATCAGGCCGTGACGTGAACGTGTTTCCAGTCCCCGCGCCAAAGGCGGCGGTGAAAGGCGGGAAATTTGATGACCTCTTCCCAAAGGAACAGTGAGAGGATCCAAAAGGCAGAAAGGTCAAAGTACAGGATCAGAAGGGCAGTCGCTGGAACGCGGAATGCCCATTGCGACCAGATGAAAATGTGCATGACGTAGACAGTGTCGCCGGCAGCGCGCAGCGTGTTCCCACAGATCGCGTTGGTGGCGCGGGGAAACTGGATGATCAGCAGGATCGGCATAAACCCGAACAGGATCGTCCGCGTCTGCGGCTCGAGGTTAGGATAGATCCAGTCCAGCGACAGACACATGACAAGAAAGATCAGCGCGACAATCGCCGCAGCCACAAATGCCCCACGCCACGCGCGCGCCAGAAACATATCCAGCGTGGCCTCTGGTGTGCGTTGACCCAACAATTGTGCGACCATGATCCCTGTGGCCTGGGTCCATTGCATCGCGACTTGTCCCGCCAAAAGGTTCCATGGCGCAATCAGGGTCAGCGCGGCAAAGTCGTTCAGCGACATATTCGCGTAGATCAGTGAACAGACATGCGTTGCCAATGTTGCGCTGACGAAGGTCGCCGCGATTGGCAGCGAAAACCGGACATGCCGGATCAGCGTCGGCTTGAACGTTCCGTGGTGCCAGCCAACAACGCGCCTTAGCCGCCCATCGGTCGAAACCAGTAACGCAATCCAGAACCCCGTTTGCAGCGTAATCGCGATAGCACTGCCAAGTGCGGCACCCGCAACGCCCAGCGCAGGAAATCCCATATAGCCGTGGATCAGGATGATGCTCGCCGTGATGTTGATGGGCACCGAAATCAGATAGCCATAAAGCGGCAATTTGCTTTTACTGCATCCGTTGAAAAAGCTGGCGATGCATTGGCCGATGGCCTCCGCAAGGATCACGATCGTGAATATCCAAAGGTAGCTCTGAGCCTGCGCCGCGATCGCATCAGAGGGGGCGAGCATGCCGATCAGCAAAGGCCCCCACATGAATATGACACCAACCCCGACGGCACCAATAGCCACGCTGACCGTCAGACCCGACGCCAGCACTGATTTCAGAAAGACAGAGTCGCCGCTACCAAACGCCTGTGCCGTTCGGATTTGCATGGCGTGGGAAAACGCAAAGATGACGCCAAGGACGATTCCGCCCAAAGCAGCTGCCAACCCCATAGCGGCCAGCGCGCCTTCGCCCAGTGCGGACAAAAGAAACCCGTCGACCACGACAGTTCCGTGCAGAAAAATCGCTTTCAGGGTCATCGGCCAGGCCAATGAAAAGACCTGCGCTGCACCTGGTGTTTGCCGCTCCGTGGATTGCGGCACATGATCGGTCATCGGGGTATCTCAAATCCAGCTATGACGCCACTTGGAACAGGGCCTTCGGCCCGGCCCGTGTTACGCGTGATCAAAGTAATTGGCATTCGTGGCACTTATCCGTTCAATCGTCTCATCGAGACGAGACAAGTGCTTTAGCCCCGCTGCGACGGCTGCATCGGGATCGTGCTTGATGACCGCTTTGGCAATTTTTGTGTGATCCGCTGCGAGCTCTGGCATGCGCTGTTCTTTCTCGCGCCCCAGCATACACAAGCGGTCTACCTTCGCCTTCTCTTCAAGAATAACGTCAAAGGCATAATCGACCTGTCCGATCTGACACAGGATCTGATGGAATTGATAATCGAGCTTCCCGAAACGCGCGACGTCTTTGGCGTTCATCGCCTCCATTTGTAGCTCCAACGAGTCATGCAAAAGCGCTTCGCCCGCCGCATCGCACAAAGTGGCGGCGCGGCGCAAAACCTCCGTTTCGATTGCGGCGCGAATGAACCGCGCCTTTTCGATCTGCCGCATCGAAAAGCGTCTCACTTCCGTGCTGCGCTGCGGGCGGATCAAAAGCAGGTCAAGATTGGCAAGGCGGCTGAACGCATCCCGGACAGGTTGCCGTGACACCCCGAACTGCGCGGCGATATCAGCCTCGGAAATACGGTCCCCGGGCTTCAACTGGAGCGTCGCAATCTGCTCATGAAGCGCGTCAAATACATCATCCACGCTTGTGCGGCGTTCGGTTTTCGCTGAATTCGGGATCATCTTTCAGTCCTCACTTTCGTCCAAAGACGTCCGTGACGTTATCACTGACCAAACTGGTATACTAGACTAGCAATGAACTTTTTAGACTAGTATACCAGTGGGAGTGAGTGATTCGTCACAGAACGAGCATTCCTTCGGCAACGCTTTAGGGAGGGCTAGATGGCCGGCGTAGATCTGAACGAGATTGTAAAGTGCTACGGTGCCTTGCAGGTTGTGCACGGTATCGATCTTAATGTTGCTGAAAAAGAATTCGTCGTTCTCGTCGGCCCGTCAGGTTGCGGCAAGTCAACGACCTTGCGGATGATTGCAGGGCTAGAGGAAATCACCTCTGGCGATCTGATGATTGACGGGCGCCGTATGAACCGCGTGGCCCCCAAAGACCGCGATGTCGCGATGGTGTTTCAGAACTACGCGCTCTACCCGCACCTCAACGTGGCCGACAATATGGCCTTTGGCCTTCGCATTCGTAAGATGCCAAAAGCCGAGATCAAAACAACAATTGATGACGTTGCAGAAATCCTTGGCCTGACCCCCTATCTTGATCGTCGCCCTGCTGATTTGTCCGGTGGGCAACGGCAACGTGTGGCTATGGGCCGCGCGATTGTGCGCCACCCCAAGGTGTTCCTGTTTGACGAACCGCTGTCCAATCTGGACGCCAAACTGCGCACGCAAATGCGGGCTGAAATCAAACGCCTGCACAACCGCCTTGGCGTCACTTCCATTTACGTCACCCATGATCAGGTCGAAGCCATGACATTGGCAGACCGTATCGTCGTGATGAACGATGGCCGGATTGAACAGGTCGGCACTCCGATGGAGCTGTTCAACAATCCCGTAAACACATTCGTCGCCGGTTTCCTTGGGTCCCCCCCAATGAACCAGATGAAAGGGACGCTGACAGACATCGGCGCTAAGGTTGGCGATACTGAGATCAAGATCGACGGTCTTACGGCCAAAGATCAGGGTCGTGATGTCATTCTCGGCATTCGGCCGGAACACGTGATGCTGGGCGAAGGTCAAGCCACAACCGCCCTCCCCATCGACCTTGATCTGGTCGAGCCACTGGGCTCCGAGGCTTTGCTTCACGCTCGCCACGGCCAGGACAATCTGGTCTTCAAGGCCGACACCAACGGCGACATCGCGCATCTGTCGGGTGTCAAAACCGTCCACGTGCCATCCCACTTGGTAAAGGTCTTCGACGCCGGAACCGGCCGCGCGTTGACCGTAGGGGGCTAAGACATGTCGGACCGAAACTCTGACGTCGGTGGCGCCCCTATTGAAGAGATCGTCGTCGAAGCGGGCGAAGCCCTACGAGATCGAAAGCAAACGCGGACGCCCGACAGCACTTGGGTCCGCACTTTGGATCACTTCAAACGAGAATGGCAAATCTATGCCATGCTGCTTCCGACCATCATTTGGTTCATCGTCTTTCTGTACAAGCCAATGTACGGGCTTCAGATCGCATTCAAAGACTATTCGATTTTCAGAGGTGCAGCAGGTAGCCCCTGGGTCGGTTTCGAGCACTTTGAAACGCTGTTCTCGAATGATCAGTTCATCCGCGCGGTCAAAAACACGATCACCATCAGTTTCTACAATCTGCTGTTCGGATTTCCAGCGCCCATCATCCTGGCATTGATGTTCAACGAAATCCTGCACGCCACCTACAAGCGCACCGCCCAGACGATCGTGTATCTGCCGCACTTCATTTCCTCTGTGATTATTGCAGGTATCGTGATCACGGCCTTCTCGCCGACGGTTGGTGTCATCAACACGGTCATTAGCTGGCTGGGGTTTGATCCGGTTTACTTCCTGACGCAGCCCCAGTGGTTCCGCCCGATCTTTGTGGGGACAGGCATTTGGCAAGAAGCGGGCTTTGGCTCCATCGTCTTTTTGGCCGCCATCGCAGGCGTGAACCCGTCACTTTATGAAAGCGCCGTGGTGGACGGGGCGAACCGCTGGCAGATGATGTGGAAAATCACCATTCCGTCGATCCTGCCGACCATCCTGATCATGCTGATCATCCGCATCGGCAACGTGATGGAGGTGTCGTTCGAACTGGTGATCCTGCTCTATCAGCCCGCCACCTACGAGACCGCCGATGTTGTGAACACATGGGTGTATCGTCAGGGCCTTCAGTCGGGTCAGTACGACCTTGCCGCCGCTGCCGGGCTCTTTAACGCAGTTGTTGCCTTTGTCCTGGTGATGACCGCCAACACGTTGTCGCGCAAATTCTCGCGCACATCGCTCTGGTAGGGGGATAGCACATGCAAAAATGGAACCTCTATTCCGGCGGAGACAAGGTCTTTGCGATCACTGTGTCGGTTCTGATCGGGATGTTCACGGCGGCGACCCTATATCCCTTCATCTATATCGCAGCGGTGTCCTTTAGCTCGGGATTTGCAGCCCAGGCTGGCAAGGTCGTGTTGACGCCGATTGACGCCACACTCGAAGCATATGGCTACATCATCTCGGACCCGAAATTCTGGATCAGCTACCGGAACACCTTCATCTACACCATCGGCGGCACAATCATGTCGATGTTGTTCATCATCCCCGGTGCCTATGCCTTGTCGCGGCCGCAGCTGAAGGGACGGCGGTTCTTCAACCTCTTCATCGCCTTTACGATGTGGTTCAACGCAGGCCTGATCCCGTTCTTCCTGAACATGCGTGATTTGAACCTGCTCGACTCCATGTTCGGCATCATCCTTGCGTTCGCTGTCAACGCCTTCAACATCATCCTGCTGCGCAACTTCTTTGAGGCCATCCCGCAAAGTTTCGAAGAAGCCGCGCGCATGGACGGGGCCAATGATTTTCAGGTACTGTGGAAGGTTTTCGTTCCGCTCTCCAAACCGGCCATCGCAACGATCACACTCTTTTGCATCGTATCCCGCTGGAACGGCTTTTTCTGGGCCATGGTCCTGCTTCAGTCCGAAGACAAAATCCCGCTTCAGGTCTTTTTGCGCCATACCATCGCGCAACTGTCTGATGACGATGAATTTGCCATCGTCCAGACCGAAGCGGCCTTTAGCGCTGAAACGGTCACTGCGGCCATTATCGTCTGTTCGATCATCCCTGTGCTGATCGTCTACCCGTTCATTCAGAAATACTTCGAGAAGGGCATCCTGCTCGGAGGTGTAAAGGAATAACCTAACGCATAAGGGAGGAACAAAATGCGTAAAATTACCCTAGCGGCAGCCCTGCTAGCAGGCAGCGCCATCACAACACCCGCTTTCGCGGATGGACACTTGCGGATCTCGGAGGAACCGATCGAGCTGACCATCCAGATGAACCATCGCGCCTACCCCATCTATGATGAGCAATGGCCCGTTGAACAGGTCGCCCGCGAACTGACAGGTATCCACCTGATCAACGACACGGTCGGTGCAAACATGCGGACGGACGAGAATACCGGACGGACGGAAGCACTGAATCTCATGCTGGCGGGTGGCAACATCCCTGACATCGTAGGCTCCAGCCGGATTCGCGACTTTGTGAACCAGTTCGGGCCTGAAGGTGCGTTTGTGCCTCTCAACGATCTGATCGAAGAACACGCGCCAAACATCTCTGCCTACTATGCCACCCGCCCCGACATCGAGGCCGCGGTGAAAGCATCCGACGGCCAGATGTATTACATCCCCTATCTGCCCGACGGCAAATACGGTCGCGGCTACTGGATTCGTACAGACTGGCTTGAGGCGTTGGACCTTGACGTCCCTGAAACTGTGGAAGAGTACGAAGCGGTCCTGCGCGCCTTTAAGACACAAGACCCCAACGGCAACGGTCTGGCCGACGAAGTGCCATTCTTTGCCCGCCAGTGGCCAGAGCTGATCCGTCTTGTGACACTCTGGGACGGCCGCGCGCACGGCTCTGACACCTACCACGACTTCCTGATCGAGGACGGTGTCATCGGACACGGCTATATCGGCGAAGGCTACCGGGACGGTATCTCGAACCTTGCGCGTTGGTACGAAGAAGGCCTGATCGACGCAGAAATCTTCACCCGTGGTTCGTCCGCGCGTGACTTCCTGCTGTCCGAAAACCTCGGCGGTTCGACCCACGACTGGTTTGCATCCACCTCTGGCTACAATCGACTGTCGTCCGAAATTGACGGGTTCGCCTTCGAGGCATTCCTGCCACCCGCGTCCCCATCCGGTCGCCGCATCGAAGAGCATCGCCGCATTCTGGTAAAGCCAGACGGTTGGGCCATCGGTTTTGAGAACGAAAATGTGGTCGAAACGATCAAGTACTTTGACTTCTGGTTCACCGAAGAGGGCCGCCGTCTGGCCAACTTTGGCGTCGAAGGCATGCACTACGACATGATCGACGGTCAGCCGATCTTCAAGCAAGAGTTCCTTGATGCAGGTCCCGTGAACCGGTCCCTCTATCAGGTCGGCGCACAACTTCAGGGCCGTGGTTACTTCCAGGATTACGCCTATGAAATCCAGTGGAGCAACGAATTCGCCCTTGAAGGCATCGCGCTCTATGACACCCAGGACTTGCTGATCGAGGACTTCCTTGGTGTGTCCTTCACGGCTGACGAACAGGCGATCTATGACCGCACCTGGGGGTCCATTCGCGACTACATGCTCGAGCGCCAGCAAGGCTGGATCTTGGGCAACGGTGACGTGATGGCAGACTGGGATGCATACCTCGCCACTCTGGACGAGATGGGCATGCAAGAGCTGCTTACAGTGATGCAGGCCGCCTACGACCGTCAGTACGGCGGTTAATTCTCCCTTTTTGGGGGCGGTCCACAGGATCGCCCCCAGATACTCTTAACGTTCTGAAATGCGGACCCGATTGATCAATGCCAACTGCAGCACTGCCACAACTCGACGAACCCAAAGCGGGCCTATTGACCATTCAATATGGTCCGGTGGCTGACACCGAACTGGTGGAAAACCCGCCGCGTTTTACCTGGCTCCCGGTCCTCGATGATGACGCGACCTATGTGCTGCGCATTTCCAGCGACCCCGCGTTTCCAAAAGGCAAAACGCAAGTCTACGAAAATCTGCCTTTGAATTTCTTTACCCCCGACGATGTCTTGGCGCCGGGGGACTATCACTGGTCCTACGCCACATGGGACAACGCCAAGGGCGAAGCGTCCAGCGATTGGAGCAGCACCCGCAGCTTCACAGTGGCCAAAGACCTCCCCGAAACCCCGCTCCCCGCGCGAGACAACCGTTTGGCGGACGTTGCGGTGGATCACCCACGCTTGTGGATGACAAGCGACCGCCTGTCCGACTTCAAAAAGGCCGTCAAGGAAGACCCTGATCACTGCACCTGGGCGACATTTTACCAGAAATCCGTTCTCCCGTGGATGGACCGGGACGTGATGGGTGAACCGGCGGGCTACCCCAACAACACACGCACGGCGCCAGTCTGGCGCAAAACCTATATCGAATTGCAAGAAGTCTGGTACGCGATCCGCCACCTTGCCATCGGCGGCAAGGTGACAGACGACCCGGCCATGACCGCCCGCGCCAAAGAATGGCTGCTAGAGGTCGCAAGCTGGGAACCCTTGGGCGTGACATCCCGTGCCTATACCGATGAATGGGCCTACCGCGTCTGCAATGCGCTCGCTTGGGGATATGACTGGCTGCATGATGACCTGACCGAAGAGGAACGTGCCACAGTGCGCGCAGCCCTGTTGGAACGCACGCGCGATATCGCTGAGCACGCGATTCTGAACGCCAAAATTCACCTGTTCCCTTATGACAGCCACGCTGTGAGGTCCGTGTCGTCCTGCATCATTCCCGCCTGTATCGCCTTGCTGCACGATGATGAAACGGGTCAGGCCCGCGACTGGCTCAACTACTCAATCGAATTTCTCTACACAGTCTATTCGCCTTGGGGCGACGCCGAGGGCGGCTGGGCCGAAGGTCCGCACTACTGGATGACTGGAATTTCCTATCTGCTGGACGCTGCGAACTGGCTGAAATCCTATACCGGCCTGGATATCTATCGCCGCCCGTTCTTCCAGAACACCGCTGATTTCCCGCTTTTTACCAAAGCGCCGAATACACGGCGCGCCACCTTTGGCGACGACGCCACAATGGGCGATCTGAGCTGCATCAAGATCGGCATGAACCTGCGCCAGTTTGGCGGCGTCACCGGCAACGGCGCTTATCAGTGGTACTGTGACGAAAACCACCGGCTGAACCCCGGTACTGAGGGCGATTTCTACAATTGGGGCTGGTGGGATACCCGGTTTGACGAACTGGCCTTCCGCACAGATTGGCCCTCGGTCGAAGCGACACCCCCCGAAAGCGGCTTTCGACACTTCAAGGGTGTCGGCTGGGTCGGCGTCCAACATGCCATGGCAGAGCCCGACGAACACATCCAATTTGTGTTCAAATCCTCCACCTATGGGTCGATCAGCCACAGCCACGGCGATCAGAACGCCTTTTGCCTATCCGCCTACGGCGAGGACTTGGCGATCCAATCGGGCCACTATGTCGCTTTTAACTCCTCGATGCATCGGAATTGGCGGCGCCAGACCCGGTCCAAGAACGCGATCCTGATCAACGGCAAGGGCCAATACGCCGAGAAAGACAAAGCAAAAGCATTGCGTGCGAAGGGCAAAATCATTGCGGCCGAAGAACGGGACGACCACCTCTTCATTCACGGCGATGCCACCGCCGCCTACCAGATCCTGTCACCCGAAGTGACCAGCGCCGAGCGCGAAATCTATTTCGTGCGCAATTCGTATTTTGTGATCGTAGACAAGGTGGACGCGGAAACGCCGGTTACGGTGGACTGGCTGCTGCACGCCAATGAACCTTTTGAACTTGGCAAGACATCGTTCCGCAACACCCAAAAGCGTGCAGGGTTTTACGGGCAGGTCGTCTGGTCCGAGGGCGGCAAGCCTGTCATCACACAGAAAACCGAATTCACCGATGTGGACCCGGCCGACTACGAAGGCTTGCCAGTCAGTACCGTTCTGACAGCGCAATACCCGGCAGCCACACGGCATCGGATCGCCACGCTCTTGGTGCCGTACAAGCTGGATGCACCAAAGCGAATTTTCAATTTCATGGACGATCAGGGGTATGACGCTGATCTCTATTTCACGGACCCTGACGAACACACGTTCAAGGTTGTCATGAAGAAACTGGCGAACACCTAAAGGAATCATAGCACATGGACGTCAAAAACTATTTCCCTCAAGCCGAAGGCACGCTCGAAACTGTGGACGCCGGCCTTAGCCGCAAGGTTGGTGCGCACAACGACAACCTGATGGTTGTTGAAGTCCACTTCGAGGCTGGCGTGACAGCACCGCTGCACCATCACCGCCACGAACAAATCACCTACGTGATGTCGGGCAAATTCGAATTCACGGTGGGGGATAACACCTACATCGTGGGTGCAGGCGACAGTCTTTATAAAGAGCCAAACATCGAACACGGCGCGACCTGCCTTGAGGCGGGCACGCTCTTGGATGTCTTCACGCCGCATCGCGAAGACTTCTTGTGATGCCAACCCCCCTATATACGGAGACGACGACATGACCAAACCTGTGATTGGTTTCATTGGCCTTGGCCTGATGGGCGGCAATATGGTCGAGAACCTTCAGACAAGGGGCTATGAGCTTGTCGTCATGGGCCGCAAGCCGGATGTCGTCTCTGCCGTGCTGGACCGCGGCAACGCGCGGCAGGCCAGCACCCCCAAGGAACTGGCCGAGGCGAGTGATATCATCATGCTGTGCGTGACCACGTCCGAGGTTGTGGAAAGTCTTGTCTATGGTGATGACGGCCTGTTGGCAGGCGTCAAGGACGGCGCGGTCCTGATCGACTTTGGCACGTCCATTCCCGACAGCACCCGCAAGATCGGTGCGGATTTGGCGGCCAAAGGTGCAGGCATGATCGACGCCCCTCTTGGGCGGACCCCCGCGCACGCAAAGGATGGTCTGCTCAACATCATGGCGGCGGGCGACAAGGCAGTTTTTGACAAGGTAAAGCCGGTTCTCGACGATCAGGGCGAAAATGTCTTCTACCTTGGCGCACTTGGGGCCGGTCACGTCACCAAACTGATCAACAACTTTATTGGCATGACCACCGTCACCGCGATGAGTCAGGCCTTCGCCATCGCCGACCGTGCAGGCGTTGATCGCGGCCAGCTATATGACATCATGTCAGCTGGTCCGTCGAACTCGCCCTTCATGGGGTTCTGTAAGAAGTACGCCGTTGACGGGATCAGCGACCTTGGTTTTTCGATTGCCAATGCCAACAAGGATTTGGCGTATTTCCTGCAGATGGCCAACGATATGGGCACCCGCGCCCAAATCGCGGAAGGCACCTCTGCAAACCTGTCTGCCGCATTGGATGCGGGTATGGGCGACGGCAACGTGCCTGAGATTTTTGACTACTTCCTGAAGCTCAATCGCTGACAGGCCGAACGACAAAGGACAGACCATGAAACTTGCCGGGAAAACGGCCATCGTCACAGGTGGCGGACGCGACATCGGGGCCGCTGCGGCCCGTAAACTGGCCTCAGAAGGGGCCAATGTCGCGATCAGCTATTTTGAAAGCTCCACCGGGGCCGACAGCGTCGTCGCAGATATCGAAAAGGCTGGCGGTAAAGCTGTGGCTGTGCAGGCCGACCTGAACACGCAAGACGGTGTCGATGCACTTGTTGGTGCCGCAGTTGAAAATTTCGGCGGCGTCGATGTGTTGGTCAACAACGCGGGCGGCCTTGTTGCGCGCAAAACCATGGCCGAGATGGACGTCGCGTTCTGGAACACGGTGATGGCACTGAACCTGACCAGCATCTTTATGATGACCAAGGCCTGCCTTGCACATATGGACACCGGCGCGATCGTCAACATCGCCAGTCAGGCCGGGCGTGATGGCGGGGGTCCGGGTGCGGTGGCCTATGCCACGTCCAAAGGGGCTGTGATGACAATGACCCGTGGCCTCGCCAAAGAGGTCGGGCCAAAGGTGCGGGTCAATGCGCTGTGTCCCGGCATGATCGACACGGATTTCCATAACATCCACACGCCCGATGCTGGGCGGCGCGGGTTCGAGGCGAACGCCCCGGTGAAACGTCAAGGCCATGTCGAAGACACGGCAAACCTGATCCTGTTCCTTGCATGTGATGACAGCGCCTTTATGACAGGCACAAATATCGACATCAACGGCGGTATGGTCTTTTCATAAAGGGTGCAAAAACATGCGCGTTCTTGCCATTGGGGAATGCATGGCCGAATTGGCCCCCTCTGAAACTGACGGACAGTTCTGTTTGGGATTTGCGGGCGATACGCTGAACACAGCGTGGTATCTTGCGCGTTTGGCACCTAGCGCGCAGGTGGCCTATTTTACCGCTGTCGGAGATGACGAAATCTCTCGCGATATGCGCGCCTTCATGCGCGACGGCAATATCAATGACCGGTATATCCAGACCTCCCCGGACAAGACGGTCGGTCTTTACATGATCTCATTGAAAGACGGCGAACGCAGTTTTTCCTATTGGCGTGGGCAATCGGCCGCGCGGACGCTGGCGGATGATCCCGCAGCATTGGCCTCTGCGATGGCGGATGCGGATTTGATCTACTTTTCGGGTATCACACTTGGCGTTCTGCCCCCAGAAGGCCGCGCAGCCTTGCTTGCAGCATTGGGTGATGCGCGGGCCGCCGGAAAGACCATCGCTTTTGATCCAAACCTGCGACCCAAACTCTGGTCATCGGGCAAAGACATGACAGCGGGGATCATGCGCGGAGCAGCCGTCAGCGATTTGGTGTTGCCCTCGTTCGAGGATGAAGCAGATTGGTTCAATGACGCATCTCCGCAGGCCACAGCGCAACGCTACGTCGATGCAGGCGCTACAACGGTGGTGGTCAAGAACGGGGCTGATGCGGTTCTTTATGCAGACAACGGACAGTTTGGCGAAGTACCCGTCGCCGCGCTTGATACGGTTGTGGATACCACAGCCGCCGGGGACAGCTTTAACGCGGGCATCTTCGCGGCGCGTGCGGCTGGGGCATCGCTGAAAAGCGGGATCGAAGCAGCCTGCGCGCTGTCGCGGGTTGTGATCGCCCATCGCGGGGCCCTCGTCCCGGTGGATCCAAAGGCACTGCCCCTGCCGTCTGCCACGTGAAACGGTAATCCTGTGTCCAACCCAAACATCTTGGCCACGTCAAAACTTGGAAGAAAGCGAGATTGCTGATGCGGGAAACATGGCGTTGGTTTGGAGAATTTGATCCGATTGAGCTGGCCGAGGTCCGCCAAACAGGTGCGCAAGGCATCGTCAGCGCCCTGCACGCGATCCCTTATGGAGAGGTTTGGCCCCGCGACGCCATTGCCGCCCGCAAGGCCGAGATTGAGCGCGCCGGCCTGACCTGGGACGTGGTCGAAAGCCTGCCGGTTCACGAAGACATCAAACGCGGTGCGGGTGATCTCAGCGGTCTGTTCGACCGGTATCGCCAAAGCCTTGCCAACCTTGCGGCCGAAGGCATCAAGACGGTTTGCTATAACTTCATGCCGATCCTCGACTGGACCCGCACAGATTTGGCGGCGCCTGTTCCGGGGGGCGGGACAGGTCTGCTGTTTTCCGCCGCCAAGATGGCCGCGTTCGAGGTTCACATGCTGGGCCGGGACGAAGCGCAGGATGATTATGATGCAGCCGCTTTGGCAGTCGGGCAGAACTGGTTCGAACACAGCACCCAGCAAGAACGTGACGTGCTTCTTGCGGTTGTCATGGCTGGCCTACCGGGTGCCGTGGACACCTATGACATCGACGGCCTGCGGGCAGTTCTGCAGTCATACGATGGCCTGACTCACGATGATCTACGTGCAAACCTCAAACGGTTCTTGTCGGAAGTGATCCCAGCCGCGACCGAGCTTGGCGTCCATCTGTGCATTCACCCCGATGATCCGCCTCGCGATATATTGGGCCTGCCCCGCATCGTTTCGACTGCAGATGATATAGACTGGATCATGAAGGCCTTCGACGCGCCCGCCAATGGGCTGACGCTCTGCACGGGGTCGCTCGGGTCGCATCCCGACAACAACGTGCCCGCCATCGCACAGACCTTTGGGGCGCGCATCCATTTTGTGCACCTGCGCAATGTCGCCAAACAACCAGACGGATCGTTCCTTGAAAGCGCCCATCTGGCTGGGGATGTGAACTTGGTGGCCGTCGTGGACGAGCTTTTGCAGGCCCAAACCGAACGCGGCACCACCCTGCCGTTCCGCGCCGATCACGGCCATGCCCTGTTGCATGACACCGACCGTGAATTTCAGCCCGGGTACACCCTGATCGGGCGCTTACGCGGTCTGGCCGAATTGCGCGGGATTATCGCCGCGCTCAGTTAGCCATCCGCGAGCAGCCGGTTCACCGTTTCCGGCAGCCACATGGAAATCGCCGGAATAAATGTGATCAGCATCAGTGCCACGAAAATCGCCAGATAGAACGGCCAGATCGTCTTGACGGCCTTCTCCATCGGCAATTTGCCGACGGCGCAGCCCACGAACAAACACGACCCGACAGGCGGCGTACACAGGCCAAGCCCAAGATTGACCAGCAGGACCATGCCGAACTGGACCGGATCCATGCCAAGCGCCATAGCAACGGGCAAGAAGATCGGCGTGCAGATCAGGATCAGCGCGGCCATATCCATGATCATCCCCAGCAACAGCAGCACTGCGTTGATCATCAAAAGGATCAGGATCGGGTTTTCCGTCAGCCCCATCATGAAACCAACCATCATGGACGGCACGCGGTAGTAGGTCAGCATATAGGCAAAGGCCGCCGCACACGCGATGAGGATCATCACCATCGCTGTGGTTTTGACAGACTGGTTGACCGCAATCTTGAAGTTTTCCCAAGTAAGAGAACGGTAGACGATCAGCGTCACAAGAAACGCATAGATCACCCCGAACGCACCGGATTCCGTCACCGTGAACACGCCGGACAGAACACCGCCCACGATGATAACAGCGGTCATCAATCCGGGAATGGCCCCGAAAAAGGCATACATCAGCGCTTCCCATCCGGGGAACCGCTCTGCGCTGTACCCGCGCTTGACGGCGACCAGATAAGCCGCAAGCGCGAGGCAAACGCACATCAGGACACCGGGCACAACGCCAGCCAGAAACAGGCTCGAAATCGACATGCCACTGCCGGCGCCTACCGCAATCGAGTAAATGATCATGTTGTGACTGGGCGGAATGATGATGCCAGCGATTGACGATGTCACGGTGACGTTCACCGCATAGTCCGCGTCGTACCCCTTGTCCTTCATCACCGGGATCAGGATCGAACCAAGAGCCGAGATATCGGCAATCGCCGACCCCGAGATACCCCCGAACAACATAGAGGAAAACACGTTGACGATACCAAGACCACCACGCACCGCCCCAACGGCAGCTTGGGCAAACTTGACCAGACGCATGGCGATCCCGCCATGGAACATCAGCTCACCTGCGAAAATGAAAAACGGTATCGCCAGCAACGAAAATACATTGATGCCCGAGATGATCCGCTGGAATCCAACAACCAAAGGCAAGCCTTCGAACCAGAACGCGGCAATCGCAGAGATGCCCAAAGCGAAGGCCACCGGTGTTCCGAAGGCAACACAGAGGGTGAAAACCCCCAAAAGAAGCGCAAGTCCCATCTAAAGGTCCCTATTCGACACTATCGGCGCGCGTATCGCGCCCCAAAAGCAGCCGTGCCAGATGGCCCAGCGAAAAGATCAAAACCATGCCACCGCAAATCGTCAGCGGAAGCGACCGGAGCCCCTCGGGCAAACCAATCAACGGGATCGCGGTTTTCCATTTGAACATGGTCAACGACGCACCATACCAGATCATCAGGCCGCCAAAGACCGCCATGACCAGATCGGTGAAAAACACCATAACCATGCGCACCCGTGCGGTGACCATTTGGCGCAACATCACGACGGCAAGATGGGTGTGCTCGTAGACGCCAATGCCCGCGCCCAGAAACGCAATCAGCATGATCAAAAGAAGGGAAAGCGGATCAACCCATGTTGGCGTATCGTTCAGGACGTATCGTCCGAACACCTGATAGCCAAGCAAGACAGTCAGCAGCACAAGGGCGCATCCCGCAATGACCCGACACACCGTAACGATGCCGCGAAAAAGCGCATCGATCGGCCCCAGCCCGGTTAGTTTGTTGTCAGAGCTGCTCATGCCCCACCCTTCCATGTGAATGACGCCCAGCCTACAGGCCGGACGTCATTATTTCTTATATTATTTTGATCACTCGGTGGATTGTGCCAGTTCGACCAATTCGGTCATATCTGGGTTCGCAGCAAGGTAGTCTGCGTACACAGGTGCCATCGCAGCCTGGAACGGGCCCTTGTCGGCAATCTCGTTGATCTTGACACCAGCGGCTTCAACCGCTTCGCGGCTGGCTTGGGTCTGCTCTGCCCACAGCTCACGCTGGAAAACCGACGCTTCTTCTGCGGCTGCGACCAAAGCGGCCTGCATGTCTGCGGACAGCGCGTTGAACTTGGCCGTGTTCACGCAGATGCATTCTGGAATGATCAGGTGCTCTGACATTGAATAGTAACCTGCAACCTCAAAGTGGCCAACGGATTGGAACGATGGCAGGTTGTTTTCTGCACCATCCACAACACCCGTGCTCAGCGACTGGTAAACCTCTGCAAAGGCCATTGGTGTACCGTTACCGCCCATCGCGTTCACCATGCCGGTGAACAGGTCGTTGTTCATCACACGAATCTTCATGCCCGCAACATCATCAGGCGAATTGATCGGGCCGGTGTTGTTGTAGAAGGACCGCGCGCCTGCGTCGAACCAACCGATTGGCAGAATGCCCGCTTCACCCATGGCCATTGCAACTTTGTCACCTGCAGGGCCATCCAAAACACGGAACATGTGGTCTACGTCGCGGAAGATGAACGGCAAGGACACAAGGTTCGCTTCTTTCACGATTGGACCAACAGGACCAAGGTTGAAGTTCCCGATATCAATCGCGCCAAGCTGCACTTGTTCCAGTGCATCCGGCTGGCTGCCCAGCACACCGCCGTGGAAAACTTCGATGGTGACTTCGCCGCCGGTCTTTTCAGAAACCAGTTCGGCAAAACGGTCCATTGCGGCCGTATTTGGATGGCCGTCAACGTGGATGTTCCATGCGCGCCAATCTTCGGCAACGGCAGCCGTCGCGCAAAGTGCCAAGGCGGTTGCGACCGCTGGAAGTGTTTTAGACATTATCTTGTTCATTGGTTTCTCCCTGAATGATTAATTTGGCGCGGGTTAGAACGGGCTCGGTTGCAGGCAATGCTTGCCGCCCCTGACGTTCTGAACGTGAAATTTAATCCTCGTCTCTCCCCATGCCTCAACAATCCAAAACAGACTGATCCTCCTAAGTGTCAGACTGCACCAGATTGGGCCATAACGTCGGCGGTGCGCTTGTATAGCCATGTCGCTAATGGAGGACTAGTATCCTAGAATTGTCAAGCGTGTTATGGTTTGTTAGTAGAACCACTCTCGACTACACGTTCTGCGCACGTCCCAGCGGTGGTTTGGAAAAGGACACAAGATGAACGATTACACGGTACTTGACGGGACTCGCTCGACAGCCGACGTGGTCTTTGACCATCTCTTTGAAGAGATTGTCTCGCTGACCCTTTTGCCCGGCACCAAGATTTCCGAAGCCGAGGTCGCCAAACGGTTCGGTGTTTCCCGCCAGCCAATCCGCGACGCTTTTCGGCGTCTGGGCAATTTGAATTTGCTCAGCATCCGCCCCCAGCGCGCCACCGTCGTGCGCAGGTTTTCATTGGCTGAAATTCAGAACGCCCGTTTCCTGCGTCTCTCCGTAGAGCTCGAAGTGGCAGAGCGCGCCTGCGCAATTTGGACCGAAGCCAAGGCAGCAGCCTTGGCGGAAAACATCGAGGCGCAAAGGGCCGCGCTGGAAAATTCCAATACGGCAAAGTTTCATGAATTGGACTACGGTTTTCACAAACTCATCTGTGAAGAAGCCGGCCTCCCCCTTGCCTTTGAAACGATCCAGTCATGCAAGCGTCACGTTGACCGGCTGTGCGTGCTCAGCCTGTCCCATGACGAAGAACGAGAAGACGTCTTGGCCGAACATATCAAAATCTCAGACGCACTGATGCAAAGGGATGCACCACGCACCCGCGCACTATTGCGCAAGCACATTGGCCGTCTTGATCCGGTCATCACGGAAATTCACAATACCCATGCCGACTATTTCCAATAAATCTGATGTCGTCGGCGGACAAAAGAGGACACACCACCATGTCACATGAAAAACCAAACGTTGGCGCTCCTGTCGCGCCGATTGAACTTCCCATGGTCGGCTCAGACCAGACGCGAACAATCGGCGGAACAAAAGACCGTTGGAGCATGGTTTTCATTTATCGCGGTCGGCATTGTCCTCGATGCAAACGCTTCTTGAACAAATTGAACGCAGCATTGTCCCACTGGACAGAGCACATGGATATCGTTGTCGCCTCTGCGGATACGGCAGACAAAGCCGCAGCAGATCTTGCAGAATTCGGCTGGGATTTCGATCTGTGCTACGGGCTGTCAGAACCGCAGATGCGTGACCTTGGGCTTTACGTCTCTTCACCTCTGTCAGAGGCGGAGACAACGCAAAATTTCGCTGAGCCCGGTGCGTTTGGATTGCGTCCAGACGGAACCTTGATGCTTGTCGACATTTCCAACGGTCCCGCCGCGCGCCCCGACCTCGAAGAGTTGCTGGATGGAATGATCTTCAACATCAAAAATGATCGGCCGGTGCGCGGCACGGCTTAGTTTTCTATAGTGACTTCAAAAAGTTATGGATTGCTGGCGGCCCGCTGAACGGCGGCCTTCGCGCCGAGGTTGACCAGATCGTCGTAGGCATCTGAAAGAAGCCGTTGAACCTGTGCATCCTGCGCAAATCGCGGGGCAAAAACATCTTCGACGTCCAGAAGGGCCTGAACCTTCCCCGTGGCAGACTGCGCACTTTCGCTCGTTTTGCGCAGGGTCTGGGCCAACGGGTCACGGACGTCGATGTCGCCCCCATTCTCGTCGACACCGCCCACGTAACGCATCCACCCCGCTACCGCGAGGGCAAGGCCCTTGGGGGACCGGCCTTGTGCCAGATTGTCCGCGAACGTGCCAAGAATCCGCTGCGGCAGTTTCTGACTTCCGTCGGTCGCGATCTGCCATGTCCGATGCCGGATCGCCGGGTCCTTGAAACGTTCCATCAACGTCGCGCAATAGGCTGTCAGGTCCTCACCGTCAGGCTGTGGGACAGTCGGAATGATCTCATCACGCCAGACGTTTTGGCACAGGGCCGCAAAATGCGGATCTGCAACAGTCTCTGCAATGGTGTCGTAACCAGCCAGATAGCCAAGATAGGCAAGCATGGAATGCGCCCCGTTCAGGCACCGTAGCTTCATGACTTCATGCGCGTGGACGGACGTCACCATTTGGGCCCCTACCTTGCCCCACGCTGGTTTGCCTTGGGGAAACCTGTCCTCAATCACCCATTGCCGGAATGGTTCGTGAAAGACGCAGGCCTCATCTTGATACCCTGTCAGCTCTGACAAAACCTTGCGGTCATCCGGCGTGGTAGCCGGTGTGATCCGGTCCACCATCGTCGATGGGAACACAACATGTTCTTCGATCCATCTTGCCAGATCAGCGTCAAACAGGCGGGCGAATGCCTGCACGATGTCCCGCACCAACGCACCGTTGGACGGCAGGTTATCACACGACAGCACAGTGAACGGCGCAACTCCGGCCTTCCGTCTGGCCGCAAGGGCCGCAACAATGAATCCGATTGCCGAGACCGGCGCCTCCAGCCCGGCCAGATCGTGCGCGATATCAGGATGGGTCTCATCAAGCCGCCCGGTTGACGGCGACCGGCAATATCCCTTTTCGGTGATCGTGAGTGATACGATCTTAACCGCGGGGTCAGCCATGGCGTCTACGACGGCTTTCGGGTCCTCTGGCGCGACCAGAACCCCGGCAATGGACTCAATCTGCTTTGGCACCATTCCCTGCCCACCCAAGGTGACAGCCGTATAGGTGCCACCTTGCGGGTTAAGTTGATCGCGCGCTGTCGGGCTGCGCAGGCTGACAGCAAGAATACCCCAATCACCCTTGTCCGTTTCCATCGCTTCATGGGTGTAAACGGCATTGAACGCGCGAAAGAACGCGCCAGGACCAAGGTGGACAATCCCGACTTTTGGCGGCGGGCCACTGCGCGTCAGGCGTGCGTAGTCTGCCATCCGACTCTTTCCCTTCACAATCCGTAGGCTGATTTGGCCAGGCCATAGGCGAGGTCTTGTGCGACCTCAAACGCATCAGCTTCACGCAGGCGGCCCGTTGTCACAAGCGTTGACAGATAGGCGCTGTCGGACCTGCGCGACACATCATGCCGGGCCGGAATAGAACAGAAAGCCCGCGTATCATCGTTGAAGCCAGCGGTGTTGTAGAACCCGCAGGTTTCCGTTGTCGCCTCGCGGAACCGCTTGATGCCTTCGTAGCTGTCAAAAAACCACCATGGCGGGCCAAGTTTCAGCGCAGGATATGCGCCAGCAAGCGGGGCCAACTCTCTGGAATATGCTGTTTCGTCCAAAGTAAAGACGATCACAGTCAAATCGGGTTCCATGCCGACCGCATCCAAAAGCGGCTGCAGCGCACTGACATAGTCGGTCGGGCCCGGAATATCGAAACCCTTGTCCCGTCCATATTCCGCAAAGACCGACGCGCTGTGGTTGCGGCGCGATCCTGCGTGGATTTGCAAGGTCAGCCCGTCCTCAAGGCTCATCTTCGCCATCTCGGTCAGCATCTGGCCGCGGAAGGTGTCAGCCTCTTGCGCGGTGAATGTTCCGGAAACGATTTTCTCAAACAGCGCCTCCGCCTCATGCGCGGGCAGGTTTGCCGTTGTAGCACTTGGGTGCCCATGATCCGACGCAGTGGCACCATGTGCCTGAAAGAACGCCCGCCGTTGGCGGTGCGCGGCAAGGTAGCCCGACCAGGTTGTGGTGTCTTCGCCAGTCAATTCAGCAAAGGTGACAAGGTTCTCACGAAACCCTTCGAAGTCAGGATCAACGACAGCATCGGGCCGATAGGTCGTGATCACCCGGCCAGTCCAGCCGCTCTCAGCAATCTGTTTGTGCCATCGCAGATCGTCCAACGCCCCTTCGGTTGTCGCCAAAGCCGCGATATTGAACGCATCAAACAGCGCACGGGGGCGGAAGGCATCTGTGGCCAGTTGCGCCTCGATCTGTTCATAAATGGCGTCCGCCGTGTCAGACCCAAGCACCGCATCAATGCCAAAGACATGTTCGAACGAATGGTCCAGCCACATGGCGGACGGTGTGCCGCGGAACAGGTGGTAATTTGCTGCAAAACGGTGCCAGATTTTGCGCGGGTCTGCCTCGACCGGACGGCCATCCGCGCGGGCAACACCCAGATCCGCCATCGGTATGCCCTGACTAACCAACATGCGAAACACATAGTGGTCTGGCATGACGAACAAGGCGCTAGGGTTCGGGAACCGCTCATTCTCGGCGAACCATTGCGGATCGCAGTGGCCATGCGGGCTGATGATCGGAAGGTCTGCAGCAGATTGATACAGGCTGCGCGCAAGATCGCGTTGCCGAGGGTCAACAGGAAATAGCCGATCTGGGTCCGTAAGTGCCATAGTCTTCCCATTCAATGAGGTGAAGCCCTGATAGGTGGCGCGCGGGAAGAGGTCAAAGCGGTCGCTGTATAAAGCGACCATGCGGAGCAAACGAATAGGTCAA
Source organism: Yoonia sp. R2331 (assembly GCF_041103235.1). Classification (NCBI taxonomy): domain Bacteria; kingdom Pseudomonadati; phylum Pseudomonadota; class Alphaproteobacteria; order Rhodobacterales; family Paracoccaceae; genus Cognatiyoonia; species Cognatiyoonia denitrificans. Next base: position 265,158 of record NZ_JBGCUN010000002.1, on the reverse strand, counting down.
AAAGACCTCAACGGCTCTTGCATCCTGATCTGAAATCTAAAACCGCGTGCTGCTAAATGAAAACCGGCGCAGCATCTGCGCCCTTATTCGGACAGTTTTGACCGCAGCGCCCGCAATACGGGCAAAGTCGTCTTCACGCGGTCCTCGCCCACGGTGTGGACGACATCGGAAATGATCGGCGCAATCGCCGCCAAAGCTGCATCGCGGGCGGAAAGCCCGGCAGGGCTGATTGACACCATCTTGCGCCGCGCATCATCCCAATCGGGCCGCACATGTACCCAACCCGCCCACTCCAGCTTGGCCAATGTATTCGTCATCGCCCCACGGGTCAGGTGAAACGACCGCGCAAGCTGCGCGGGCGATTTCTCGTTCGTGCTGTGCGCCAAATGGTTCAGCACCATGAAATGCGACAATTCCATCCCTTTGGGCAAAACCCGTGCCACGCTTATCCGCGCTAGCTGATCCACAGCCAACAGTTCTGAAAACAGCGAAACTGCAAGGTTTTGGTTCGAATCCGGCATCAGGGTCCTGTGAACGGGCGGTCATGCGACAGCGACGGAAGGCGGCTGCGTGCTTGTGCCACTTCCGCAAGGTCCAAATCAACCACCGTCACACCTACCGCCGCGCCCGCGTCAGCCAAAACCTTGCCCCAGGGTGAAATCACCATACTATGCCCGTAGGTCTGGCGAGGCTGGCCCGCATTGCCCTGATCCGTCATCGCATGTGTGCCCGTCTGCGCCGCTGCGACGACAAAACATCCGGTTTCTATCGCCCGCGCCCGCAGCAACGGTTCCCAATGCGCGGCCCCGGTGGTTGGCAGAAATGCCGACGGCACCAGCAGCACCTCTGCCCCAGCCTGCGCCAACACGCGGTAAAGCTGTGCGAACCGCAGATCATAACACACCGTCAGGCCCAGTGTGGCCAGCGGGGTTTTCGCAACAACAGCGCGCGATCCGGGCCTATAGCCTGCCGATTCCCGAAATTGCTCGGTCTCGGACACCTGCACGTCAAACATGTGGATCTTGTCATAGCGATCCACAATCTCACCTTGGTCAGAGATCACAATGGACCGGTTCGCAAACCGCCCATCGGCATCTCCGGTCTTCAATGCCAGCGATCCGACGGCAATCCAAACGCCCAGAGTTCGGGCCGTATCACGCAACCCCGCCAAGGTTATGTCGTCCACCTCGCGGGCTAATACCGCCTCTTGCAAAGCGCGGCTGGAGGATACGCCATTGGTGACCTCGGGCGTGCAAATCAGCGTCGCACCGCGGTCCGCTGCCTGCTTCACCAGCGACAGCGTCGTGGTCAGGTTGTCGGCCGGGTTATCACCGACCGACAATTGGATCAGTCCGACCCTCACGCCGCCAAAAGCGGGTCCAGCTTGCCAGCACGATCCAGCGCCGCCATGTCGTCGTAGCCGCCCACATGGGTGGCACCGACAAAGATTTGCGGCACAGTGCGGCCGCCGTTGGCGCGCTGCATCATTTCGGCCCGCTTGGCAGGATCACGGACAACATCAATTTCCTGAAACGACACGCCTTTTGCAGTCAAAAGGCGTTTGGCCATGTGGCAATAGCCACAGGTGGGCGAGGTATAAATTTCAACGGTCTGCATATCTGCATCCTCGGGCAACTTCGGTTGATCCCTAATTAGGCATCCTTGGTCACCCGCGCCAGTGTGAGAACGCAGACCTGCCCTGCGCCAGCGCGCAATGCCGCCTCTGCCGCGGCGGCCAAGGTCGCGCCCGATGTCATCACATCATCAACCACAACGACCTTTCGCCCTTTCATCAAAACGGCGCGGCGCGGGTTATCCGTGATTGCATTCTCTAGCGCGGCAAACCGCGCATCCCTGCTGTGCCCGTCCAACGACTTGGTTTTCACCGGGCGCATCAACGCATCGGCGCAATGTGTAACACCGGCGATCTTGCCGATCTGTTGCGACAGCAACGCCGCCTGATTATAGCGCCGACGAAGCAACCGCGACCAATGCAGCGGCACAGGCACTAAAACCGGATCACCTTCCAGAATGTCGCCCGCACAGCGAACCATCCAGCGGGCCGCCGGAATCGCAAGATCGGTCCGGTCACCATGTTTCAACGCCAGGACCAACCGCCGCCCCTTGTCGCGATACAGCAGTGCCGACCGGCCTTTGACCCAAGGTCGCGCTATGGTCATGCAATCATCGCACTGCACACCTTCGCTCGTGTCGTCCCCAAGCAGCGGTACCCCACAACTGTCGCAAACGGTCCCTTGAATGAACCGCGTCTCTTTCCAGCAATCCGCACACAACCCATGTTCGGACTCGACTGCGGCCTCGCACCCGACGCATTGCGGCGGGTAGATTGCGCGGATCAGACTTTGCATTGCCATCGAACCCTCCTAAATGGGGTGCATGTCCGCCCCGCCTCCCTTGACCGACCGCGCCGCCCTTTTGGCACACCGCAAACGCGCCGCCAAAAACCCGGCGTTGTTCCTGCACGAATGGGTGGCAGACGAGGTTAATGAAAGACTACAAGAGGTTAACAGAACCTTTACCGACATCGCGATTGTCACGCCTTGGCCGCAGGTTTGGATATCGCGGTTTCCAGATGCGCGGATTATTGCGGACGATGACGTGCTGAACCTTGAACAGGCGCGGTTTGACCTCGTGATCCATGCGCTAACGCTGCATTGGGCCAATGATCTGGTCGGCCAACTGGTCCAGTGCCGCCGCGCGCTACGCCCCGATGGTTTGTTCATTGGCACCCTCTTTGGCGGTGAAACCCTGACAGAGCTTCGGACCGCTTTGGCCCAGGCAGAGGTGGCCGTAACCGGCGGATTGTCCCCGCGCATCGCGCCAATGGCAGAGATCCGCGATCTAGGCGGTTTGCTGCAGCGGGCGGGCTTTGCGCTACCGGTTGCAGATTCTGTGACTGTTCCGGTGGAATACGAATCTCCGCTGCATCTGATGCGCGATCTGCGCGCCATGGGTGAAACGAATGCCCTGTCAGATCGGTTAAGATCCTTCACCCGCCGTGAACTGGTTAACAAATTGCAAGACTTCTATGTGCATACAATGTGCATGGATTGTGCACGCTATTTGGCCACCTTCGATGTCGTAAACCTGACCGGCTGGGCCCCTGCCGAAAGCCAGCCCAAACCGCTGCGCCCCGGAAGTGCGAAGGCGCGGCTCGCCGATGCCTTGGGTGTGCCGGAACACGACCCAAACACATCCAAATCATGATGCGTATCGTAAACACTAGGAACCGCGACTTGGGCGGGATATGGAACGGAGCATGACGATGTTCGACGACACCACTCAAGAGCGTCCTGCGACGTGTCCGATGCATGCCCCGGCGGATCATCCGGCGATCAAACCCGCGCGGATCGGCATCCTTTTGGCGAACCTTGGGACGCCTGATGGAACCGACTATTGGTCGATGCGTCGCTACCTGAATGAATTTCTGTCAGACAAGCGCGTCGTTGATTATTCCGCCTGGCTTTGGCAGCCGCTGTTGCAGCTTATCATCCTGACAAAACGGCCTTTTTCCTCGGGTGCTGCCTACAAATCCATCTGGAACGAAGAGGCTGATGAAAGCCCGCTTTTGACCATCACCAAGGCCCAGACTGCCGCTATCAAGGAACAGATGACCGCGCGATATGGTGATGATGTGCGGGTCGATTTTTGCATGCGCTACGGTAACCCATCGACCAAATCGAAGGTCCGCGAAATGGTCGAAGCGGGCTGCCAGAAGATCCTGTTTTTCCCGCTCTATCCGCACTACGCCGGGGCGACGTCAGCCACCGCAAACGACCAGTTCTTTCGCGCCTTGATGGAAGAAAAGTGGCAACCGATTACCCGCACGGTCGAACCTTACTATGCTGATCCGGCTTATATCGACGCGCTCGCCCAATCCATCGAACGAGCCTATCAAGCTGCTGAAACCAAACCGGAAAAGCTGATCTGCTCTTATCACGGGGTGCCGGAACGCTACCTGCGCGAAGGTGATCCCTATCATTGCCAATGTCAGAAAACGACGCGGCTTTTGAAGGAACGGTTGGGCTGGGACGACACCCAGATCGTGACCACGTTCCAAAGCCGTTTCGGGCCAGAGGAATGGCTGAAACCCTATACCGTTCAAGAGGTTGCGCGTCTGGCGGAGGAGGAGGGCGTCAAAAACATCGCCGTCTGCGCCCCGGCCTTTTCTGCCGATTGCATCGAAACGCTGGAAGAGATCAACGAAGAGATCAAGGAAAGCTTCGAAGAGGCAGGCGGTGAGCAGTTTACCTACATTCCCTGCCTCAACGACGACGCTGCGCATATCGACGCGCTTTGCGGTGTAATTGACCGCAATTTGGCAGGCTGGATGCCCAGCTAACCGGGTGTCACCACTGACAAACCCTTTTTACGATAAGGGGTTAGGGCCGATCGGTCCTCTGCAATCAGGCTGTGGACCTTTTCGGTCGGTAAAACCGGAAAGTGCGCGGCAGTTCCCAGCTTTTCCCCAGTGACGGCAATCGCGACCTGATCGCTGAAGGCTGCCATGGTGGCTTTGACTTCCGCCTCGCCTGCGTCAAACGCCGTGACGCCAGCATCGGCATCCAGCCCGCAAGTACCCAGAAACAGCCAATGGGCCTGCAGATTTGTGATCGCGGCGCGGGTCTCGCGGCCAAGGCAAGCGCCTAGGCCGGGGTGATAGTTCCCACCCAACATGATAAGCCGCAGATCGCTGCGCCCGGTCAGCAAATGTGCAATATCTGGCGCGTTGGTAGCAATGGTCAGATTCATGTCTGTTGGGAGAGCGCGCGCAATCGCGGTGTTGGTGCTGCCAGCGTCGATCATCACCGTTTGCCCCGGCTGCAATAGGGTCACCGCCGTCTGCGCCAACCGGGTCTTTTCTGCCGAAAGATGATCGTGCCGTACCGCCAGTTTACCGGCCGAGGGCGCAACAGCCCCGCCATAAACCCGCTGACACAGGCCCGCCGATGCCATCTGTCGCAAGTCACGTCGGATCGTATCCTCTGACAGGTCAAATCGCTGCGCAAGGTCTCGCGCGATGACGCGGCCTGCGCGGTCAAGTTCGCTTTGGATGATCTGTTTGCGCTGGGCAGTCAGCATTGTGGCCCTTTCGAAGTGCAATGATGTCTTGCACGTTCTGCACGTTTATGCAAGTTACTACCGAAATTTGAAGGGTCTTCCCATGACGCTCTCGTCCCACCTTGCCCCGCATCAACGTGTTTTTGCGTCGTTTGCGATATATGCCTTCGGACTTGGTCAAATCTACCCACGCCTACCCGCCGTAAAGGACCAAATGGGCATTGAAGAGGGTGCATTGGGTCTTGCCCTGATGGGCTTGGCGCTTGGCACGCTGATCGCCTTGACGTTTGGTGCCTCTGTTGTCGAACGATTGGGTCATCGACGCACAGTGTTGTGGCTGACGCCTGCACAATCGGTGCTTTTTGCGATTGCAATTTTCGCACCGGGGCCCGTTGCGCTGTTCCTCTTGTTGATCCCAGCTGGGTTAACCATCGGCGCGCTTGAGATTGTCATCAACGTGGAGGCTGACCGGACAGAGGCCGAGCTTGGCCGCCGGATCATGAACCGCGCCCATGCGTTTTGGAGCATCGGGTTCTTTGGCGCAGGTATCTTTGGTGCGCTGATGGCCCAGATAGGTATTTCGCCGCAGCTTCACATGATACTTGTTGTGCCTTTGGTCACAGGGGCGATTTGGCTTCTGTTGTCCGACTTTCAGCCGGCTTCGAAACGCGGAACAGATACCAATGGCGATGCGCCAACCTTTGCGCGGCCAAGCCGTGCGATTTTGGTGCTGGTTGGGATCTCAATCTCAGCGATGCTGCTTGAAGGTGCTTCGATTGATTGGTCGGCAATCTACATGGTGTCTGTCTTTGCGACCGCACCTTTCATGGGTGGCCTTGCCATTGCTGCAGCGGCGCTGTCCCAGGCGGTGGTACGCTATTTCGCTGACCGTTTTGTCGATCGGTTCAACCCTGTGCGGGTTGCGCGCACTATGCAGGCGATGATGGCGCTGGGTGTGGTCGCGGTCTTTATTGCCTGGCATCCGGTGGTCGGATTGATCGGGTTCGGCCTGATTGGGGCGGGCACAAGCGTGATGTTCCCGCTGACCATGTCAGCTGCCGCGCAGCGCAGCGACCGCCCCGCCGCTGTCAATGTGGCAGCTTTGGCACAGTTTTCGTTTGTCGCATTTCTTCTCGGCCCGCCATTGCTGGGCTTTGTCGCAGAGCACTTCGGCCTGCGCTGGACCTTCGGTGTAGGCCTGCCGCTGGTCTTAATCAGCATGGCACTGTCAGGCGCGCTGGAACCCAAAAAGGTGGAGTCGCCTTAACGGCTCAGATCAGCAGGACCTGCGTGCCGACACCGGTCATCGAAAAAAGTTCGGCGATATGTTCATTGTAAAGCCCGATGCAGCCATTTGATGACCGCCGCCCAATCTTGCGCGTATCGTGCGTGCCGTGGATGCGGTAATACTGCCACGACAAATAAAGCGCGTGCGTGCCCAGCGGATTGTCTGGTCCGGGGCCAATGTATTCGGGCCACTCTGGATTGCGTTCGCGCATCGACGGGGTTGGGCGCCAATCGGGTCCTTCCACCTTGCGGATCACTTCAGTCCGGCCTTTGCGAGTGAGATCCTCGGTCAGCGGAACTGATGTGGGATACAGCTTGTAGATTGATTGATCCTCGGACCAGAAATGCAGCGCGCGACTTTGCAAGTCACATAGGATCGCACCACCTTTCAGGCTGCTGAAATAGGGCTGCCAATCCAGCGAGCGAAAGCTTGAGATGTTGCGCTGCACAGCGCCGCTGATGTCGCCCTCAACCTCGGTGCTGCCTGCGGTCTGGGCCACTGCACCACTGCCCACAACGGCAGCAGAGGCGGCCAAGAAGCCACGGCGTGACAAGTTGCTCTTTTTGTCCTCGTTCATCACACAATCCTTTCGGCGGATATCGGTTTGCGGTCATCTAAGCACTTGCCCTGCGCCCCGCAAATCAAAGATATGTCAGAACGGCAGGCCATTGCCGATGTGTGTTTGATGTGCCGCGCCCAAAACGCTAAGACAGGCGAAAGTTAAAGGTGGATCAGGCAATGTTGCGACGTGAAGTGTTGATGGGGCTGGGCGCCTTTGGTCTTGCAGGATGCGCGGGAAATACATCCGACCGGATTGGTCCCGATGGGCTGCCGTTGCCGCAAGTCTACAACATTGGACCGGAAGACACCGACGACATCCAGTTTCGGATGCTCGATAGCATTAACACACTGCGCGGGGCGGCGGGTGTGCCGCCGGTGGCGCTTGATTCCCAACTGAATGCCGCTGCCGCAACTCATGCACGCGATATGTCGATCCAGAACCGCCCTTGGCTGTTTGGGTCTGACGGATCATCGCCACTTGACCGTGCGCGGCGCGTCGGATTCCGGGGTCGCGTAACCGGTGAGAACATTTCCGAAAGCTACGAGACAGAGCTTGAGACCTTGGCTGCATGGATGCGCCAACCGGATACCCGTGCCGTTGTGCTTGATGCGCAAGCGCGGCGCATGGGGTTTGCCTGGTTTCAAGAGCCTGCGGGCAAGCTGTGGTGGACGCTGACAATGGGCAGCGACCCCGCACTGACCCAGCCAATCCCGTCATCCAGCCCTTTCACAACGCCTGCAGTGACGAACTAAGGGTAAATGTAGACGAGGGTGCCGTTCTTCACCATCGCGTACATCTCTTCCATCTCTTCATTGGTCACCGCGATACACCCCCAGGTCCAATCGCTTTCGCCGACATATTCGTCAGGCGTGCCGTGAAAGAAAATGTCGCCGCCTGGGCTGTGACCCATTGCCTTGGCCTTCGCGATATCATCGGCATTGGGGTAAGAAATTCCAAGTGACAGATGAAAGCGGCTCGCAGGATTGCGTCTGTCGATCCGGTAGGCACCTTCTGGTGTTCTCCCGTCGCCCTCGATCTCTTTGTGACCTTCGGGCGAGAAGCCAAGCTCAAAGCGGTAGGCGGCAAGCTGCGTATCGTTGTGCAAAAGCTGCATCACGCGCGCGCCCTTGAACACCTGAATGCGGGTGACTTCCGGTCCGTTGTAACGCCTGAACTTCGATGGTGTACACGCCGTCACGAGCGCGGAAACCGCGCCCAAAAGCATGAAACGTCTTGAAAAAAACTGCACTGTCCTGCCCCGGTCTTTGCCGATTTGGCATGTTCATACAACAAAACAGCCGCCCAAGGTAGCAATCAGTGCGCGTAGGTCATCACGGACGTGTGAATTGTGCCGAGACCTCGACATGGGTGGACCAGCGGAACTGATCCACCACCTGAACCCAGTCCAAAGCAAAACCCGCATGCACCAAGGTTGCGGCGTCGCGGGCAAAAGTGACCGGATTGCATGACACCATCGCGATACGTGGCACATCGCTTTGCGAAAGCGGCTTCATCTGCGCCTCGGCACCGGCGCGTGGCGGGTCGATGACGACGGCCTCAACATGGCGGAACTCATCAGGTTCCAGTGGGCGGCGGAACAGATCACGTGTCTCGGTGGTGACCTGTTTAAGACCTTGCGCATTGCGCCAGCCGCGATCAAGCGCTGCGAGCATCGCATCTTCGCCTTCAACGGCGTGGACCTCTGCGCGTTCAGCAAGTGGTAGAGTGAAGGTACCGCAACCGGCAAAAAGGTCAGTGATGCGACTTGCACTGCCGACTGCGTTTTGCACGGCCTTCAAAAGGGCCGCTTCACCATCAGCGGTGGCCTGCAGAAACGCGCCAGGCGGCGGCGTGACATCTGCTGCGCCAAAAGTCTGATGTGGTGGATGCATTGTGACAACGGGTTCATCCATCCACGTCAGTCGCGCGACGGGTTTGCCTTGGACAAAACTCGCCAGCTTGATGCGTAGATCCGGCGTCAGGGGCAGCTCTGTTCCGATGTGGATATCTGCGCCTGCCACGCTATCGGTGACGGTCAACGCGATCTCGGCTTTGCGGGACGCCGCGATGACCGTCAGTTGTTCTAGCTGAGGGAAAAGCGCCACCAGCGCTGGCGTCAACAATTGACAATCGGGCACCTGGATCAGGGTATCCGACCCGCGCCCATGAAAACCCACCATTGCCCCCTTTTTGGTGCGTTTGCCCGCAAGCTTTGCACGGCGGCGCGACCTTGGCGGAGAGGTATGAACTGGCAGAAAATCGGGCGCCAACCCATGCGCGGCCAGCGCCTTTTGCACGATCGAAAGCTTCCAATCGCTTACAAAATCATCCGCTGCGTGTTGCATCGCGCATCCGCCGCAGCTTTTGAAATGGCGACATGGCGGCGCGACACGTACAACCGACGGCGTCAGCACCCTGACCGCATCATCGGCCACCTCAATCTGCTCGCCCGGTAGAACACGCGGGACAAAGTCACCCTGATCGGTGCGGCCCATGCCAAGATGGGTCAGGCTTTCGACGGTCACAGACATCTATTCGGCAGCGTCCTTGATATTGATGAATCCACCCGACTGCCTATTCCAGTAGCGGGCATAGAGCCCGCCCTGTGCCAGCAGATCGGCATGTGTGCCCTGTTCTGCAATGCGGCCTTCGTCGAGCACCACGATCCGGTCCATCTGATTAAGTGTGGACAGGCGGTGCGCAATCGCGATCACGGTCTTCCCTTCCATGACGCTATCAAGAGCTGATTGAATGCTCGCCTCCACTTCGGAATCAAGCGCCGACGTAGCTTCGTCCAGCACCAGAATAGGCGCATCTTTCAGGATGGCCCGCGCGATAGCGATCCGTTGTCGCTGGCCGCCAGACAGCTTCACGCCACGTTCACCCAGATGGGCCTCGTACCCTTCGCGGCCAGCAAAATCGCGCAGGTCACGGATGAAATCATCGGCCTCGGCCCGTCGCGCGGCATCATAGACCGCTGCGTCTTCTGCATCGGGTTGGCCATAAAGAATGTTGTCTCGGGCAGAGCGGTTGAACATCGCTGTTTCCTGCGTGACCATCCCGATCTGCCGCCGCAGGCTTTCCTGTGTCACTTGCGAAACATCTTGCCCGTCAATCAGGATGCGCCCGGTCTCGGCATCATAAAGCCGCAAGAGCAAGGCGACCAAGGTCGATTTACCGGCACCAGAGGCACCAACGATCCCCAGCTTTTCACCCGGTTTGACATGGAGCGACACACCATTCAAACCGCCATTCCCTCCGCCGTAGGTGAACAAAACATCGTCCATTCTAATTGCGCCATCGGTAACAGTCAGCGTGCCAGCATTCTGCGCATCAACCAAACCATGCGCCGGCGAAAGGGTGCGAATGGCGTCCTCAAGTTCGCCCACGTTGGCGTACATTCCCATCAGTGTGAAACTGACCCAACCGGTCATTTGCGCAAGCCGCAATCCAATCGTGCCCGCCACGGCGATATCACCGGCGCTGGCCGCGCCCGTGGTCCAGAAGTAGAGCGTTGCTCCGGTCAAGATCAGCGGCAGCGCCCCCGCCAAGGTCATCAGGCAGAACCGGAACGACGCGGCCATCCAGCCAAACTGGACCGAGACTTGCCGCAGATCATCCAGTGCACGCAGCGCGGCCTGATCCTCGTATTGTGCATGGGCGAACAGTTTGACCGTCTTGATATTCGTGATCGTGTCCACGATTTGCCCTGTCACCATTGCGCGTTTTGCCGCCCTGGCCTTGGACCGGACGCGGATGCGCGGCATGAAAAAGCGGATCATCGCGACATAGGCGACGACCCAAATCGCCAACAATCCCGCAGAGCGAACATCGAGCGTCAGCATCAAGAGAACCGACCCAATGAGCGATGCCAGCGCAAAGAAAACAGTGTGGATCATTTCCACAACCAGATCTGTACCAGCGCGGGCCGCTTGCCCCTGTTTTGTCGCGATGCGACCAGCAAAATCGTCGTCAAAGAAACTGACCGACTGACCCAACGTGTGACGATGCAGCCGTGTCATAATCTGGTTCATCAAGGCCGGAGCAACAACGACCGATTGCAGCACGCCTGACGCACCGAGGATGACCGGACGCAAGAGCATGAAAAAGGCCGCAACACCCAGCATTAGACCCACATTCTGGGAAAAGAACGCAGAAGGATCACCGGCAAGGGCAGCGTCAATAACAAGGCCAAGGATCAGGGCCGACGCGACCTCAATCGCGCCACCGAATGTGGAAAAGATCGCACCGACACCGATGTATTTGAACGACCCTGAAAAGGCCCAGTGCATGAAAGGCACTAACCGGTTGGGCGGAGGACCATCAGCCGGTGCAAAGGAATCGATCAGTTCTGACAGCTGCTTCATTCTGCCGCCGCCCGGTCGTGTCCCAGAAACCCGCCCGATTGCCGGGCCCAGAACCGCGCATATTGACCATCGGCTGCCAGCAGGCTGTCATGGGTGCCGTCTTCGATGATCCGACCCTGTTCCATCACGATGATCCGATCCATTTGCGCGATGGTCGACAAGCGGTGGGCAATTGCGATCACTGTCTTGCCCTCCATCATACCGCGGAGCGTCGATTGGATCGCCGCTTCCACCTCTGAGTCGAGGGCCGAGGTCGCTTCGTCCAGGATCAGGATCGGTGCATCTTTCAGGATCACACGCGCCAGCGAAATGCGCTGACGCTGGCCGCCCGACAGCTTTACGCCGCGTTCGCCCACTTTCGCGTCATAGCCTTTGCGACCCTCATTATCCTCCAGTTCCAGAATGAAATCATGGGCCTCCGCCTGTTTGGCGGCGGCAATCATCTGGTCCTCTGACGCATCCGGGCTCCCATAAAGAATATTGTCGCGCACGGACCTGTGCAGCAATGCACTGTCTTGTTGCACCATCCCGATGGCGCTGCGCAGGCTGTCCTGGGTCACGCCCGCAACGTCCTGATCGTCGATCATGATGCGCCCGCGCTCGGAATCGTAGAACCGCAGGATGAGTTTGATCAGGGTCGATTTCCCGGCACCAGACGTGCCAACCAGCCCCACCTTTTGACCGGGTTCAATGGTCAGATCAATCTGATCCAAACCTCCGGTTTGCTTGCCATAATGATGCGACAGACCTTCGATCCTGATTTGGCCTTTGGAAACGTTCAATGCGGTCGCTGCCTGCTTATCAACCAGCGTGATCGGCTGCGCGATGGTCTCCATCCCCTCGGACACGATCCCGAGGTTTTGGTAGAAATTGGAAACCGCCCACATGATCCAACCACTCATCCCGTTCAGGCGCAGTGTCATCGCTGCAGCGGCGGCAACTATGCCAACGGTGGCCGCATTGGTGGACCACAGCCAGATCGCCCAGCCGACAACGCCAAGCACAAGAATCCCGTTCAGCAGGATCAGCGCAATATCCATGATGGAATAGAGGCGCATCTCGCGCATGAAGGTCTGGCGAACAGTTTCAATAGCGTCTTTTGCATAGGCCAATTCGCGGTCGTGGTGGGCAAACATCTTGACCGCATGGATGTTGGTGTAGCTGTCCACAACCCGGCCAGTCACCGCGCTGCGCGCATCTGAAGCGGCCTTGGACGCGGGCGCAATCCTGAGGATCACCCAGCGCAACAGCACCAGATAAGGCACCAGCCAGAACAACATTGGAATCAGCAACCGGGCGTCCGCGTTCGACAAAAGGATCGCCGCACCGATGAGATAGGCGATGGCAAAAGTAATGGCATCAAAGACCTGAAAGACGGCTTCGCCTGCCGCCCCCGGCGTCTGCATGACCCGGTTTGCGATGCGCCCGGCAAAGTCATTTTCAAACCAACCCACAGACTGGCGCAGCACTTGCCGGTGGGACCGCCAGCGGACAACGGCGCCAAAATTCGGCAAGATGGTATTGTTCAACAACGCCACCTGAACCGCCTGCACTGCAGGCCGCAGCGTTAACATGAACAGGGCAACCAGCGCCAGTTCCCACCCGTTCTCGGCCCAGAATTTGCCTGGTTCGACATCACCCAGTGTATCGACAAGCTGCCCCATGTAATACAGCAGCCAAATCTCGATCGCTGCGATGATGATCGACGTCAGTGCCGTCCAGACAAAGATCTTTTGAAATGGCCGCGCGTATTGGCGCAGAAACGGGGCAAGTTTCTGCGGCGGGTGGTCGGTCTCCTCATACGGCGTATAGGGATCGACGAGGCTTTCGAAATATCGAAACACGGGGGAGAGGCCTCTGCCATTCAGACACCTCATATAGCGTGGATCAGATCAGAGGAAAACCAGCACTGAGAAAACGATCAATGCAACGGCCATGATCCGCATAAATACTTGCCACAACGCAGGCGTTTGCAACAAGCGTGACAGCAGGTGCCCGGCAAATGTCCAGAATGTGCAGACTGCCAGATTGAGGCTGGCGAATGTGACCGAGAGAATCTGCGCCTGCACCAAAGGTGGCTCATCTGCGATATAGGCGGTTGCCGAAAGCGCCACTGCCCAGACCTTTGGGTTGACCCATTGGAACAGGATCGCCTCGACCAGCGTGAAAGGTCGGTCTGAATCGTCAACATCGGCAGGCCGGGCGTGCCATAGCCGATTGGCCATCAGTAAAATCCAAGCGCAAGCCGCGATTTTCAGAGCAATTGTCAGAACCGGTGCCGCTTGCAACACAACACCGACGCCAAAGCCGGTGACGGCGGCTGTGATCCCAACGCCCAGCGCCACGCCTAAGATGTGCGGTACAGTTGCCCGGACCCCAAAACGTGCACCAGACGCCGTAAGCAGGATGACATTTGGACCCGGCGAAAACAGGCCAAAGAAGACAAAGCCGATCAGTGCAAGATCAGGCAAGCAACTCGTCCTTGGTCAAGGTAAAGTCCGACGCGATCCATCGCGCCTCTGCCGCTTGCAACGCTTGGCCCAATGCCGAACCGCTTAGACCCGGCATCAGATCGGAAGCCGATATGGGGAACGTCTGGGTCGCAGCAAATGCGATTGATTTTGCCTTGGCCCGCGTCACGGTTTGACCGGTGCTTGCCGCGCATACCATCAGGCGATCAAGACCGACGTCTGCACCGTGACGGTATGCCAGTTCTTTCGGGGCGGTGTCGCTTTGGATCAAGCCCAACCGATTGGCTTGGTTCTTTGAAAGGCGCAACCGTTCGGTGTCGCCACCCATCGCCGCAAGTCGACGGATCGGGTCGGGCGGGGCATCAATGCCTTGTTCGACATGTACCAGAACTGGCAGCACCTCGGTCGAGGCGCCCCGCAAGACGCGCAACAAGACTCCGCTAGACGCCATCGCAGCCACCGCTGGTGACGGGTCAGGCGCGGATAACAGTTTGAGCATCTCCTGCCCGATCCGTTCAGCAGAAAGGCTGTCTAACCCGTCAACGCCTGCTGCACAGGCGGCCAAGCCATCCGCATCAATCCTCTGCGTTGGGTCCGCGTAAAATGCCGTGAACCGAAAGAACCGCAGGATGCGCAGGTAATCTTCGGCAATGCGGCGGTCGGCATCTTCAATGAATCGGACTCGACCAGCTTGCAGGTCAGGCAGGCCACCCAGTGGGTCCTGCACTTGACCATCAGCCCCAGCATATAGCGCGTTCATCGTAAAATCGCGCCGCCGGGCATCGTCGGCGATATTCTTGGAAAAGGCGACCACAGCCCGCCTGCCATCGGTTTCAACATCTTTTCGAAAGGTCGTGATCTCAAACGGAACGCCGTCGCAAATGATTGTTACGGTCCCGTGTTCGATACCTGTTGGCACAGCGCGCAGTCCAACCGTATCGGCGCGGTCCATCACCTGTTCCGGCAAGGCATCGGTTGCAATATCCAAATCACTGACTGGCACATCAAGCAGAGCGTTACGCACGCAGCCGCCTACAAACAACGCCTGAAATCCAGCGTCTGCCAGCATTTTGCAAACCTGCTGTGAAGCTGCATCGGTCAGCCAAGGCGCAGTGATCCGGGTCATGACATCCGATCCGCCAGACTGCGCAGGATACGCGCCGTCGCGCCCCAAATGTAATAGGGCCCAAAGGGTACGGTGTAGTAGTAGCGCGCCCGACCCTGCCAATGACGGGATTGGATCAGATAATTTAAAGGGTCGGTGACATGGGCGATTGGAACCTCGAACACTTCGCTGACTTCTCCCTCTTCAGGGATCGGGTCAAAGTCACCCTCGATCAACGCAACCACTGGCGTCACCTGATAGCGGGTCACGGTTTCATGCGGCGGCAAAGTGCCAAGGACACGCACTTGGTCAGGGTTCAAGCCAATCTCTTCCCGTGCTTCCCTCAGGGCGGCGGCAGTCGCATCACTGTCTTCGGGGTCTTGCCTGCCACCGGCAAACGCGATCTGTCCTGGATGATGCTTCAGCCGGGCAGAGCGTTTGGTCAACACAACCTGCCCACTGACCGCTCGCACCCCGATCAACACCGACGCAGGTGTCAGCTTGCGGGCCGCTGGCAAGGCGATATCGCTATTGAGGTCATAGTCAGAAGAGGCGCGGCCCGGTGCGGACAACGCCCCTTTCAGGCGACCTTCAAGATCAGGCCCCGTCACCTGTCGCCTCAAACCCCAGCGTGTGCGGCGCAAATTCGTAATGCGCACCGCAGAACTGACAATCGGCAGTGACGATGCCTTCGTCTGTGGTCATATGGGCAATGTCCTTGGCCGAATAGATCGACAGGCTTTGCCGCACTTGATCATCCGAACAGCTGCATCCAAACGTCACCGGTTGCGGGTCAAAGACGCGCGGCTGCTCTTCGTGGAACAGGCGCACCAATAACTCGGTCGGTTGAACGGACGGGCCGATCAACTCTATCTCTTCGACGGTGTCGAGCAGCGTGTTGGCGCGGGTCCAGTTTTCACCTTCATCCGCATCCAGAATGTCGGACGCTTCAAGCAAGCCACCTTCACCCGTTCCGCCGTCGGCAGCCACATGAGGCGAGGCCTTGGGCATATGCTGCAGCATCACGCCACCGGCCCGCCAATGCTCGCCTTCGCCCGGCAATGTACTGCGCCCATAGGTCAGCGAAAACCGCGTCGGAATCTGCTCCGACTGGGCAAAGTAAGTCTCTGCACAGGCCGCGAGTGATCCACCGGCAATGGGCGTGATGCCCTGATAGGGTGCAGTGCCTTCGCCTTGGTCGATGAGAATGGCAAAGTATCCGTCGCCGATCTGGCTGAACGGATCCGCATCATGATCCAGACGTTCCGCATCAAAGCTGGCATAGGCCCGCATCCGTGCTGGTTTACCGTCTTCGGTTGGACCATAGTAGTCGGTCGCGATGATCCGGGCCGCGCCATTGCCGCGCACCTGCAACGACAGCTTCCAACGCAGCTTGATCGTTTGCCCGATCAAGGCCGTCAGCAGGGCCATCTCGGCCACGAGTCCTTCGATCAGGGGTGGATAGTCGTGTTGCTTCAGTACGTTTTCCAACACCCCGTCAAGGCGCGCGACGCGCCCCCGGATGTCAGAGGCATCCAGTTGGAAAGGCAGGACCGTATCGTCCCATGCTATTTGAGAGCCGATGCTCATGGGGTTTCCTAACGTGTCGGGAATTGGCATATCGCGCCTATATAGGCAGAGCAAGGCAAGGTCCAAGGGGGCAAGCTATGATCAGGCGGTATGGCAGCGCCCCGATTGCAGGGCAACGGTATCAAGTGCGGGCCGGGGCCTATGCGGTTTTGCCACGCGATGGGCAGGTTTTGCTGACGTGGCAGGACGATCCGCACTATGAATTGCAGCTGCCCGGCGGCGGCATTGACCCCGGCGAAGGGGCCATTCAGGCGCTCCACCGCGAAGTGTTTGAGGAAACCGGTTGGCGCATCGCCCGGCCCCGGCGGCTGGGCATGTTCCGCCGTTTCACGTTTATGCCGGAATACGACATGTGGGCCGAGAAGGTCTGCCACATCTTCACCGCCCTGCCCGTGCGGCGGCTGGGCCCCCCGTCAGAGCCGAGCCATACGGCAGTCTGGGTGCCACCGGAGTTTGCGGTTGAGAATGTGTATAACGAAGGCGACGCGGACTTCGTGGCGCGGCATTTACTGGGGTAGATCGCGCCCTTCGACAAGGTGGCCGTATAGAGTTGTCAGCATGCTGATCCCCAGCAACAGGGTGAACCATTGCAGGACCAGCGAAAGAATGTCTGCCACGCTAAGGCTCATAAAACTGATGGACTGAATCGCGTAGCTCAGGCCGATTTGCAGCACCGACAGGATGATGATCACCCCGATTAATGTGCGGCCGATATCTGACGTCGCATCGACGGATTCAGATATCGTTATCGGTTTGCCGACCGACGCCGCGGGCAGAACCAAGGCAAGCCGAAACCAGATGATCCCGATTATGATATTGATCAGGATCGACCAAAGCGTCGTGATGATGAAAAACGACCCCGTCAGCTGTACAAGTGGCAGGACGATCAGTGAGCTGATGAAGCTCATGATAAAGAAGAACACCACATAGATCAGACCGACCTGAAGCAACCGCCAGACATAGCGCCAGACCGGTCGGTTTTTGAGCGCAGGGAAGAATCCCGGCTCTTCCTCTAGCAAGACAAAGCGGTGCCAAGTCACGGCGACCCATGACAAGACAAAGACCACAAGCGGGAGTAAGATCAGGATGAGCAAGAGGGCCGTTTGCATGCTCTCGGGCCCCATCGGGAAATTCGCGAGCGCGTCGCGTCGCAGCCAGATCAAGAGGCCTGCCGCGCCCGCCAGAACCGCAAACGGAACAAAAGTCGCTTTGAACGCGGGCCACAGATTGCGGAGAATAAGCATGATTGCATGCTTGACCAATTGAAATGCCATCGCGCTGCCCTTTCGCGTTTTGGTTGTGGTGCCGCATTTGCATTGGGGCGTCAACGCTAGAAACCTTGCCCCTGTCAGCCAAACCCGTTATCGCGCCACGCGATAGATCTGCGAAAGGCCCTGCCCCATGTCCGCTCCGAAAAAAGTCGTGCTTGCCTATTCTGGTGGCCTCGATACCTCGATCATCCTCAAGTGGTTGCAGACGGAATATAACTGCGAAGTCGTGACCTTTACCGCCGACCTTGGTCAGGGCGAAGAGTTGGAGCCGGCCCGCAAAAAGGCAGAGATGATGGGCGCCAGCAGCATACATATCGAAGACCTGCGCGAAGAGTTTGTCCGCGATTTCGTCTTTCCGATGTTCCGCGCCAATGCGCTTTATGAAGGGCTGTATTTGCTAGGCACCTCCATTGCGCGGCCATTGATCTCTAAACGGCTGGTTGAGATTGCAGCGGCTGAAGGGGCCGATGCGGTGTCCCACGGGGCGACCGGCAAGGGCAATGATCAGGTCCGGTTTGAGATTGCGGCCTATGCGTTGAACCCCGAAATCAAGGTGATAGCACCTTGGCGCGAGTGGGATTTGTCGAGCCGCACCAAGCTTTTGGAATTTGCAGAGGCACACCAAATTCCTGTTGCCAAGGACAAACGCGGTGAGGCGCCGTTTAGCGTGGATGCCAACCTGCTGCACACCTCGTCCGAAGGTAAAGTGCTGGAAGATCCCGCCGATGAAGCGCCGGAATACGTTTATCAACGCACCGTCAATCCAGAGGATGCGCCGGACACCCCACAGATGGTCGAGATCGGGTTTGAGCGTGGTGATGCCGTATCCATTGACGGCGAGCGGATGTCGCCTGCGACGATCCTGACCAAGCTGAATGAGCTGGGTGGCGCCCATGGCGTGGGGCGTCTTGATCTGGTGGAAAACCGCTTTGTCGGCATGAAATCTCGCGGCATCTACGAAACACCCGGCGGGACGGTTCTGTTAGAAGCGCACCGCGGAATCGAACAGATCACGCTGGATTCCGGCGCTGGCCATCTGAAAGATTCGATCATGCCGCGCTATGCAGAGCTGATCTACAATGGCTTCTGGTTCTCGCCAGAGCGGGAAATGTTGCAGGCGTTGATCGACAAGAGCCAGGAACATGTCACGGGTACGGTTCGCGTGAAGCTGTACAAAGGATCTGCACGGACGGTGGCGCGCTGGTCGGATCATAGCCTGTATTCAGAGGCACATGTGACCTTCGAAGATGATGCCGGCGCATATGATCAAACCGATGCACAGGGTTTCATCCAGCTGAATGCGCTGCGCTTGAAACTTTTGGCAGCCCGTGATCGTCGTTTGAAGTAACGATCCCTGGGGCGCAGGCCCCGGGATCAAACATCACACTTGTCACAAAACAAAGCCTTCCTGCGTGCTTTGGACAATCACGTGTGTAACGGGAAATAGTTTCGGAAATTCCTAAGGTCGCAGACGAAGTGCGTGCAATTTGTCGTAATATGACATCGCTTCGTTAAAGATCTCTTCGTGCTGCGGTTGGACCACTGGCAGCGGACCTTCCGGCCCGGCAAAACCGGTGCTGTTGTGGATCGCACCGTACCAATGACTGGCCCAGACACCGTCATCGGCGCACCCCCCTTTAGGCCAGGACAGCATTGCGGGATCAAATGGCAGACCAATGGTGTCACACAGCGCGGAAAG
The DNA here is from genome assembly GCF_041103235.1 of Yoonia sp. R2331. Taxonomy (NCBI): domain Bacteria; kingdom Pseudomonadati; phylum Pseudomonadota; class Alphaproteobacteria; order Rhodobacterales; family Paracoccaceae; genus Cognatiyoonia; species Cognatiyoonia denitrificans. Next base: position 245,723 of record NZ_JBGCUN010000002.1, on the reverse strand, counting down.
GGCAGGTTCGGGATCACTTCGGATGTCAAAGCTGTCAATCACTTGACCACCAAGCTGTTGATAAACCTCCCATTGTTGGCGAAAACCCAGATCGTCTGAGGTGATCGAATCTCGCTTTGCGTCGTAGCTTGCAATGACCCGCGCGGGGTGGCGGATGAGGTGGAGATTGGTGCAGGTGGTGGCCCAATCGAGAGGAAAATCATCGACCATATGGTGGGGCATGTGTTTCATGTAAATGTGTGGTTCATCACGCGGCGCGGGCTCAGCACAAAGCGCGGCAACGCGTGCTGGGTCGGTTTCATGTGTCTCCAATATCTGGTGCCGCATCGGGTGATCGATGCCGGTTGCCGCAAGATATGGGGCGTAGAATGGCTCGTCCCAGACCGCGAAATCCGGGCGGGCCCCAAAGGCATACATCATGGCCGTCGACAGGTTGCGAGGCCCCGACCACATTGCGATTTTCATGATGCACATTCCATACACAAACCATGCACATCACGTGCATCCTCGAACCCTAAGATGCGTTAACCACCGTCCGCAAGAGCGACCGAAAATGAATTATTCCATTCAGTAAACTGCCCGTGACATCACGCGCCGGTGAATTGATTGACACCCGCCCTGTCGCCAAGACTGCCGACAAAGGAGAGGTGATATGTGCATCAAAACCCAAACGCTGAAATCTGTTCTGCTGGCGCTTGCCATTGGTATCGGGTTCATTCTGCAATCTGCCCCGGCGCAAGCCCGCGACATGCAGGTCGCGACCTTTGCGGGCGGATGCTTTTGGTGCATCGAATCCGATTTTGAGCGTGTGCAAGGCGTGTCCGAGGTGGTGTCCGGTTACACCGGTGGGACGACATCCAACCCAACATATGAAACCTTGAAGGGGTCAGGGCATTACGAGGCCGTGCAAATCACCTACGACGCCGATCAGGTTAGCTATGCCCAATTGCTGCACATGTTCTTTCGGTCGGTTGACCCCACGGATGCCGGTGGGCAGTTCTGTGATCGGGGGCCAAGCTATCGCACAGCCGTCTTCGCAGCCAACGCGTCAGAACGTCAGGCAGCAGAGGCGGCCAAAGCACAGGCCCAGCGCGATTTGGGGCAGAGCATTGTGACACCGATCCTGAGCGCCAGCACGTTCACCAACGCCGAAGCGATCCATCAGGATTACTACAAGGGTAGCCAGATTATTCTGACCCGGCGCGGTCCAAAAACCCAAGCCAATGCATACAAATTCTATCGCAATGCCTGTGGCCGTGATCAGCGTGTGCTGCAGCTTTGGGGATCAGCGGCACCCTTTGCCAATCATTCCTGACCCTAAAAGATGGGCAGATTGTCCGCCCTAAGGGCGAAAGGCTTGAACTTCTGACAGATCAGGGATCACATCCGCTGTCCCGTGGCGGGTGACCATCAACGCACCCGCGCGCATCGCCTGACCTATGGCCTGCGCCATCGGCATTCCACGATCTAGACCAGCAAGAACGTAACCGGTGAAAGTGTCCCCTGCCCCGGTCGTATCTACAGGATCAACCTTGATCGCATCAAAGTGTTGGTGTCCGCTGTCGCCATACCAATCGGCACCGTCAGCGCCCAATGTGACAATCACATCTTCGATCCCCAGCTCTTCCGGAGACTTTCCTGTCGCCTCTTTCAATTGCGCAGCCTCAACCGCGTTGAGGATCAGGAAATCAAGGAACGGCAGCACCGCCTGCACCCGATCGACATCAAAGGGCGCAGCGGCATAGCCGACACGAAGCCCCATATCGTGGCCCAGTTTAGCTGCCGTGCGCTGTAGGTTGGTTTCGTTCTGGATAATCAGCCAATCCTCTGTCTCGGCGACTGACAGCGCGGATTGCAGAGTCGCTTGCGGAATCTCACCATTTGCGCCGGGGGCCAGGACGATCATGTTCTCACCAGCGGCATCCACAAAGATCAGCGCCTGGGTCGTCGGGGCATCCACCGTCGTTATGAACCGGGTATCAACACCATATTCCATCAGCCGCGATGTGGCCCAATCGCCATCTGCCCCAACCGCGCCAATGTGATGCACGGTGGCTGCGGCGCGCGCGGCAGCGACGGACATGTTGGCACCTTTTCCGCCCAAAAACGTCTCAAACCCCGTGGCAGACAGGGTTTCGCCCGGTTGCGGGATGTGTGGTACGGCATAGACCAGATCAGCGTTGATCGATCCCAGATTCCAGATCGCCATTGGCTACCCCACTTTACAAGCCGCAATCACAGCCATGTTCAGGATGTCATTCACAGTCGAAACGGTCGAGCAAATCTGAATCGGCTTATCGATGCCGGACAATATTGGCCCGATCACCGTGGCACCTGCCATTTCCTGCATGAGCTTGACACTGATCGAGGCGGAATGGCGCGCGGGCACGACAAGCACGTTTGCGGGGCCAGTGAGCCGCTGGAACGGGTAATTCGCCTGTGCTGCAGGGTTCAAGGCGACATCGACTGTCATCTCACCCTCGTATTCAAAGTCGACTTTGCGCGCATCGAGCACGCCTGCGGCCTTGTGCATCTTTTCTGCGCGTTCCGAGACCGGGTAACCAAAGGTCGAGAACGACAGAAACGCCACGCGTGGGTCAAGGCCCAAATCGCGGGCGACAGATGCCCCCGCAGTGGCGATATCGGCCAGATCTTCGTCGCTGGGCCATTCGTGCACAAGCGTGTCGCTGATCAGGACGATCTTGCCGTTGTGAAGTACGGCGGAAACGCCAACGGCCCCGTGTGCTGCATCGGCGTCAAAGACGTGGTTGATCAGTTCCAATACATGGGCGGATTTGCGGGTCGCACCCGTGACCATCCCGTCAACATGACCGTGCGCAAGCATGAGCGCCGCAAAGACATGCCGGTCCCGCGCAGCCATACGGTGCACGTCTTGCATATCATAACCGCGGCGGTTCAGGCGGTCGTATAGAAAGTCCTTATAGGTGTCTAAATCAGGGGTATTTGCTGCATTTACGACGGTCAGCTCTTTCACGGCGTCGCCCAGGCCTTCGGATTTTAACCGTTCGGCCACGTCCGCTTCGCGGCCAACAACCAGTGCTTTGCCAAGGCCGGACCGCTGGTACATGACTGCAGCGCGCAGCACACGGTTGTCGTCGCCTTCGGCAAAGATCACAGTGGATTGCGCCTGCCGCGCGCGGGCATTCAGACTGCGCAAGATGGATTGCGTCGGGTCCATCCGGGATTTCAGGGACTCTTCGTAACCATCCATGTCCACAATGGGCCGGCGCGCGACGCCGGTTTTCATGCCAGCCTGCGCGACTGCCGTTGGGATCCGGTGGATCAGGCGCGGGTCAAAAGGTGTCGGGATGATGTAGTCGCGACCAAAAGTCAGTTTCTTGCCGTAAGCCATGGCGACCTCGTCCGGTACTTCTTCGCGGGCAAGATTGGCCAGCGCATGTGCGCAGGCGATTTTCATCTCGTCATTAATGGCGCGGGCATGGATGTCGAGCGCGCCACGAAAGAGATATGGAAAACCCAAGACGTTGTTGACCTGATTGGGGTAGTCAGAGCGCCCGGTAGCGACGATTGCATCTTCGCGGACGGCATGCGCATCTTCTGGCGTAATCTCTGGATCGGGGTTGGCCATGGCGAAGATAACAGGGTTTTCCGCCATGTTAGACACCATTTCCTGCGTCACGGCCCCTTTTGCTGAGACGCCTAGAAAGACGTCGCAATCCTTCATCGCGTCATCAAGCGTGCGGGCAGAGGTGTTGGCAGCATGTGCTGATTTCCACTGGTTCATGCCCTCTGTCCGGCCTTGATAGATTACGCCTTTGGTGTCGCACATAATGCAGTTGTCATGCTTTGCACCCATCGCCTTGACCAGTTCCAGACAGGCAATGCCTGCGGCCCCTGCCCCGTTCAGCACGATTTTGACGTCTTCGATTTTCTTACCCGAAAGGTGTAGCGCATTGATCAGACCGGCGGCACAGATCACGGCGGTGCCATGTTGGTCGTCGTGAAAGACCGGGATGTCCATTTCTTCCTTCAGGCGCTGTTCGATGATGAAGCACTCGGGTGCTTTGATATCTTCCAAATTGATGCCGCCGAAGGTTGGACCCATCAGGCGCACAGCGTTGCAAAAGGCGTCAGTGTCCTCTGTATCCAGCTCTACATCGATAGAATTCACGTCGGCAAAGCGTTTGAAAAGGACGGATTTCCCCTCCATCACCGGTTTTGAAGCGAGCGCGCCAAGGTTGCCAAGCCCCAGCACGGCCGTCCCGTTCGAGATCACGGCGACCAGATTACCCTTGTTGGTGTAATCGTAGGCTGTGGCAGGGTCGGCGTGGATTTCCTCGCACGGGATCGCGACGCCGGGGGAATAGGCCAGCGACAGATCGCGCTGCGTTGTCATCGGGACGGTTGCCGCGACTTCCCACTTGCCAGGCGTCGGATTGAGGTGAAACGCGAGGGCATCTTCGCGGGTGTGTTTGGTCGTGCCGGCCATTGTCGTCCTCCCTGACGTGACGACCAGTTTGCGACATGGTGCGACAGGCCGCAACGGGTTCGTTTTCGACTTTCGTCGCTAACATCGGCCCGTTAGGTTTGGCCGCGACAATCCGGGGGGATTTGATGAACGCTGTGACGCCGATGATGGCGCAATATCTTGAGTTGAAATCCGGCTATCCGGATGCGTTGCTGTTCTACCGGATGGGCGATTTCTACGAGATGTTTTTTGATGATGCGGTGGCCGCTTCTGCCGCGCTGGACATTGCATTGACCAAACGCGGCAAGCATGACGGCAACGACATTCCGATGTGTGGGGTGCCGGTGCATGCAGCGGAGGGATATCTGCTGACGTTGATCCGCAAGGGATTTCGCGTCGCTGTTTGCGAGCAGATGGAGAACCCGGCAGAGGCAAAGAAGCGCGGTTCCAAATCTGTCGTCAAACGCGACGTGGTGCGGTTGGTGACACCCGGCACACTGACCGAGGATTCGCTGCTGGACGCGCGGCGTCACAACTATCTGGCGGCCTTTGCACAGGTTCGCGACGATAGCGCTTTGGCGTGGGTCGATATTTCGACCGGGGCGTTTCATGTGATGACCTGCCCACGGGTTGCCCTTGGTCCAGAATTGGCGCGGCTTTCACCAAAGGAAGTGATCGTTGCAGATGGAGATGAGGGCGATTTCGCCGCGTTAGTGTCTGAATCTGGCGCTTCGCTGTCCACTTTGGGCAGGGCAGCATTTGACAGCACCAGTGGCGAAAAACGACTGTGCGCACTGTACAAAGTTGGCTCGCTGGATGCTTTTGGAACGTTCAGCCGCGCCGAAATCGCCGCACTTTCGGCGGTGGCCGAATATCTGGATATTACCCAGAAAGGGAATTTGCCACTACTTCGCCCACCGGTGCAGGAGGGGCAGCGGGCAGCGATGCAGATCGACGCAGCGACCCGCAGATCACTGGAACTGACCCATGCAATGGCGGGGGGCCGTACCGGATCATTGCTGGGCGCGGTCGATCAGACAGTCACAGCGGGGGGCGCACGACTGTTGGAACGTCGGTTGGCATCACCGTCTTGCGACAGGGCAACGGTACAGGCGCGGCAAGATGCCGTCAGTTTCGCTGTCGAACAGGTCCGTTGGACCGAGGATTTGCGCGACTATCTGCGCGGCGTACATGATCTGGACCGCGCCTTGTCGCGCTTGGCGTTGGACCGCGGTGGGCCGCGAGATATGGCTGCAATCCGAAACTCGATTAAAGAGGCCGGGCGAATTGCCACGGCATTGCCAGGCGATTTACCAGAGATTTTGGCCGAGGCAGGGCAGGCGCTGGTGGGTCATGACGACCTTTTGGCCCTTTTGGATGCGGCGCTGATTGCCGAGCCACCGCTTTTGGCGCGCGATGGTGGGTTTATCGCGACGGGCTATGACATCGAATTGGACGAGGCCCGGCTGTTGCGCGACGAAGGGCGCGGCGTGATCGCCAAGATGCAGGCCGAGTTTGTTGAGCTGTCTGGCATACAAAGCCTTAAGATCAAGCACAACAACGTGCTGGGCTATTTCATCGAGACCACCGCGACCCATGCCGACAAGATGATGGCGCCACCGCTCAATGAAACGTTCATTCATCGGCAGACGACGGCAAACCAGGTACGCTTTACCACGGTCGAGTTAAGCGAGATCGAAACGCGGATTTTGAATGCCGGGGGCAGGGCGCTTGAGATTGAAAAGAGACTCTATTCCGGCCTAACTGACGCGATTTTGGCGCAGGCGGGGCCGTTGGGAGCAATGGCTCGTGGGCTTGCCGAATTTGATCTGGCAACAGGTTTGGCCACCGTGGCAACACGTGAAAACTGGACCAAGCCGGTGATCGACGATAGTCGGGCATTTGACATCATCGGGGGTCGCCATCCTGTCGTTGAGGCTGCGCTTCAAAAGGATGGGTCCCCATTTGTGGCCAATGATTGCGACCTTTCCGACAAGTCCATTTGGTTGCTGACTGGGCCGAATATGGCTGGTAAATCGACGTTCCTACGCCAGAACGCCTTGATCGCTGTGTTGGCGCAGATGGGGGCCTGGGTGCCAGCAAAAGAGGCCCACATTGGCATCGTAAGCCAAATCTTCAGCCGGGTTGGCGCATCTGACGATCTTGCTCGCGGGCGGTCGACGTTTATGGTGGAAATGGTCGAAACCGCAGCGATTTTGAACCAGGCGGATGATCGGGCACTGGTGATTTTGGACGAAATCGGGCGCGGCACGGCGACCTATGACGGTTTGTCGATCGCCTGGGCCACGTTGGAGCATTTGCACGATGTGAACCGCTGCCGCGCATTATTTGCCACGCATTATCACGAGATGGCGCAGTTGGCGGGCAAGCTGGACGGCGTGGACAACGCAACGGTGTCCGTCAAGGAGTGGGAAGGCGACGTGATTTTCCTGCACGAGGTGCGCAAAGGCACGGCCGACCGCAGTTACGGCGTGCAGGTGGCGAGGTTGGCTGGATTGCCAGATGTGGTGGTAGAGCGCGCCAAGGTCGTTTTGGATGCACTGGAGAAGGGCGAACGCGAAGGCGGGGCAGGGCGAAAGGCCGTCATCGACGATTTGCCGCTGTTTGCGGCTACGCCAGCGCCCCCACCGACGGTCGCCAAACCATCAGAAGTGGAAGATGTGCTGCGTGATGTGCTGCCCGATGATTTGACACCAAAACAGGCACTAACATTGGTGTATCAGCTCAGAGAGATGCTGGGACAGTCAGACAGTTGACAACAAAAGTGCGTAAATCTCGTCTTTGAGCGTCATGCGTTGTTTGCGCATCGTGACAAGGTTCAGGTCATCCGTCGGTTCGACATCTGTTTCGGCCCGATGAATCGCGCGATTGACGTCGTGGTATTGGTCAGCGAGCTTGGCGAAATGCGCATCGGCCTGCTTTAGCGCACTAAGCTGATCCTGAAATTCTGGGAATTCTTCGTGTAGTTCATGAGGGACGTGAGACATCTTTCGCTTTCCTATTGGCCGGATTTGCGGGTTTTGGGGTGAACCGAGGCCGCAAGAATGTGGTCAGCGGCGTGAACAACGGATTCTGCCTGGTGCACAATCAGCGGATCGGGGGGCTGGACCACCGCCGTGTCTTTGTCGGGGTAGTCGAGTTCGGACAGAAAGTGGCGCATCGCATTCAGCCGCGCACGTTTCTTGTCGTTTGAGCGGATGACGGTCCAAGGGGCATCGGCGGTGTCGGTGTAAAAGAACATCGCTTCTTTTGCTTCGGTGTAGTCATCCCATTTATCAAGGCTGGCGCGATCAATCGGGGAGAGTTTCCACCTTTTGAGCGGATCGGTTTCGCGAGAAGCAAACCGGCGGCGCTGTTCATCGCGGGTCACCGAAAACCAGTATTTGAAGAGCCGGATACCAGAGCGCGACAGCATGCGTTCAAATTCTGGCGTTTGGCGCATGAATTCGAGGTATTCGTTCGGCTCGCAGAAGCCCATGACCCGTTCGACACCCGCGCGGTTGTACCAAGAGCGATCGTATAGCACGATTTCGCCAGATGTCGGCAAGTGCCTGATATAGCGCTGGAAAAACCATTGTCCGCGCTCTTCATCATTAGGTTTGTTCAGCGCGACAACTCGTGCGGCGCGAGGGTTGAGATGTTCCATGAAGCGTTTGATCGTGCCGCCTTTGCCGGCGGCATCGCGACCTTCGAACAACAGCACATATTTCTGGCCGGTGTCCTGCACCCAGTGCTGCACTTTCAACAGCTCGACTTGAAGCGCCGCCTTTTCAGCCTCGTATTCTGCCTTTTTCATACGGTCTGCGTAGGGGTAATCACCCTGATCGAAGGCATGTGTTGGATCGGTCATTGCGAAGCTCCTTTCAGAAGGAGCTTCGCAGACCCAAGCGCCGCGCGCGTTGATTTAGGTCAAGAAGCCCAGGGTCCGATCAAGACGCGGGCATCGAGCTGACACCGACCTGCGCGGGGCGCAAGAGCCGGTCGTGAAGCAGGAACCCTTCGGCCATCACTTCGAGAATGTGGCCGGACTTTGTGCCGGGTACGGGGGCCTCGAACATGGCTTGGTGAAGTTGCGGATCGAACTTGTCACCGGCTTCGGGCACGATCGGTTCGATACCGTGCTTTTTGAAGACATTGAGCAATTCGCGCATCGTCAGCTCCACACCTTCGAGCAGCGCTTTGTTGGCGTCGCCTTCAGCCTCCTCGGTGGACTTCAGCGCACGGCGGAGGTTGTCGTAAACTGGGAGTAGATCACGCGCCAGCTTGGAACCGCCATAGTTCTCTGCTTCGCGGCGATCACGGTCGGCGCGTTTGCGCACGTTTTCAGCATCTGCCAGCGCGCGCATCCATTTGTCACGAAACTCATCCCGCTCGGCCTCGATATTGGCGATGCGTTCAAGAACACCCTCATCGCCAGCGGCCTCCATCTCGTCGCCTTCGGCGGCGAGTTCATCAAGGCTGAGTGGTTCATCGAGGTCTTTGTCGGACATGTTTGTCTTCCTGTCAGGAGCGGTCGGAAATCATTTGGCCGACGCGCTGTGCGGTGTAATTCACGATGGGCACAATGCGCCCGTAGTTCAGGCGGGTCGGGCCAATTACCCCAACCGCGCCGATAATCTTTCGGTCGGCGTTCATATAAGGAGAAACCACCAGAGAGGAACCCGAAAGTGAGAACAATTTGTTCTCTGAGCCAATAAAAATGCGGACGCCTTCACCCTGATCGGCAAGTTCCAGGAAACTGGCGATATCGCGCTTGCGTTCCAAGTCGTCAAAAAGGGTTCTGATACGTTCCAGATCGGTTTCAGATTCGGGCAAAAGGTTGCCACGACCGCGCACGATAAGGCGCTCATCAGCGGTGCCTTCGTCTGCCCAAAGGGCCGCACCAGACTGCACAAGTTCTGCAGCTAAGCTGTCAATTTCCTGACGGCGCGCCACGATTTCGCGCTTGATGGTTTCACCCAAAGAAGAGAGCGTTTGGCCGGCGGCGATGGCATTCAGAAAATTGGCCGCTTCGCGCATTGATGATGGGGTTTGGCCGAGGGGTGGTGTGAAGATCCGGTTCTCGACGTGACCATCCGCAAAGACCAGGACCACAAGGGCGCGGTCTGGGGAAAGTGACACGAATTCAATGTGCTTGATCGGTGCTTCATGCTTTGGGGTCAGCACGAGACTGGCACCATGTGTGACACCCGACAGGGCAGAGCCCACGCGATCGAGCAAAGTGGTCACGTCATCAGAATTGGAATCAAGCGTTTGGTCGATGCGGCTGCGATCTTCGCCCGAGAGGTCGTCAACTTCGAGCAGTCCATCAACAAACATGCGCAAGCCAATTTCTGTCGGCATCCGTCCAGCAGAAGTGTGCGGGCTGCCCAGAAGGCCCAGAAATTCGAGGTCCTGCATGGTATTGCGGATCGTGGCGGCGCTGACGTTTTCGGACAGTGTGCGCGTCAGGGTCCGGCTACCAACGGGCGCGCCGGTTTCGAGGTAGCCTTCGACCACGCGGCGAAAAACCTCGCGCGTGCGGGCGTTCATCGTTTCAAGCTGCGGAATCTCGTCTGACATGGATCACCAGTTAGGAGGCTGGGCAATTAAAACCAGCGTGCATGGAACGTCAATCGGGGTTGGCAACGGAAGGTGGGGGGCGTAAGCCGAGAACGCAACCAAAACTCAGGAGTTTTCCATGCGCCCATCAGGCCGTCAGATTGATCAGATGCGTGACGTTTCGATTGAGGTCGGCGTGACCCGGCATGCGGAAGGGTCCTGCATGATCCGGATGGGTGACACCCATGTGCTGTGCACCGCGTCTGTTGACGAAAAGGTGCCGCCGTTCATGCGCAACAGCGGGCTGGGATGGGTCACGGCGGAATATGGAATGCTGCCGCGCGCGACACACACGCGCATGCGCCGCGAAGCCAAGAACGGGCAGGGCGGCCGGACGCAGGAAATCCAACGTTTGATTGGACGGTCGCTTCGGGCTGGTGTTGATCGTGTGGCGCTGGGCGAGCGGCAGATTACGGTGGATTGCGATGTGATTCAGGCCGATGGCGGCACGCGCTGTGCGTCAATCACTGGTGGCTGGGTGGCCCTAAAACTAGCCGTGAACCAGCTGATGAAAGCAGGCGTGATCACAAGTGATCCGCTGATTGATCCCGTTGCGGCAATTTCTTGTGGCATCTATGCGGGACAAGAGGTGTTGGACCTTGATTACCCCGAAGACTCTGAGGCCGGTGTTGACGGCAATTTCATCATGAACGCCGGCAAGCTGGTTGAAGTGCAGATGAGTGCCGAAGGCCAAACGTTTACCCGTGACCAGATGAATGGCCTTCTGGATTTGGCGGAAAAAGGCATTGGTGAGTTGAATGTGGCGCAGATGGCGGCTGTCAGCTAATGCGGCGCTTTGACGGGGATCAGCTAGTTGTAGCGACGCATAATCAAGGCAAGCTGGAAGAGATTGCTGATCTTTTGTCGCCCTATGGGATCAAGATTACCTCGAACACGGATCACAATCTGCCGGAACCTGACGAAACCGAGACCACCTTTGTCGGGAATGCGCGGATCAAGGCTCATGCAGCGGCAAAAGCCACAGGTTTGCCGGCACTTGCTGACGATAGCGGGATCGAGGTTGATGGGCTGAACGGCGCGCCCGGTGTTTACACCGCGGATTGGTCCGAAACGCCAGATGGCCGCGATTTCGTAATGGCAATGACGCGGACTTGGAATGAGTTGGAAGCGGTGAACGCGCCTTATCCACGCAAGGCACGGTTTTGTAGTACATTGGTTCTTGCATGGCCTGACGGTCATGATGAGGTGTTTCCTGGCGTGATGGACGGCCAGGTCGTGTGGCCGATGCGGGGTGATCAGGGGCATGGCTATGACCCGATGTTCCAACCCGATGGATATGACATCACATGTGGTGAGATGGATCGCTGGGAAAAGAACAAGATCTCTCACCGGGCGGATGCCTTTGCCAAATTGGTCAAGGGCTGCTTTGCCTGAGGATTGGCAAGTTGCGGGCTTTGGCCTGTATATTCATTGGCCGTTTTGTCAGGCCAAGTGTCCCTATTGCGACTTTAATAGCCATGTGGTCGGCGCGATTGATCAGGCGCGTTGGCAAAACGCTTATCTACACGAAATCACACGTGTCGGACGGGAAACTGAGGGCCGGGTACTTCGGTCCGTGTTCTTTGGCGGCGGGACGCCAAGCATGATGGATCCCCAACTGGTGAACGCAATTCTGGAGCATGTCCGCTCGACTTGGACCATCGCGAATGATTGCGAAATCACGTTGGAGGCCAATCCAACATCCGTCGAAGCGGGGCGTTTCGCAGGGTACCGTGATGCAGGTGTGAACCGGGTGTCCCTTGGCGTGCAGGCGCTAAATGACGTAGACCTAAAGGCCTTGGGCCGGTTGCATACTGTGCGAGAGGCGATGCAGGCCTTTGACGTCGCGCGCGCAGCGTTTGATCGTGTGTCCTTTGATTTGATCTATGCGCGGCAAGGTCAATCGTTGGATCAATGGCGAGCCGAGCTGAAAGAAGCGTTGGCATTCGCCGCGGATCACCTGTCGCTATATCAGTTGACGATCGAAGAGGGGACCGCATTTGGTGATCGGTTTGCCGCCGGTAAGTTGCGTGATTTGCCAGACGATGACACGGCGGCTGATATGTATCTCGCAACGCAGGATTTGTGTGAAGCGGCTGGGTACGAGGCTTACGAGGTGTCCAATCACGCGCGTCGTGGCGAAGAAAGCCGCCATAATCTGATTTATTGGCAATCCGGTGATTACGCTGGGATCGGACCGGGGGCGCATGGCAGGTTGACGTTGGGTGGCCAGCGCTGGGCGACAGAAACGCCTTTGGCCCCGACAGCATGGTTGCGCCAAGTCGAAATGAAAGGCCAAGGCGAAGGTTCACGAGAGCAGTTGTCGGCTGAGGCGCGGATGACAGAATTCTTGCTCATGGGGTTGCGGGTGTTCGAGGGCGTTTCGATGGAACGCTTAGAGGCGCTAGGTGGTGAAAGGTTATTAAACAATATCAATAACTTATTAGAACACGGCCAACTTCAACAGTCAGAAAGTTTACTGTCTGTCGCACCTGCGTTTCGCCCTGTCTTGAACGGTGTTTTGCGAGGGTTGCTGGCAGATTAGCCGCCACCGAGTGTCCGCAAAAGATCGTCAAGCTGTTCGAACGACTGGTAGTTTATCGTCAGCTTGCCGCCTTCCTGGCCGGGCTTGTGGTCGATGGCGACCTTCATTTTAAGATGAGCGGTCAGCTCTTGTTCGATCTGGACGGTGTCAGCGTCTTTTGCTGTGCCGCCAGCTGGGCTCCGCTTTGATCCCTTTTGCGGCAAGCCAGTTTTGGCGATCTTTTCCGCCTCGCGCACGCTGAGGCGTTTTTGAATGATGTGTTGTGCGAGCTTGGTCGCGTCATCGTGGCCCACAAGCGCACGGGCATGGCCCGCGGTGAGCTTCCCCGTCGCCAGCCAACCAAGGACAGGGTCGGGAAGATTGAGCAATCGCAACAGGTTGGCAATGTGGCTCCGGCTTTTTCCGAGCGCCTGAGCCATTTGATCCTGGGTGTGACCAAAGCGATCCATTAACTGGCGATAGCCGGTCGCTTCGTCAACGGGATTGAGATCAGCACGTTGGATATTCTCGATAATCGCAATCTCTAGCACTTCGGTATCGTCGAAGTCGCGGATCAAGACCGGCAATTCATGGAGTTGCGCCATTTGTGACGCGCGCCACCGGCGTTCGCCTGCCACGATCTGATAGCTTTGGCCATCGTTCGGGTCCCGGCGCACGATCAGGGGCTGGATCACGCCCTTTTCCTTGATCGAGTCGGCGAGTTCAGACAGCGCGTCATTGTCAAATGTCCGGCGCGGCTGATCGGGATTGGGACGAATGCTGTCAATCGGAAGCGTCAAATCGGGTCGCTTGGGTGCGTCAGCGGCGGGCGCATCCGTCTGTACATCCGCCATGAGTGCCGAAAGGCCACGGCCGAGGCCACGCGGCTTTGATGATTTTGCCATTTAGCTGACCTTTCTGATCGGAGCTTTGGATTTCGTCAGGATTTCTTGCGCCAGCGCACGGTAGGCCTGCGCACCAGATGACGTTGGATCGTAGGACAGGACTGGCATCGCGAAAGACGGCGCCTCGCTGAGCCGCACGTTGCGCGGGATGAGGGTGTCGAAGACCAAACCGCCCAGATTTTCGCGGGCGTCCGCCTCGACCTGTTGCGAGAGGTTGTTACGTTTGTCGTACATCGTCAACACGATCCCTTCGATCCGCAGGTTGGTGTTTGCGGATTGCCGGACCTCTCTGATGGTGAGCATGAGTTGCGACAAGCCTTCGAGAGCAAAGAACTCAGATTGTAACGGGACGATGACAGAGTCCGCAGCCACCATTGCATTGACCGTCAAGATGTTGAGGGATGGCGGGCAATCGATCAAGATGTAGTCAAGTTGATAGCTATCCATCGACAATTGCCGCAACGCATCGTGCAAAAGGAAACTGCGTTTTTCGTTGGAAATCAGTTCGATATCTGCAGAGCTGAGGTCTGTTGTCGCTGGAATGACCAGGAGATCCTCGACATTTGAAACCTGGATCGCGTCGCCCGGTGTGGCGTCGCCAACGAGCAGATCATAGGTGGTTACCAAACGCTTGCTGTGATCAATACCGAGGCCAGTTGAGGCATTCCCTTGTGGGTCGAGATCGATCAGCAAAACGCGGCATCCTGCCTCTGCCAACGCTGCGCCAAGGTTGATTGTGGTCGTGGTTTTGCCGACGCCGCCCTTTTGGTTTGCCACCGCGATGATCTTGGCGCGGTTGAGGCTATTGGGCGTCTGCACGTCGGATATTCCTTATGGCAAGAATACAGCTGTCAGGTGCGGTCAGGCTTTGATGTGTGGTCACATCAAAGGACCAAACCCGTTTCGCTGCATCCAGTTCCTGAGCATAATTCCTGCCCTTGTGAAGCAATGCAACGCCGTTTTCATTCATATGACGAACTGCATGAGCGAGAAGATCGGTGACGGGTGCCAAGGCGCGTGCGGACAGGATATTTGCACTTTGGGGAGCTGCAGATTGAATTCTGTCAGCAATAACTTGACCAGTCACACCACATTCACGCAAAGCGGTACGCAGAAATGTCGATTTTCGCTGATCACTTTCGATCAACGTGAACCACCGCTCGGGCGCAAATTCTGTAGTTATGATTGCAGCGACAATTCCCGGGAAACCACCACCGCTACCAAGATCGACCCAGTGGTTGGATTTGGGCAAGTCTGCATTGAAAACCTGTGCAGAATCAAGGATGTGCCGTTGCCACAGGTCCGTCAGATCAACCTTGGAGACAAGATTTATTTTTGGGGACCATCTGACAACAAGCGACTCAAACAACTTGAGCCGCTCCATTGTTTCACGTGAAACATCAACGTCGCCGATCAGGATGGGCATCAACCAGCCTTTTCACTGCTATACCGTTTCAGATAACCCGAAAGCACCAAAAGAGCCGCCGGCGTCATGCCGTCAATGCGACGCGCCTGCGCGAGCGTTTCAGGTTGTGCCGCTGTGAGCTTCTGCACGAGCTCTGCAGACAGACCCCCCAAGGCACCAAAGTCCGTATCGCGCGGAATGATCGTTGCTTCATCTTTCGCCATCGCGGCAATGTCTTTTTCCTGTCTTTTGATGTAGTTGGAATAAAGAGCGTCGTTCTTGATTTGCTCTTCGATCCCCGGTTCAAGCGCAGGAACCGCGTTAGAAATCCCGCGTAGCTCAGCAAAGCCAAAGTCGTTTAGGGAAAGCGCATCAAGCGCCGTTCGCTTTGGGCCATCTACATTCAGCTTTGCACCAGACGACGCAATGTCACGCGCCGATAGTGTAATCTGCGAAAGCGTCGCGGCACCGCGTTTGATTTTTTCGATCTTTGATTCAAAATTCGCCCACCGCTGATCGTCAACCAACCCCAATTTACGTCCTCTTTCGGTCAAGCGCTGATCGGCGTTGTCAGCCCGCAAAAGAAGCCGAAACTCGGCACGTGACGTAAACATGCGGTAAGGTTCCGTCACACCCCGGCTGGTCAGATCATCAATCATCACGCCGATGTAGCTGTCTTTACGGCTGAACACGACAGTATCTTGATCACGCGCACGCATCACAGCGTTGATTGCCGCCACTTGTCCCTGTGCGGCCGCTTCTTCGTATCCCGTTGTGCCATTGATCTGGCCCGCAAGGAACAATCCAGGACAGGCCTTCAATTCGAGCGATATGCGCAGCGCACGCGGATCGACGTAGTCATATTCGATGGCATAGCCCATCTGCTCAATTTCGACCTTTTCGAGCCCCGTCATGGAACGAACGTATTGTTCCTGCACCTCCGCCGGCAGAGAGGTTGAGATCCCATTAGGGTAGACGGTGCTGGTGGTCAGTCCCTCTGGTTCGAGAAAGACTTGATGTGAATCTTTATCCGAAAACCGAACCACTTTATCTTCGATAGATGGGCAATAGCGGGGACCAACACCGTCAATATGTCCGCCGTACATCGCTGATCTGGATAGGTTTTCCCGAATGATATCATGGGTCTGTGTGTTGGTATGGGTGATGCCGCAAGAAATTTGACGGACCGCAGGTGCCACAGACATAAATGAAAACAAACTTGGGTCTTCATCGCCTGGCTGCTTATCCAAACGCTCCCAGTCAATCGTAAGACCGTTTAGACGAGGCGGTGTGCCCGTTTTCAGACGGCCCATCGGCAGACCAAAGCTATCTAAACGCTCGGCCATTGCGACAGAGGCGTTATCACCGACACGGCCGCCGGGGCGCGATACATCCCCGATATGGATAACCCCACGAAGGAACGTTCCGGTCGTCAAAACAACACTCTTGGTCGAAAGTGTCGTACCGTCCGCAAGATGAAGCCCTGTAACCTCACCACTTGCAACACGCAGATCGGTCGCCTCAGCCTCAATCACGGCCAGATTCTCTAGTCCAGCAAGCGACGCCTGGACAAATTCCCGATAGAGGACCCGGTCAGATTGCGCACGTGGTCCACGAACAGCCGGACCCTTAGTGCGATTGAGCAGGCGAAATTGAATACCAGCCGCGTCGGCCGCAAGCCCCATCAAACCACCCAGCGCATCAATCTCTCGGACTAGGTGGCCTTTGCCAAGGCCGCCAATTGCCGGGTTACAGGACATCACACCAATTGAATCCTTCCGCAGCGTGACCAGCGCGACCTTTGCGCCCATTTTGGCCGCAGCCCACGCCGCTTCAGAGCCAGCATGGCCACCGCCCACGATCACAACGTCAAAGTGTTTCACGTGAAACATCCTACTTTCCGATGCAGAAGCTAGAGAAAATCTCGTCCAGAAGGTCCTCTACATCCACGCGCCCGACGATCATGTCAACCGCCCGGATCGCCTGCCGAATATCCTCTGCCAGAAGGTCCATTGGCCGACTCTGTGTCAGATCGATGAGCACCCCATCTATGCGATCCCGCGCATCCATCATCGCAACCCGATGGCGGTCCCGCATTGCGACTCCGGCTGAGCCTGCTCTCTTCTGAAGCTCTGACGTAAGTGCCGCCAACAAAGCGTCCAAACCTTGGCCCGTCAGTCCAGACACCGCCAGTCCATCTATAGCACGCACATCGGCCTTGCCTTGGACCACGAGATCACCAGTTTCAACGGGAAGTGGAAAATCATCCTGATCCGTTACCAAGAACAACCGAATGTCCGCCAACCGTGCCCTATCGACAGCACGTTGAACGCCAATTTCTTCAACAATATCAGTTGTTTGCCTGATACCAGCAGTGTCCAACAAGGTCACGGGCAACCCCGCCAAATCCATCTGAATTTCGATCACATCGCGGGTCGTCCCAGCGACATGCGACGTGATCGCCGCATCACGTCCGGCCAGCCGGTTCAGCAAACTCGATTTTCCCACGTTAGGTGCGCCGACAATCGCGACCTCAAATCCATCCCGGATCCGCTCTGCAATGGCGACACCATCGATCTGAGCGCTCAAGTCAGATGCAACCTTTGTCAGCAATGCCTGAACCTCTGGTGTGACATCGACGGGGACATCCTCATCGACGAAATCAATGGTCGCTTCGATCAACGCTGCCGCTCTTATCAGATCAACGCGCCAAGCCTCTGCCAAATTTCCCAAGCCACCAGCAAAAACGCGCATCGCCTGTTTCCGCTGCGCTTCTGTTTCTGCGTCGATCAGATCCGCCAGCCCTTCCACCTGGGCGAGGTCAAGCTTGCCATTCTCCAATGCCCGCCGGGTGAATTCACCTGCTTCCGCGCTGCGGCCACCTGCCGTTTCCAATGCAGATAGGACCGCCCGCACAATCGCCGGACTACCATGCAGGTGAAGTTCGACAACCGGCTCACCGGTAAAGCTCTTTTCACCTGGAAAGGACAAAACCAGAGCCTGGTCCAGAACAACCCCATCCGCAGACCGAAGAACCCGCAAGCCCCGCTGCACCGGCAGGTCAGACATCAACCCACCAGCAAGCTCAAACGCCCTCGGTCCCGATACGCGCACCACGGCAATACCCGCGCGGCCGGCGGCAGTGGCCAGCGCAAATATCGTATCCTGCGACATCGTCGTCAGGTGTTCATAGAATCGAAGAAGTCAGCGTTGGTCTTGGTCTGCTTGAGCTTACCAAGCAAGAATTCGATAGCATCTGTCGTGCCCATCGGGTTGAGGATCCGCCGCAAGACATATGTCTTCGCAAGATCGTTCTTATCGACCAACAATTCTTCCTTCCGGGTACCGGATTTGAGGATATCCATCGCAGGGAACACACGCTTGTCCGCTACCTTGCGGTCAAGCACGATCTCAGAGTTACCCGTACCTTTGAATTCCTCAAAGATCACTTCGTCCATCCGACTACCGGTATCGATCAGCGCGGTCGCAATGATCGTCAACGATCCGCCTTCCTCAATGTTCCGCGCGGCACCAAAAAAGCGCTTGGGCCGTTGCAACGCATTGGCATCCACACCACCGGTCAACACCTTGCCAGAGGACGGCACAGTGGTGTTGAACGCACGGCCAAGACGAGTGATCGAATCAAGCAAGATCACAACGTCCCGCTTGTGTTCAACCAGGCGCTTTGCCTTTTCGATCACCATTTCGGACACCGCGACGTGACGGTCTGCGGGTTCGTCAAACGTCGACGACACAACCTCACCTTTCACAGACCGCTGCATGTCCGTCACTTCTTCTGGGCGTTCATCGATCAACAGGACGATCAAGTAACACTCTGGGTGGTTCTTCTCGATCGAGTGCGCGATGTTCTGCAGCAGCACCGTTTTACCCGTGCGCGGGGGCGCCACGATCAAGGAACGTTGCCCTTTACCAATTGGCGACACCAGATCGATAATCCGCGCGGACCGGTCTTTCTTCTGGTGCTCGTCATCAACCTCCATCTTCAGTCGCTCATCTGGATAAAGCGGGGTCAGGTTGTCAAAGGCAACTTTGTGTTTTGTCTTTTCCGGGTCCTCGAAATTGATCCGTTCAACCGTGTTCAGAGCAAAGTAGCGTTCACTGTCGTTCGGTTCCTTGATCAACCCTTCGACCGTATCGCCGGTCCGCAGCGAATGCTGGCGGATCATCTCAGGTGACACATAAATGTCGTCAGGACCGGGCAGGTAATTCGCCTCTGGCGAGCGCAGAAAGCCAAAGCCGTCCTTGACGACCTCTAGCACCCCATCACCGCCAATCAGCCACTCTTCGTCTGCACGTTCACGCAGAATCGCGAACATCATGTCGCCCTTCCGCATGGTCGAGGCATTCTCGATCTCAAGCTCTTCAGCCAGCGATAACAGATCCTTGGGGCTTTGCGCCTTCAGGTCAGCAAGGTTCAGACGATGTTGGGACATATTATATTCCATGAGCGCACCGAAACGGCCCGCATTGTGTTCTTACGATTGGAAAACGCTTGTCGCCCGGACGGGCAGCGCCGCTTCATCTAAGGCGCTTCCAGCGCGGAGTCAACAAAACCTAGAACGGACGCACGATCACGGCAATCACAATGACAAACATCAAAACGGTCGGCACCTCGTTTATCAACCGATAAGTCCGCCCGCTGCGCGTGTTCTGGCCCGCGGCAAAGTCTTTGCGGCGCGCGGCCAACCAACCATGCGCGCCTGACATTGCTAAGACCGCGATAAGCTTCGCCCAACTCCACACAGCGCCAAAATCAAACGCCCCCATCCCGATCAACAAAAGACCACATACCCATGATACAATCATTGCCGGGTTCATGATTACACGCAGCAGCTTTGCTTCCATCACTTGGAACGTCTGATCAAGCTCTGACCCTACGGTCGCTTTCTCAGCATGATAGACAAACAGCCTGGGCAAATAGAACATTCCAGCCATCCAGGAAATCACCGCAATGATATGTAATGCCTTGATCCAATCATAGAATGGCAGAAGCCAGCTCATGTGATCCTCTCTTTCATGGTCTTGTTCTTCCTTAATAAAGAAAGAAAGAAAAGAAGGATGATGATGATTATGGGTTGCCCGAATCTGTGGATTACAAATTCATGCGCAGGTTTATCCCCAGTCTTAGGCCAACAGAGATATCCCTAATATATCAGTAGTATCAGATATTATCATTTATCTACAAATAGATATGCGAAAACAGAGCCGCCAAATTTCCTTACCTCTCCCCTTGACCTCACCAAACTATCAAAGTTTTGCACACCCCGACTTATCCTTATCCCAAGGAGATAAATTCACCTGAACGCATCTGGAAGTAGCCGGTTATCCGCAGGCCTTGCATTCAACCCATCTTCATCCCAAACCTGTCCCCCATGAACACCCAAGGTTATCCCGGATTTCATCCACATGGCTGAACCGATCATCCTCGCTTCCGGCTCTTCGATTCGGGCCACTTTGCTGCGCAACGCTGGTGTCAATTTCACGGTTGATGTTGCGCGCGTAGACGAAGACGCGATGAAATCCGCGTTGCAGGCAGAAGCCGCAAAGCCCCGTGATATTGCCGATGCGCTGGCGGAAATGAAAGCCTTGAAAGTCGCAGCGCGCCATCCCGAGGGCTTGGTCATCGGCTGCGATCAGGTACTGGCGCACGGGCAAACGACATTTTCAAAGCCACGTGATCCCGATGATGCCCTTGACCAGCTCAAGCAGTTGCGCGGTGGTCCACACCAATTGTTATCGGCGGCGGTGATTTTTGGTGAAGGGCGTCCGGTTTGGCGTCATGTCGGTGTCGTTCGGCTGCATATGCGTGATGCGACTGATGCCTATCTTGAAGACTACGTCGCCCGCAATTGGGAGGATATTCGCCACGCGGTCGGCGCATATCAGCTTGAACAAGAAGGTGCACGGTTGTTTCACCGGGTCGAAGGCGATTATTTCACTGTACTGGGCCTGCCCCTATTAGAGCTCTTGTCATATCTGACGTTGCGCGGAACACTGCCGGGATGATACCTGCCACCCCCCTTGCCGGTGTGATCGGAAACCCGATCGGCCAATCCAAATCGCCTAAGGTGCACGGCCATTGGCTGCGTCGCTACGGCATCCGTGGCCAATATCTGCCGCTAAAGGTGGAGGATACGGATCTCGCAGAGGTGATCCGCGCAATGCCGAAGATGGGATTTGTCGGCGCGAATGTCACGCTTCCGCACAAGGTCGCTGTGATGCAGCTTGCCGATCACATCAGTGACCGCGCGATCTTGATTGGTGCGGCCAATACGCTGATCTTTCGCGAAGATGGCAAAGTCCACGCGGACAACACGGACGGCTATGGATTCATTGCCAACCTGCGGCAAGGTGCGCCGCATTGGGATCCAAAAGCCGGGCCAACGGCTGTGTTTGGTGCTGGCGGTGCTGCACGGGCGATCATTTGCGCGCTAGCCGATGCAGGCGTGCCAGAAATCCTGCTGTCCAACCGCACTCGTCCAAAAGCGGATGCGCTGCGCGCTGAGTTTGGTACGCGGATCAATGTTGTGGATTGGGTTCAGGCTGGCAACATGCTCGAAGACGCAACCACGGTTGTGAATACAACCTCTCTGGGCATGACAGGTCAGCCCGAACTTCGGGTGCCTCTGGACGGTTTGCGCCCGGATGCCGTAGTGACGGACATCGTTTATGCGCCCTTGCGGACCCAACTTCTAGCCGAGGCAGAACGCCGCGGCTGCACGGTTGTTGATGGGTTGGGCATGTTGCTGCATCAGGCCGTTCCAGGCTTTGAACGCTGGTTTGGCGTCAGGCCCGAAGTGGATGATGCCTTACGCAAAGCCGTCATCGGATGAGCTTTGTTCTGGGTCTGACCGGCTCCATCGGGATGGGCAAGAGCACAACGGCCCAAATGTTTGCAGAAGCGGGTGTGCCAGTGTGGGATGCCGATGCCGCAGTTCATCAGCTTTATGCGCCAGGTGGTGCCGCTGTTGAAGTTGTAGCCGAATTGTTTCCCGATGCGATTGACGATGATCAGGTTTCACGCCCGAAACTGCGGCAGCGGATTGTTGATGATCCGAAGGCCCTAGACCGGCTTCAGGACAAGGTGCATCCGCTTGTCGCGCGTGACCGGGCGGCGTTTCTTGCCGCGCAAGCGGCGGATATCGTTCTTCTTGATATTCCACTTCTTTTTGAATCAGGGGCCGAGGGTCTATGCGATGCAATTGTTGTTGTCTCGGTGGACGCACAAACACAGAAAGCGCGCGTCATGGGTCGGGGCGAGATGACAGAGGCCGCATTCAACATGATCCGCGACCGCCAAATGCCAGATGCTGACAAACGTGCGCGGGCTGACTACATCATCCAGACAGATACAATGGATGGCGCACGGCAAGCCGTGCAGTCCATTATCGCGGACATCAGGGGCAAGTTGAATGCGTGAAATCGTGCTGGATACAGAAACGACCGGATTTGAACCGGGCGAGGGCGACCGGATCGTTGAAATTGGCGCTGTTGAGTTGATGGGTCATGTGCCAACAGGGCGCACATACCATCAGTACATCAATCCGCAGCGGTCGATGCCTGAAGAAGCCTTTGCCGTGCATGGGTTGGGCGATGAATTCTTGTCCGACAAACCGGTCTTCAAAGACATTGCACAGGACTTTGTGGATTTTGTCGGCGACGCCAAGCTGATCATCCATAACGCCGCTTTTGATATGAAGTTCCTGAATGCCGAACTTGGCTGGGTGAACCGCCCGCTTTTGCCGATGGATCAGGCGTTAGATACACTTGCCATCGCACGCAGGCGCTTTCCCGGGTCACCTGCTTCGCTGGATGCGCTGTGTCGCCGGTTTGGCATAGATAACTCTAGCCGGACGCTTCATGGCGCGCTGCTGGACAGTGAAATTCTGGCAGAGGTCTATCTGGAACTGATTGGTGGTCGTCAGCCAGATTTTGCCCTGTCGGCGCAGACAGAAGCCAAGTCAAATGCGCAAACTGCCGAAGACTGGCGGCCAACGGCGCGGCCAACCCCGCTGCCGTCACGGCTGACCGAAGAAGAGGCCGCCGCCCATGCCACCTTTGTGGACCAGTTGGGCGACAGCGCGCTTTGGAAGCGGTTTAGTTGACCTTTTGCTGGTCCTGCTGACGGCGGGCCAGCTCAGCGCGGTAAAGCGCCAAAAAGTCGATCTGTTCGAGGTTCAGTGGCGGGAAGCCACCGTCACGCGACACATCCGATACGATGCGGCGCACAAATGGGAATGTGATGCGCGGGCATTCGATCAGCAGATAGGGGTGCAGTTGTTCTTCTGGCACACCTTCGATTTGGAAAACACCAGCATACTCAAGCTCCAACACGAAAAGCGGCTCGCCCTTTTCCTTGGTCTTGGATGTGATGTTCAGCTTGGTAATGACTTCGTACTGGTTGTCGGCGCCGCGCTTGCGAGCGTCCAGATTGACCTGCACCTGGATTTCGGGCTGCGCATCGCCACCCACACCCTTTTGGGCCAGTATGTTTTCAAACGATAGATCGCGCACATATTGTGCAAGCACCTTGCTGGTGATCTGTTGCGGCTGGGCGGCAGCTGCTGCGGCCTCTTCTGGTTTGGCGTCGTCTTCGGCCATTGTGCTCTCCGTCATGCTAGGTTGGATCGCTCTTAGCAGGGGACGGGACGAGCCTCAATGCTAATGGCGGGTCCAGCCAGATGGTTCATGGGTTGGCTTTTGCGGCTGATCAACCTCTTCAAACTCGCCATCAATGACACGGTCGCGGGGTCCGGGGCGGGGTTGGGCAGATTGTGGGCCCATTTCAAAGCGGGCGACTTTCACGCGCGACCGCAGGTATTGATAGACCCGCGCCCGCACCGGTGGGACCAGCAGAGCGAACCCGACGATGTCGGTGAAAAACCCCGGTGTCAGCAAAAGCGCGCCGGAAAACAGGATCATGGCACCATTGGCCAGGGATTCCGACGGATCGCGCAATTCACTGAAGCTGGACCGCAATTGGGCCATTTCCCGCGCACCTTGTTGCCGGACCAAAGTTGACCCGATGATCGCCGTCACAACCACGATCAAAAGCGTTGGCCACAGACCCAGCCATCCGCCGACTTGAATGAACAAGGCGATCTCGATCAACGGAATTGCAATGAACAGCGCCAAAAGGGGCATTGGGTTTCCTTATTGTGACAGGTGGGGCAGTGGACTCGGCCCCGTTGCCACCCTACATAAGAACCCAACACGGCGGTTTCCATGCCGCAACAGAAAGAGGCGACGATGAACGCACCTATTATACAGCTTTTGGTCCTTGCTGCGATCGCGATTTTCCTGATCGTCCGCTTGCGGTCTGTGCTGGGTACCCGCGAGGGTTTTGAGAAGCCGCCGATCCCGAAACAGTCGGAACGTGCGGTGGATCGTCGCGGGTTTGAAGTGATTGAAGGTGGCGTTGATCACGATATCGCAGACCACGCCCCAGAGGGCAGTGATACCGCTTTGGCGTTGGCCAAAATGAAATCGGTTGATCCGTCGTTCAACGTGACCGAATTCTTGCAAGGCGCCCGCGGTGCCTATGAGATGATTTTGATGGCGTTCGAGCGGGGTGATTTGTCTGATGTGACTCCGTTCATCAGCGAAGACGTGTTTGAAGCGTTTAGCGAGGTTGTCGATCAGCGTCAGGCCGAGGGTCTGACAATTGAGGCACAGTTTGTTGGCATCAGTGATCTGGGTCTCAACGAAGCGACATTCGACGAGGCCACGAAAGAGGCCGAACTGACCGTCCGCTTCACCGGTGAGATGACATGGCAGGTCCGCGACAATGCGGGCGATGTGATCGAAGGCAACGATACCGAGATCAAGCGCCAAAAGGATGTCTGGACCTTTGCCCGTGAAATGGGCAGCGACAACCCGAACTGGCGGCTGGTTGCAACGGACGCATGATCCGCGCGCTTGCGGCGACCTTGGCGTTAACGGGGGCAGCCGTGGCCGAACCGAACTATACGTTTCTAAGCTTTGACGAACTTGATGGATGGGCTGCGGATGATCATGCCGCAGCCTTATCCGTTTTTGCGGAAACTTGCGGCGATATCCCCCGGACGGACTGGCAACGCTTATGCGCCTTTGCCAAAGACGGGCCAGCCGCGCGCGATTTCTTTGAGACGTTCTTTCAGCCGGTGCTGATCGAAGACGGTGATCCGATGTTGTTCACCGGCTATTTTGAGCCAGAGATTGCAGGCGATCTGGGCCGGTCAGAGGCTTACGCCCACCCAATTTACCGCTTGCCTGATGACTTGGTCGAGGGGCAACCCTATCTGACCCGCCGCGAGATCGAAGAAAACGAAGCGCTGGCCGAAAAGGGTCTGGAAATCGCCTGGCTGGCTGACCCGGTCGAGCTGTTTTTTCTGCAAGTCCAGGGATCGGGCCGTATCAGGTTGCCGGACGGCGAGGTCATTCGCGTCGGCTATGCTGGTAAGAACGGGCGGGACTATTCCTCTGTCGGGGCCAAGCTTGTCGAAAGGGGCGCGTTCGCTGCACACGAGGTTTCCGCAGACGCGATCAAGGGCTGGGTGAAAGACAATCCCGAAGAGGGGCGGGAGCTGCTGTGGCAGAACGATTCATACGTTTTTTTTCGCGAAGTGAACGAAATACCGTCAGAAAAAGGGCCGCTGGGGGCGATGAACCGGTCGATCACGACGCTGAGGTCGATTGCGGTCGATCCGTCGATCACCCTGCTGGGCGCCCCGGTCTGGATCGAAAAAGACGGTGATGATCCGATGCGGCGATTGATGATCGCGCAGGACACAGGTTCCGCGATCAAGGGTGCGCAGCGGGCTGACATCTTCTTTGGTACAGGGCCAGAGGCCGGGCGTCAGGCGGGTAACATCAAGGACGGTGGCCGGATGGTTGTTCTGATGCCGGTTGAATATGCGCTGTCCAAGGTGACAGAGCCGCTGGAATGAGAAAGCCACGCCACCTTTCGCCAGAAGATCGGGCGATTTGGGATCAGGTCGCCCGCCGGGTCGAACCGATGCATCCTAAACTGCAAGAACCCAAAGCAGAGCCTGAGCTGGTGAAAACCCCGGCCAAGCCTAAGGAATCTCTTCCCTTTTTCGAAGTTGGCGCCAAGTCAAATCCACGACGCGAGGACGATGTCTTGCCCGGACTGGGGCAGGCCCTGCGACAAGCGCCAGTACAGATGGACCACAAGGCCTTTGGCAAGATGTCCCGC
The DNA here is from genome assembly GCF_041103235.1 of Yoonia sp. R2331. Classification (NCBI taxonomy): domain Bacteria; kingdom Pseudomonadati; phylum Pseudomonadota; class Alphaproteobacteria; order Rhodobacterales; family Paracoccaceae; genus Cognatiyoonia; species Cognatiyoonia denitrificans. The sequence continues at coordinate 219,599 of NZ_JBGCUN010000002.1, read as the reverse complement.
AGCAAGCTGAAGCCAGAGGCGCGGATTGACCTGCACGGGATGACACTTGATCAGGCGCATCCAGCGCTGATGCAATTCATCTATAACGCCTTTGACGATGGCAAACGGCTGGTTTTGGTGATCACTGGCAAGGGCAACATGCAGGCGCAGCCGGGGCAGCGCGGGGTTTTGCGGCGCTATGTGCCGCAATGGTTAAGGTTGCCGCCGCTGGGTCCGAAGATTCTGGAAATCCGGCCTGCGCATATCCGCCACGGTGGTGACGGCGCGTTCTATGTTTACCTAAAGCGGGCGCGTTAATCGGGGATGCACAATGCGTGCACAAACCATGCACAACCCGGCTGCAAACAGGAAATATAATGTCAGCCAGATCATTTGCGTCGGAAAATTAACGCCCAGATCGATGATGACACCAGAGATGCCCGGTCCAATCGCTGACCCAAAGACCATGATTGCCCCGGCCGCGGCCTTGATCGCGCCAAGGTGTCGGGTGCCAAAAAATTCTGCCCAGAATGCACTGGCGAGTGTGGATTGTATCCCTTGTCCGATCCCCAGAACCGCCAACCCGACAGCCGCCATAAAGATCGTGGATGCCGCACCAATCACAAAGAAGGCGACGGCGAAGGGCAGCATGTAGAACGGCAGAATGCGGGCAGAGCCGAACCGGTCAATCGCCCAACCGCACCCAAAGGTCGCGGCAACGGTCACGGCGGTGGACAGCGGGAAGAGGGCGACAAAGGCGACGTGACTCCACCCTTTGACATCGGCGATATGCACCTGCTGAAACCACAAGGCCGTGCCCCATGCGGGCGGGCCGAGAAGGGCGGGAACCAAAAGCCAGAACACAGGGTGGCGCAACACCTCTGCCCGTGTCCAATGGCGGCTGTCCATGCCGAGCGCTTCGGATTCTTCGGCCATGGACTGGGGGGTCCGCTCTTGTCGCAAAAGCCGCGTGACCACAGGAATGGTCAAGAGCAGGACCGCAGCGCAGATAAGCCACAGGATGCGCCAATCGGTTGTCAGCAAGAGGGCCGCAAAGATGATTGGCAAAAACGCGGTGCCAATCGAAAAACCGATGCTGGCAATGGACAATGCCTTACCACGGGTGGCAACGAACCAACGGGCCATCGCGACTACGGCGAGATGTGACAACATGCCTTGTCCGGTAAAGCGCAACAGAAAGACGGTCAGCACTAGCCACCAAACAGCGGGCGCTTGCGTCATCATCAGGCAGGCCACCGCGAGGCCGATCATCACAAAAATTGCCAAAGCGCGGATGCGAAAACGGTCGGTCAAAGCGCCCGCCCAAATCATCAGAACGGCAGAGGCTGTGGTGGCGATGGTATAGGACAAGCCCCAGCCGCCATCGGTCAGCCCATGCGCTGCTTTGATCTGATCTGCGAAGATCGAGATGAAGAACGTCTGCCCGTAAGACGACGAAAATGTCAGGATCACTCCGGCAAGCAGGAACGACCAATTGTCGCGCAGGAAGTTGAGGTAAGACATGCCGCTTTGGTTTCAGGTTTTCCGACCCGAGGGAAGCGCAAGTTTGTGTGGGCCCCGGATCAATCCGAAGCCCGCAATAAGTTGAAGGCGGTCGGCTTAGAGAACGTAGCGCGAGACGTCCGTGCTGCGCGCGAGTTCGCCCAGGTGTTCCTCGACGAAATCCGCGTCAATCGTGATCTCATCGCCCGCGCGGTCTGGGGCTGAGAATGACAGGTCCTCGAACACACGCTCGATTACGGTGTAAAGTCGGCGGGCCCCGATGTTTTCAACGCTTTCGTTCACCTCTGCCGCGATCTTGGCGAGGGCGGCGATACCGTCGGGGGCAAAGGTCACTGTGACCTCTTCGGTTTTCATAAGTGCAGAGTATTGCAACGTCAGGGCGTTGTCCGTTTCGGTGAGGATGCGGACAAAATCGTCTTCGGTCAGTGCGCGCAGCTCTACACGGATTGGCAGACGGCCCTGCAATTCCGGCAACAGATCTGACGGTTTTGCGACGTGGAATGCGCCGGAGGCGATGAAAAGGACGTGGTCGGTTTTGATTGGCCCGTGCTTGGTGCTGACGGTTGTGCCTTCGATCAACGGCAGCAGGTCGCGCTGCACACCTTCACGTGACACGTCAGCGCCTTTGCGGTCCTGGCCGGCAGCGACCTTGTCGATCTCATCCAGAAAAACGATGCCGTTCTGTTCGACCGCTTCAAGTGCGGCTTTGGTGACGGTTTCATCGTCCAGTAGTTTGTCAGCCTCGTCCGCGATCAAGGCCTCATAGCTTTCGGCGACGGTCATCCGCTTTTTGACGGTGCGCCCGCCCATTTTGCCGAAGATATCGCCAAGGTTCATCATGCCACCCATCTGGCCTGCGCCCGGCTGGCCGGGGATTTCGAAACCGCCAAAGGGGTTGGAGGTATCGGCCAGCTCAAGCTCGATCACGGTGTTGTCCAGATCGCCAGCTTTGAGCTTTTTGCGGAACATCTCGCGCGTGCTGTCGCGGGCATCGGTGCCAGCAACGGCGGTGATCACGCGATCCTCTGCCTGTTCGATTGCCTTGGCTTTCACATCTTCGCGCATGTGTTCGCGGGTGTCGATAATCGCGGCCTCGACCAAGTCGCGGATGATCTGCTCTACATCGCGACCGACATAGCCGACCTCTGTGAACTTCGTCGCCTCGACCTTGATAAAGGGTGCGCGCGCTAGTTTCGCCAAGCGGCGCGAAATTTCGGTTTTGCCGACGCCGGTGGGCCCGATCATCAGGATGTTCTTGGGATAAACTTCGTCCCGCAGGTCATCGCCCAGTTGCTTGCGCCGCCAGCGGTTGCGCAGAGCGACGGCGACGGCACGTTTTGCGTCTTTTTGGCCGATGATAAAGCGGTCCAGTTCGGACACGATTTCGCGGGGGGTGAGGTCGGTCATTTTTGGGTCCTGACGTAGGAAGATGGGGGCAGGCGATGCAGCGGCACAAAGCCGGGCATCAGCCGCAGAAGAAATGCGCGGATGCGTTCCCAGAACGCGCCGAGCAGCAAGAGGATCATGCCAAGGAAAAGAATGGTCCAAGCAGCGCCCGCGCCGTCAAAGACGGTTGCTGCGATGGCAACAATATAGCCGATGGCGGCAATCAGGAATGACCGGCGGTCAATAACGATTGCAACAAGCGCAAAGAGCGCAAGGATCACCAGCAAGATCAGATTGGCGGTTTGGGTTTCCTGTTCCAGCAGAGTCAGCGCCATGGTGTTAACCAATGCAGGCGCGGCCACAACGTGGAGCCAAAACCCATTGGCGCTGCGCCGGGTCACGCGGTGTGGGTCGGACATGTCAAAGGCCATCGCAACAGCAAAAACCGCAAGTCCCAGCGCCAAAGTGATAAAGGCGAAAGGTCCGCCTGCGGACAACAGAAACAAGTCGGACACGTCCTGTGGGGTGCCGGATGTTGTCGCAGCCATCAGCATCGCCACGATGAAAAGCCCAACGGCGATCATTGCCATGGTGAATGGAACCCGAAAGCGCATCCAGTAGATCAACAAGGCCACAGTGCCGAGTGCGAAGGGCATGGGCAAGCTGCTGAAATCGTCCTGTGCGACCATGAATGGTTGGGCAAAGTAGACCGTGAGCGCCAGCGCGGCATTTCCCGCAAACAAGACCGAAAGCGCGATAGCAGGGGCCACCATGCGGCGGCGACGGACGAAGTACTCCGACAACCCCCAAAGGATCGCCGCACCAAGAAGCCCGAAATACACCGCCTCTTGTTGCGGGTTGTTGATTTCGGCGACGTAGATTGAGCCGACAACAAGCGCCCAGCCCGTTGCAAGGATGCCAAGGCCCACGACGATGAAGATCTCGTTGAAGCCTTTAAACAGCTCGAACGGTTCGTCGCCCGGCGACAGGTTCTCGCGCGCGCCTTTTCGGCTATGGGCAAGGGCGGCCATATTGGCGGCTTGCGCCTCTGTGATCAGGCCTGCGGCCACGGATGCTTTGATGTCGGACGGGTCAAGCATGGATCACAAATCCGTTTGCGCTGTAGGTGCTGTGGGCGGAAGGGTTTAGCATGGTAGAAACCAAGACAGGAGAAACACGATGCATCGCCGCACATTCATAGCAGCCGGAGTGAGTATGTTTGCCGCCCCGGCCCTTGCCGGTGGACATGGCCGATTGGGCCAGCTGGAAGGACGTTCGACGCATACGTCCTCTGGCACGGCCGAGATTGCGGGCGATACTGTCAGCCTGCTGGATGACTTCTTTCTCGACAATGCGCCGGACCCGGTTGTCGGTCTGGGCAAGGACGGCACCTATGATCCCAACACCTTCATGGGTGAATTGAAGGCCATGCGTGGCGGGTCGACCTATACGGTGCCGGCGGGCATCAACACTGACGACTACAACGAGGTTTACGTCTGGTGTCGGGCGGCGAATGTGCCGCTGTCGGTGGCGCGGGTTAACTGATTTTTTCAACGGTCAGGTTTCCGTTGGTGTAGACGCAGATATCAGCGGCGATGGCCATTGCTTTGCGGGCGATGGTTTCAGCATCGTTGTCGCTGTCCATCAGGGCGCGGCCCGCTGCAAGGGCATAGTTGCCACCCGATCCAATGGCTGCGATGTCATGTTCGGGTTCTAGCACGTCACCGGCACCGGTGATCACGAACAGATCCTTGCCGTCCGAGACAATCAGCATCGCCTCGAGCTTTTGCAGGTATTTGTCGGTACGCCAGTCCTTGGCAAGTTCGACCGAGGCGCGGGCAAGTTGGCCCGGTGTCGCTTCGAGTTTCTTTTCCAGCCGTTCCAATAAGGTAAAGGCGTCAGCGGTGGACCCGGCAAAGCCGCAGATTACGTCGTCACCACCCGGCGAAAGACGTCGGACCTTGCGGGCGGTGCCTTTGATCACGGTCTGGCCAAGGCTGACCTGCCCGTCGCCCGCGATCACAACCTGCCCGCCCTTGCGGACACCGATGATTGTGGTGCCGTGCCACCCCGGGAATTCGTTTTCAGCCATTGTTCGCCCTTTTTCGCAGTTGCGGTTTATATGGACGCAAGAATTGCAGCAAACAAGGGCGGGACTTGAACCCCGGTTAGCCGCCACCTAGCGTGGCGCGCATGGAACAGCCCGATGATGTGACCTTTTACCTAGAGCCCGGGCTGCTGGAAAGCGCCCAGAAGGGAGAGCATAATTTCATCGGGCTGGTCGCATCCGTTCTGCAAGAGGCAGGGCTGAACCCGCAATACACGCCGAACACCGGGGTGGCCCGTCTGCGGGCCGAAACGCGGCCCGGATATGCGCTTTTTCACATGGATCAGCCAAACCACGATCGCGCACTGACGATGCGGCGAGCCTATTTCTATCCGTTCTGGCAGATCGAGGCGTCGTCGAAGCGGTGGGAATGGGATGTGGCCTTGACCGAGTTTGATCCCGCACAGGTGGACAGGGCCGAAGCGGATCGCTTTTTCAACTTTTGGGGTCGGCGGCTGTATCAGCAAAAACCGTCAAACGCCGTGCGCCAAAAGATGATCTATGTGCCGCTTCAGGGTCTGATCCGGCAACGCAGATCATTTCAGTGGTGCAGCCCGGTTGAAATGCTGGAACTGACTGCGCAACGCTTTCCGCATCATCAGATCATCGCAACATTGCACCCCAACGAAGACTACACGTCTGCCGACCGCATGGCGCTGGCCAAAGTGATAGGACGCCACCCCAAGGTCGAGATCATCGAACGCCCGATGGAGCTGTGTCTGCGGGATTGCGATTTTGTGGTGACGATGAACTCAAGCGCAGCCTTTAGCGGATTCTTGTTCCGCAAACCGGCGGTTCTGTTCGGGCAGATAGATTTTCATCACATTGCGGGCAGCGTGATGCGCGACGGAGAAGATGCCGCCTTTGACGCCGTAAACCGGCAACCGGATTATGCCGGTTACATGTGGTGGTTCCTGCAGCAGATGTCGATCAATGCAGGCAAGGACAACGCAAAAGAACGGATCAAGAGCGTGCTGCGCGGCCACGGTTGGCCGGTTTGATCAGGTCGACGGCTTGATGATTGATGCTTGGTCCCAAGGTTGGGCGGCGTCGATGTAGATTGAGCGCGTGGGCGCATGTCTTCCCGGGTCATCCAGCGAAGACGCGTGCGCATAGATCCGGTCATTTGATCGTTCGCTGCGTCGGGTCAATTGTGAACCGCAGTTGGTGCAGAAACCGCTAAACGTGGACTGACCTGAGCCACCTTGCATTTCAAAGGTTTTGTAAGGGCCGTCGATTTGGAATGTGTTTCGTTCCAGCGGCACCATCTCAGAATGACCGGTTCCGGTCAGTTGTTGGCAATCGCGGCAATGACAGCGAAACATAGGTGCGTCGAACTGAAAGCCCTGAAATCGGACCAATCCGCATTTGCAACCACCGTGTACAGGGTTCGTCATGTCAAACTCTCCGTTTCGGAAAGCTTAGAGCCAACGAACCAAACTGTCAGCTATCCCATCAAAAAGGGCGCCCCGGTTTGGGACGCCCTCAAACCTGTGGTCGTTTGGATCAGATCGAGGATTCGATCCAGCTTTGCAATGCGGCCTTGGGGGCAGCGCCAGCTTTGTTAGAGATCACTTCGCCGCCCTTGAACACGAACAGTGCCGGGATGCCGCGCACGCCCATTTGAGCAGGAGAGTTTGGATTTTCGTCAACGTTCACTTTGACGATCTTTACTTTGCCTTCCATTTCGGATGACAGTTCTTCCAGTGCCGGGCCAATTTGCTTGCAGGGGCCGCACCATTCGGCCCAGAAATCGACAACAACGGGGATGTCAGACTGGCGCACTTCGGCGTCGAATGTGGCATCGGTGACAGCAACGGTGGCCATGAGTATTCTCCAATAGGATAGGGTCAGGTGCGGAACCTAAGGACGGCTAGGTCCGGGGTCAAGATGTCGTCACACGGGCGAGAGCGGCTGCAACAATTTGTGCCGGAAGCGGCATCAGCGTGGCACTACGGGTCCACAAGATCGCGGTGTCGATCTGGCGATCGGGGTAAATCTGAGCCAAAGCAGCAGCATAGGCCCCCATTTGCCGCAGCAATCCTTCGGGAACCTCCTCCGCGCTGGGCGGCACCTTGCGGTTTGTTTTGAAATCAACTGCCAGAATATGCGTGTCAGTTATAATCAGACGGTCAATCGCACCATGAATGCGCGCGCCGTTAAGGTCGGGCAAGTTGGCGGTGATTCCGACCTCTGCGCGGGCATCGGGCGCAAAAATATGTGCAAGGGCGGGCGTATCCAGCACGGTGATGGCGTCGGCGATCAGGGCTTGTGAAACTGCTTCGCTGTGCACATCGGGCGCGGCGGCCATCACGCGCGCCGCCATATCGCGGCGTTGGGCCGCTGGAACTGTTGGCAAGTGTTCAAGCAAAAGGTGAAAGCTACGCCCAATGGCTAGCGCCTCTTCTTGATCCGCCTGTGCGGGGTCACCGGGTACGGTCTTTTCTCCGCCGAGATCAGAGGGGGATAGGGTCGCATCCCGCGTGACCTCTGGCAGGGGGGTGAAGTCAGGCAATTCCACTTTGGTGACCAACGGGTCAGTCGCGTGTTGCAGATGACCAGCACCCCACTCGCCATGGGTGTGGCGCAAGATCGGGAGTGAACCGGCCAGCGCATCGTTGGCCCCGACTTGAGCCATGCCGATGTTGACAAGATCGTGCCAACTGTCGCCGTCTTTGCCCAGATCGCCTGCTGCACCAACGATCAGCCAGTTTTCCGCACGTGTCATGGCGACGTAAAGCAGGCGCAGGCGTTCATTCTTGAGCGCTGCGACCTTGGCAGCGCGTTGGTCAGCGATGGCTGGGGGATCATCGGCGGCTTTGGTCTTCCAAAGCGCCGTTTCACCCGCAATCAGGATTTCGTCTTTCACGTCGGTCTTGCGGGCAGCGCAGTCGGGGAGGATGACAATCGGAGCTTCAAGCCCCTTTGAACCATGTACAGACATCACCCTGATCTGATCGCCCTGGTTGTCCATCTGGCGTTTGATTTCAAGATCGTCCGTATCCATCCACGACAGAAAGCCGGTCAGACTGGGTGTGCCCATGCTTTCAAACGCCAGCGCCTGCGACAGCAGCGCATCAATGCCATCCTCGGCCTCTGTGCCAAGCCGGGCCAGCAGGTTGCGGCGGCCATCGTGGCGCACAAGGATGCGGTCGATCAGGTCGTATGGGCGCAGGAAGTCGGCTTGTTTCAGCAGATCATGCAGGATTGCAAGGGTCTGTTGGTGGCTGGAGTTGCGCAGCGCTTCCCACAGCACACCTTTGGCGGGGCGGTGGTGTGCGAGTGTGTAAAGATCCTGTTCGGACCAGCCAAACAAAGGGGACCGCAGGGCGGCGGCAAGGCTGAGGTCGTCATCGGGCAGGGCAAGAAAGTTCAGCAAAGCCGCAATGTCGCGCACGGCCAGCACAGCGCCTACGCGGAACCGGTCAGCACCGGCGACGCGCAGGCCTGCGGCCTTGCAGGCGCGGATGATCTCGGAAAAGAGGGTGCTACGGCGCTGCACAAGGATCAGAAAGTCGCCTTCGGTGATGTGTCTGCGTCCCTTATCTGTCGGCAGGTACTCATCGGCGATCATGCGCTTGATCTGACCGGCGATCTGGTTGGCCATCTGCACGTCATGATGGCTGGTCTGTGGTTGGTCGACGGGATTGTACCAGGCGTCTTTGTCTTTTTCCGGTTCTTCCGTCTTTTCGATGACGGGCCAAAGGTCCACGCGCCCGGGCATCTCGGATTTGAAGGCGATGTGAAATTCGTCGTGTCCAATTGCGTCGCGCTTATCAGGATCAGCAAACGTGGCATCAACAGTGCTAAGGATCGCCTGCGACGACCGGAATGAGTGGCGCAAGTCGGTGGATCGCAGCCCCGGCCCGGGTGGTGCGAGGGCAGCATCGTAGTGCGCCTGCATGCGGTCAAATTCGCGCGGATCGGCACCTTGGAACGAATAGATTGATTGCTTTTTGTCACCGACGACAAAGATTGTGCGTGCATTTCCGTCACGCTCTGACACGCCAGAGGTCAGTTCCTGCGTCAGGTTCTTAATCACTGTCCATTGCGCGGGGCTGGTGTCTTGGGCTTCGTCCACCAAGACGTGGTCGATACCGCCGTCCAGCCGGTAAAGCACCCATTGCGCCACGCGCCAATCGGTCAAGAGCGCTGCCGCCTTGTCGATCAGATCGTCAAAATCCAACAATCCACGGGCCGTCTTTTGGGCCGCGTAGCGGGTGACGAATGGGTGCGCAAAGTTGTGAAGCACGCGACTGCGTTCGAAAGCCTGGAGCGTCAGGCGCGTGTCGCGCGATGCTTCCACCTCCTCCATCAACACGATCAACGCGTCGATCAGTTCAGGATGAGCGGCACGCAAGGCCTTTGTCGGAAAGCTGTCAATCTTGGCGCCATATGGGGTTTTCGCCTTCTCACCGAAAAGAAAAGTGGATTCCAATATGGCCAGATCGTCGAACCCCGGTGCGTTGAGCGAGAGTTTCGCAAGTTTGTCGGCAGCCTTGTTGTCGTTGGTGCCACCTGTTCGCAGCACATTGATCAGATCGGTAATGATCTCTTGATTGTCGCGGCTGAAAACCTCGCTGATGAGAGCATCAGCGGATTGATCAGGCCGCAGATCCAAGGCCGCGCGCAGATCGTCAATCTGTGTCGGTGACGCAAAGTGTTTTCGCCTGCTGGTCACTTCCGCCAGTAGCTTGTCAATTTCAGCGCCTGTGAAATGTCGCATCAAGTCATATACGACAGGGCGGTCAGGCCCTTGGGCCATCGCATCGACCACTTCCGCGCGCAACAAGACGGCGGCGCGATCCTCCATTTCCTGAAACTGCGGGCTTACCCCGGCCTCGAGCGGGAAACGGCGCAGGATGCTGGCACAGAAAGAGTGGATCGTTTGAATCTTTAACCCGCCCGGGGTTTCGATCGCGCTGGCAAACAGCGTGCGGGCCTTTGACAGCGAAATTGCATCAAGGGATTGATCGACGCCGAGTTGGGCAAGTTGGTCGCGTAAATCGGCATCATCTTTCATCGCCCAGTCACCCAGACGTTGAAACAGGCGGTTCTGCATCTCAGCCGCGGCGGCCTTGGTGTAAGTCAGACATAGGATGTTTTGCGGCGCGGTCTCACCTAGCAACAAGCGCGCGACGCGGTCCGTCAAAACCCGGGTCTTGCCCGAGCCGGCATTCGCCGTCAGCCAGGTTGAGGCGACAGGGTTGGCCGCGTCGACCTGACGTTGGCTGGCCTCATCACGGATCATGTCAGGTCCACCGGTTCGGGATCGTCGCTGATATCCCATTCGCCAAACCGTGAAAGGTGGTCAAAATCGCTGTGATCCGTGGTCGAAAACATCGCCAAACGGGCAGAATATCCACGATCTGGCCGCTGCCAACGCTGCATCAGAGCAACGAAGTTGGTCCAGACCTCACGCGCCGGATAATCGGCCAGGGGCGCTGGCGTGGTGACGGTATCGCGCGACACACCTAGAAAGCTTGCCCCGGCAACTGGCATCGGGCCAAGTTCTGGAAAGGCACCTTGTTCGACCATCGCCGCCTCGAGCAAGAGCTGTTTGTCGAAAAGCTCTTGCTGGAGTTTGCTTGGCACGGCACCAGTCTTGTAGTCATAGATCAACGCCTTGCCGTCATCCGTCGCGTCAAAGCGGTCTGCCTTGCAGGTCAGCGTGACGCCGGTCTGACCGACGCCAATTTCGCCCTTGGCTTCTGCCAGTTTGAAGGTCGCCGCGTCTTGCCGTGCTGCCTCGTCCGTAAGAAACGCAGCTGCGACCTGTTCCATCCGGGCCAACCATTGCAAGCGCACCGCGGGCCATGGACAGTGAAGTTCCAATTCATGTACTGCGATGTCGTGTAGCCGTGTCAACGCAGCGGGGTCGCGAGCGTCATGGCGTTCCGAAATGAAAACCTCGAGGATTTTGTGAATGATCTCGCCCCGCAACGGCGCGTCGGCGCTGGGCTGAAGCGGATCGAGTTTGTTCAGGTGCAGGACCTTGCGGGCATAGATCGCGTAAGGATCGCGGATCAGTGTTTTGATTTGCGTGACCGACAGCGATTTGGGTCGTGCCGCAACCGGGGGTCGCGGCGACGGGCGCGTGGCACGGGGGACATCGGCGGCAGGGGCGTTCAAGGCGGCCGCCATCGCAAGCCAGTCTTGGCCGCGCGCGCGCATTGCCGTCAATGCATCGGGGCCGTTCTGGTCCGGCAGCCCAGCCAGAAGGTTGGTCAAACGGTTGACCCAGCGCGATGGCACGGTTTCGGCGTCAGCAGATCGTTTGGCGCGGGTTATCCACACCTCTTTGCCCGCGACGGCCTGCTGATAGTCATGTGCAGAAAGCCCGATGCGACGTTCAGGCAACAGCAAGCCGGCAGAAAGCCGCATCTGTCTGTTCAGCCATGGATCGGGTGATGGCGTTTCGGGCCAAGTGCCGTCGTTCATCCCGCCGAGGATGACCAGATCAGCGCCGCCTACCCGCGCCTCGAGCGTGCCCCAGATCAGAATGCCGGGGTGGCCAAGGTCGCGATCCCGGACAGAGCCTGCGCTGAGCAGATTGCCAAAAAGGGCGCGGTAGTCTGCGATAGAAATCGGTCCGGCTGCGTCGGCGTCACGCGCGATCATGTCACACACGCTGCGCGCTTCGCGACCCGCCTTTTCGTCCCAAAGTGGGCCCGTGTCATTCTTGGAACCGGCGGACAAACGTTCGGCCAGCGCCGTATGGCGCGCCAAATGATCCGACAAAGTGGCGTCTTCATCTGCTGCGGCTTCGGTCAGGATCGTACCAATCCATTGTGCCCAAGGCACGGCATCAGGGTCTTTTTCCGCTTCGCCCGTCGCCCAATCGGTCAAATCCGTGGCGGTTAGAAATGGTGGACCGTAGCGGCGCAGGCGCATTTCAAGCCGCCGGGTGCGGAGGAGGTGGGTGTTGCGTCCTTCACCTGCGTGGGTCAACGGATGTTTGAGCAGGATCAGCAATGCCTCGGCCGTTGCGATTTGCCCCATCAGATCGGCCACGTGGCGCAGCAAGCGGCCAGAAGCAGTCTGCGCCAATGGGACGCCCGCGCTGTCGTCTGGTGTAATATCCCAACGGTCAAGTGCTGCTGTGACCTGTCGGGTCAAGTTGCGGTCGGGTGTGATCAACGCGGCGGTTTGCCCATCTTGTGCGGCTTGGCGCAGACGCAGGGCAATTGCCTCTGCCTCTGCCCTTGGGCTTTCGGCCTCGACCAATGTCACATCTTTGGTCGGAAGTGTCAGGTCGCCCAGCGCAGGCCCTTCCGCGCGCCATGCATCTGTCACCGGTGCGGGGCGAAGTGATAGTGAAATCAGCCGGTTGCGCGGGTTGTCGGGCATGTTGATCCATTGCCCGACCTGTTCGGGTCGCATGGTAAGGCCATCCAGCAAGCGGCGATATCGGAATTGCGGATGATCCTCTGCCGTCAGCGGATCGTCCAGCGCGGACCAATAGGTTTTCAGATCGGGGTCAAACCCGGGCAGTAGTAGCGCACCTTGCGGCAGACGCGCGACGGCTTGCATGAAAACCTGCGTCGCACCCCGCGAGCCCGTTGAACCTGCAACGATAATGGGATGATCCGGTGGTTTGTCCTGCCAGCGGGCGGCCAATTGAGTCGCCACACGCCGAAGCCGTGCTTGCGCGTCCGGCGGGCGATCATCGGCATCAAAGAAGGGGCGGAGGATGTTCAGGAACTGCAGGGCGCGCTGCCAGTGGCCGGATTGGTCGGTGACGTCCAGCATTGACAGCGCGTCGGGTGATACGCCTTCGCCGTGCATCTCTTCCATCAGGTTGGCGAGGCTGTCGGACAAATCGTAAAGTGCAGATCGTGGCGCAAGGTCTGGTTCCTTGTCCAACAGGGCTGCGACGAACGTCGAAAGCTCTAGCCTGCGGCGTAGCGCGGGAACGGGCATGGGAATACCGGCCTGCGTCGCCTCGAACCCCAGATCGGTGACAAGGCGAACCTGCGGCAAGAGCCGTGCAGGGCCTGCGTCAAACAACGCACGGATGCGGCGTTGCATTCGGGTTGTGTTGACGTAGACAACGGTGCGCGCGAGGTCGTCGGCGCGGGCGGTTAACCCATCCACAAGTGAGACAGGAAAATCTGCGCCGGGTGGCGTGCCAAAGACGCGGGGGGTGTCGATCGGGTCAAACATGGCGGCTTAGCAATTCCTCTGCCAGGGGAATGCTGTCAGGTTTGCCAACGTCGCACCAGTGACCGGGGTATTCGACGCCAAAAAGGCCAGCTTGTGAAGCAGCGCGGTCCCACAGGACGTTCATTGAGAAGGCGATGTCCGGAATGTCATTCAGCTCGGCTGTGCGGGTCAGTTGCAGTCCAGTGTAGATCGGGCCAGGGCCGCGAGAAAGCTGTCCATCCGTGGCAATCAGGAAATCGCCCTTGCCGGGGTGCCCGATCGCGCGCGATTGCGGAACCACCAGCAGCAAAGATTGCATCGTATCGCGCCAAGCGGCGCACAGTACGTCGATCGGATTGGGGCCGCGCCAAACTGCATCTGTGTTCAAGGTCAAAACAGGGTCGCCACCCAACAGCGGCAGCGCCTGACGCAGCCCGCCGCCGGTTTCAAGGCGCAGATCAGTTTCGTCAGAAAACAGGATATCCTGCCCAGCAAGGTGGTCCCGGATCATTTGGCCCTTGTAGTGCAAGTTCACCACACGCCTCCCGACGCATGGTGAGCGGGTCAAATCCAAAGCGTGGTCTAGCAGATTGCGCCCGGCTACGGAGATCAACGGCTTGGGGCGGTCGCGGGTCAGATTGCCCATGCGCGTGCCCAGCCCGGCAGCAAATAGGAGGATCGGATAAGTCGTCATGCAAAGCCTGCCTGAGCTGGTGTCGGCAGCTGAGAGACCAAAACTGCACGCAAATCTTGAAGCGCTGGATGATCCAGATCTGCCATTAGATTTGCCCAAACGCGCGGCATCAGGGCCTGATATTTCGGCTTTGCATCCTCTCGGATCAGACGGGCAAACACCCCGAGGATGCGCAGATTGCGCTGGGCACCTAGGGAGGCCAACTGGGGCGCAAAGCTGTCGCGCGGGGAACCCGTTTGGGTGCAATAATAATCCGTCATCTGCGCCACAACGTCCGGTGCGACTGGACGACGAATGTCGCGTAGCAAAGACGCAAGATCATATCCCGGCGGCGCGATGAAGGCATCCTGGAAGTCCAAAAGCCCAATACGATCAGTGCCAGAGTTATTGGGCCTCCAGATCAGGTTTTCGGCGTGAAAATCACGGAGCGCCAAGACGTCAGGTGCGTCGACCAGACTGTCGAAATGTCGTGTCACACATTGCGCCAAGACGTCGGCATCGGCTTGTGGTGCGTAATGAGTGGCCGTGATCCGCACCATGTCACCGGCGACCTTTGGGGTCATGACCGGCAAGCGCGGCGGCGTGACGTCTTTAAGGCGCACCACGACATCGACCGCAGCTTGATACAGCGTTTTGGCAGACGCGCCGACCTCGAGCGCCTTTGCGATATCGGTTTGGCCGAGATCTTCGAGGACCAGAAATGGATCAGCGCGGTGAAGCACCTTGGGCGCGCAAAGCCCCTGTTGGGCCAGAAACACGGCCATGTCGGTGAATGGATCGAGCGCAACGGGACCGCTGTTCATCAGCACAACGGTTTGATCATTTGCCCCGGTCAGTCGAGCGTAACTGCGGACAGAGGCGTCACCCGCAATCTTACTGTGGCGCCAGTCCGCCCAGGGCGTCCCGGCGAGAGGATCGGTCAAGTCAGACATCCAGCCGCTCTGCCCAGTTACCTGGCATGCTCAAGGTAAGGTGATGCGCCGGATCACCTGCGGTGAACTTGAGTTGTAGCGCACCGGGGGGGGCTTGCTGGCCTAGTCGGTCTGGCCATTCAATCAGGCAGACCGCTGTTTCAAGCGCCTCATCAAGCCCAAGCTCAAAGACTTCTTGGGGGTCGGTCAGGCGATAAAGGTCGCAGTGCCAGATTGTCAGATCAGCATCGTCGTAGGTCTGAACGAGCGTAAATGTGGGTGAGGGAACATCTTCTTCCCAGCCAAGGCGCGCGCGGATCAGGGCGCGTGCAAAGGCTGATTTGCCCGCGCCAATTTCACCTGACAGCAAAAGCGTGTCGCCAGCGCGCAGCAACGGTGCGATCGCTGCCGCAAACCGCGCGGTGGCATCTTCGTCTGGCAATGTGACGGAACGGGTCTGGGGCGCGGACATGGGTGCAGATTATGCAGCACGCCGTTCGCTGCAAGTGCAATCAGCGTTTGGCCAGCTTTGCAGCGTGAGCACGTGTGGTCATTGGGGCCAGAACCGGCTCTTTCGGTTTTGCGATCTGGAAGCGCACCATTGTCATGCGCCCGGCCAAGGGTTGGGCATGGCATTCGGCATGGCGCCCATCTAAAAGGGTAACCCGATCTGAAAACGGCTCTCGACGGCCATTGGTGGAAGCGAAATCTTCAAGCCGGGGCCACAAGGGTGACGGCAAGCTGGCGTCGCGCCAAGACTGCATGGCATCGCGCAGGCTTTGACTGTGCACGACGTCATCGTCTTCAGATTCCCACAGTGCGCGATAGGCATCATTTGCGGTGACAAGCGTATTGGCGTTGGAAAAGACGGCAATCGCGTCGGGCAGTGAATCGATCACCGCCTGAGCGGTCTCAAGCTCTGTTCTGAATTGGCGGGTCAAGGAAACCTCTGCACTGATATCCTCGAACAGGAAGGCCAATGCGCCATCAGGGTGCGGTTTGCCGGTGACACGGAATGTCTGGCCGTCCGGCAGGTCCCAGTTTTCGCAATAGGTCCCTTCTTGTGCCTCAGCCTCTAGCCGGGTGAATTGTTCCCGCCAACTGGTGTAGTCCTTTGGTTCTGGCAGGCGACGCATGTCGCGCATACGGTTCAACAGCATTTCGATGGTTGGACGGGCACTTAGAAATTCAAAGGGCAGCCCAGTCATATCCAAGAGCGCCGGGTTGAACATCGACAGCTTGCGTTGGTCATCAAAAATCGCAAGTCCCGTCGCCAATTGTGCAAAAGTCTTGCTCAGCGTTTGCTGAAACTCGCGCTTTGTATTCTCTGCCCGGACAACCGCGTTCACATCAACCGCAAAGTGGACGGTTCCGCCCATCAGCGGCATCGTGGTAACATCGAACCAATGTTCGGAATTTTCACCGCGCAGTTGAACAGAGGCCCGGCGCACGCTTGGTTTGCCATCCTCGCGCGGGAAAGTGTTAAGGTCTTGGAACAGCTTTCCGCCGGGCCAGACCTGATCGGCCATCTCAGCGTTTTCTGCGGCGCGGTCAGAGTAAGTCAGAAACGCACCATTGGCCCAGATCAAACGACCATCAGCGTCTTCACGCCAGATCAATTGTGGGGCCGCGTTGGTCAGGTCGCGCAGCATCGCAAGCTCTTCGCCAAAGGCGGTTCGGGCGAGCGCGGCATAGTGCAGATCAACATCATTGCCGTCCTGCGCACCCAGGATGATCCGCTTGAGCCCGTCATGACAAGTCAGCGTCAGCATCAAAGGGGTTCCATTCAACGGTGTCAGAGTTTGGGTTTGTCCGGGGCCAAGTGCCTCAAGCTCTGCGGCGAGTTCGGGAAAATCGCGATCCAGCAGGCGGATCAGTGCATCCCGTTCCGAAAGACCATTTGGTCGGTCCGATATCAACTGTGCACCGCCCGGTGTTGCATCAACCAACTCTGTGCCATCAAACAGAAAAACCGGTTGCGAGGGCGGACGATCTGCAAGCGTCAAAGTCGCCCGAGAAGCCGGCCAGAGCCGGGTCAAGGCCATATAAATGATCGCTGCAGAAAGAACTGAAGCGACAGTGACCGGTAGAATCGAAGGCCAGATGATGTCCATCAAGGTGAATCCCAACGCAATACAGGTTGAGGATGGGTTAAATTGCTTAATGGCTGGTTAAAGGAGGTTAGCTTACGATGGGCTGGTTCTGGCCAAGGGCGCCTTTGCCCGTTTGCGCAGTCCGATCCAGCAAGATGCGATCCCACGAAACCGTCACCACGGCGCCACCCGTTGCCTGCCCAGCCCAGCCGGCGTGTCCGTGACGACGCCCATTAGCAAAGGTGAGTTTTGCGCCCGACCGTTCCAGCAAGGTTTTGGCAATAAAAAGTCCCAGCCCCATGCCTTCATAGCCCGGGCGTCGCGCACCATCGAGACCGCCGCGCCGCCGCCGGACGAAAGGATCGCCAATGCGACCAATCACAGACTGAGGAAAACCGTGACCGTCGTCGGAGATGCGAACAGTCACCCTTTCGTCCGTCCAGGTCGCTTCAATCTCGACACGGCTGTCCGAAAAATCGACCGCGTTCTGCATCAGGTTCCGTAGTCCGTGAATGATTTCGGGTCGCCGGGTGATTGTGGGCTGCAAATCGTCGCTGTCATCATCGGTACCGATATAGAATACGACCTGTTTGCCGCGCTCCAAATGTGGCTCAGCGGCTTCGCGCACGACGGTTTCCAAAGGTGCTGTGCGCAGGTGCAGATCGTCTTTGCCTGCGCGGCCCATGGAGTGCAGGATGTCGCGACAGCGTTCCGCTTGCTCCCGGATCAGGGCTGCATCCTCTAACAGCTCCGGTTGCTTTTCGAGTTCTTCTATCAACTCGCTGCTGACAAGTTTGATTGTTGCAAGCGGCGTGCCCAATTCATGCGCGGCGGCAGCGACGACGCCACCAAGGTCCGTCAGCTTTTGTTCGCGCGCCAATGCCAGCTGCGTTGCAAGCAAAGCCTCGCCCATTGTGTGCATTTCGTTGGTGACCTGTCGGGCATAGATCGCCAAAAAGATTACCCCTATGACCAGCGCCACCCAGAACCCGAACTGAAACAAATCAGGCAGCATCAAAATCTCGCCAGTGGCGCGCTCAATCGGGATGTTGGTGCGATAGAGTAATGTGGTGATAGTGATCGCCAGTATGCCCAAGACCACCGTGCTGGACAGGTGCAACACGGTTGCTGCGATAGTGACCGGGGCCAAGAGCAACAGCGCAAAGGGGTTGGACAGGCCGCCAGTCAAATAAAGCAGCACGCCCAGCTGCACGACATCGAAGCTGAGTATGAACGATGCCTCTCTTTCCGACAGGCGCTTGTTCTCAGGGTAGAGAAAGCTGAAAAACAGGTTCGCTAAAACCGACGCTATGATTGTCAGTGCGGCAGCCGGAACCTCGATCCGGAGGCCGTAGAAACGAACGGCTACGAATATCGCGATGATTTGACCGGTGATCGCGAACCAGCGCAGTAACACAAGTGTGCGCAATCGCACCCAGTTGCTGCGCTCGCGCTCTTGCAGGACGTCATGTATTTCCGTGGGCATTGGGGGCCTTGGGGCTGCGGCAAGCTGTGCCATTGTTAAGGGTCGCACAATCTAGGATCAATGCGACGAATTGAAAGGAATTCGAATGATCAGGATGATTTCAGTGGCGGCCAGTGTCGCGGTCCTTGGGGTTTTGGGGACGACCTATGTCCTGACCCAGCGGACCCCGGCAGGCTGTGGCGGCGGTGTTGTTGCCGGTGGCGACTTTGGCGGGCCGTTCACGTTGGTCGATGGCAGTGGTGCCACGTTGACCGACGCTGACGTCATCACTGAGCCTACGCTGATCTATTTTGGCTACACTTTTTGCCCCGATGTCTGCCCGATTGACAATGCCCGCAACGCAGCCGCCGTAGACATACTGGCGGAACAAGGCATCGACGCGACGCCAGTATTCATCAGTATCGATCCTGCGCGTGATACGCCGCAGGTGGTTGGCGACTACATCCAGAACTTTCATCCAGAGATGATCGGCCTGACAGGTTCAGACGAGCAGATTAAGGCTGCGGCAGGCGCATACCGCGTGGTCTATTCTCAGGCAGACGACGATCCAGATTATTACCTGATGAACCACTCTGTCTTTACTTATTTTGTGACACCTGAAGACGGCTTTGTCGATTTCTTCCGACGCGAAGATGGGCCTGAAGCCTTGGCAGATCGTGTCGCCTGCCATGTCGCGCAAAGCTGAGATTTGACCATGGGAGAGGTCACACTAAATCTGGTTCATGGAACAAAAGGCAATCAGAATGGACAACGAAGCGCTGGATCTGGGTCCTGACGGCTCTTTGCTGCTGGTCGATGATGACGAAGCCTTCGTCAAGCGGCTGGGCAAGGCTATGGAAAAGCGCGGCTTTGCAGTCGAAACTGCAGAAACTGTCGCTGCTGGAAAGGCCATCGCAACCGCGCGGCCACCGGCCTATGCGGTGGTCGATTTGCGGCTGGAAGACGGAAACGGGCTGGACGTGGTTGAGGTTCTGCGCGAGCGCAGGCCTGAGAGCCGGATCGTAGTCTTGACTGGTTATGGCGCTATTGCAACGGCTGTTGCGGCGGTCAAAATCGGTGCGACAGATTATCTGGCGAAACCAGCGGATGCGCGGGATGTCACCAATGCGTTGCTTGCGCGCACTGACGAACTTCCGCCACCGCCGGAAAACCCGATGAGCGCGGATCGGGTGCGCTGGGAACATATTCAGCGGGTCTATGAACTGTGCGACCGCAACGTCAGCGAAACGGCGCGGCGGCTGAACATGCATCGGCGGACGCTACAGCGGATTCTGGCAAAACGTAGCCCGCGTTAAGCGGCCGATTTCAGCCAATCGGCAAAGATTTTCAGTCGCGGTGACACCACACCGGGTCGTCTAACGATAAAATAGCCCAATCCTGATTGCGGTACTTCGAGGACCGCGGTCAGTGTGCCGTTGGCAATGTCACCTGACACCAGCGCCTTTGACGCAATGGCAACACCCGCGCCTGCGCGTGCGGCGGCAAGCACCATGCTGAGCGTCGCGACTTCTTTTGTTTGACAACATGCCGGGTCGAGCCCTTCTGACATCGCCCAGACATAGGTTTCGCGGTGCATCGATTCAAACAGCCAAGGAAGGTCAGAGAGATCTGCAAGGGATGTGGCCGTTCGGCCCCGCAACAGATCAGGGCTAGCGACCACGACGTAGTCGGCAGACACCAGAAACTCTGACGAAAGGCCCGGCCAGTCGCCTTTGCCATAACGCACTGCCAGATCGAACCCGTCACGCCGCAGGTCACTTAATCCGGTTGAGGGTGTGACCGAGACGGTGATGTCAGGATGCGCCGACCAGAACGCCCCCATACGCGGCATCAGCCAGTTTTCCGCAAAGCTGGGCGTGACAGAGATGGAAAGCGGCGCGTCTGCAGCCTCTGCCATAACATCGCGCACCCCCGCGATAACTTGGGCAAATCCTGTAGTCAGAGCAGGCAACAGCTGTTGTCCCTGAGGGGTTAGAGCCATGCCGCGTCCTTGCCGCGTCAGCAGTGGACAACCCATGAAATCTTCGACTGTGCGAAGGTGCTGAGCAATGGCCGCATGTGTGACGTTCAATTCAGCCGCTGCTTTTGACAATGACCCGGTACGGCCCGCGGCCTCGACCGCGCGCAATGCCGGAAGGGAGGGGACAGAGCGCCAATCCATTATGAAAGCTCAACTATCATATAGGTATTCTTCCTGAGTCGCACTGTATCTGTAAACCCCTTATCTGTTGGTCATCGACTGATGAAAGGAACAGACCATGCTATCAATTTTTGCTTCATCGTTTCAAACGGCGGCCCGTCAGGACAATTGGGCGGCACCAACATATTGGACAACCCATCGCCGCCCAATCAACCGGCGTCAGGCGCAGCAGATCGAGGCCGAGCGCAAGCTTGCACAGCTGCGCAACGTTGGCATGTGGTAATGGCTAAAGATCGATGCGCTTAAGGATGCGGTCCAGGCGTGTGCCATCCATTGCGCATCATAAGGCGTTTGGTGCGCAGTGGTTTCACCAGCCAAAATGATTTCGTTTGTCAGTGTTGTCATGGCCACGGCATCGTCAGTGGTGGCCGGACGAATAATCATAGGTCTGCCATCAGGCTTTGGCAGCGCGCAGTGAAATCCTGGCGTACCTCGACGGGGGGTCGCAAGCGAATATCCAGCGATTGTGCAAGCGTTGGGTCTTGCTTGCCAAAGAACCTATCCGCTTCGGCGCGTGTGAAACCTGCGATCTGGATTGCTTCCAGCCACGCAGACAATTTGTCGGCGCGCTTGATCTGCTTTTTAACGGTCACCGGGATCTGCGCAGGCAGTCCGAACCGGAGATGAACGGCAGCGGTCAGCCGATCATCAAGCTGGCCGTAACTTGGGCCAACCGCGGCCTTCACGGGGCTGATCATATCGCCGATGACATATTCCGGCGCATCGTGCAGCAACGCGGCCAATTGCCATTTGATAGGGGCCTTTGGGTTCTGCGAGCGAAAGATCTGCTCCACCAGAAGCGAATGTTCGGCAACCGAATAGGCAAAATCACCTTTGGTCTGCCCATTCCAACGTGCCACAAAGGCCAACCCATGGGCGATATCTTCGATTTCGATGTCCACCGGGGTCGGGTCCAGAAGGTCCAGCCGACGGCCCGATAACATCCGTTGCCATGCACGAGTTTGCTTTGCCATTTGCACTTAGTGCCGTGGATGGATCGCAGGGTCAAAGGGGCGTTAGCAAACTTTTTGCCTTTTTGTTCCATGGTAAACGCACAGGGAGGCGAATTTGTCTCGCGCGGAAAACTGCGCCCGAAATGGGAGCCTCGAAAATGGCCCGACGTCACGTACTTGCGGCAGCAGCCGCCACGATTATCGCCACGACAACCGTTGTGCAGGCGCAACAGACCTGTCTAACCCGCGAAGTCATCGTTCAAAAATTGGGCGAAGGGTATTCAGAACGACTTGTTGGCCGCGGCCTGCAAGGTGAGGCGCGCCTGTTTGAGGTGTTTATGTCCCGGGATGGTTCCAGTTGGACCATCATCCAAAGCTTTCCAACCGGCCTGTCTTGTATCATGGCCGCGGGCACGCATTGGCAGCAGGACGATATATCTCAGGTTTTTTCAGCGGACGGCTGATTGGCCCGTTTCTTGCGCAGAAAGATGTGAAACTGGGGCCGCAAGCTGGGTGGCATCAACCAATTGTAGAACATCCACAGCCGCGCGAGCAGCATCTTGTTGCCATGATAGGCCGCGCCAGTCGTCATGAAATAGCTGCAATCCTGATAGTCTTCGGGCGCGAAGAAGCGGCGGATTGTTTGGCGTGTATTCAGACGATACGTCGTTGGAAAGACGTCTTCTTCTTTGCGCTGTGGTGCGAGTTTGCGAAGCACGCCGACATGCATCTTGTTGGGAACTGCGCGGGTGATGATCCCGGTCAAACCCCATTTGTTGGGCGTGCCTGCGCAAATCCAACCGCCCGGTCGCAAGATGCGGTCTAATTCTGCGGCGTAGAATGCAGGATCAGCAATATGTTCGAAGACCATCCATGAAAAGATGATGTCAAAGCTGTTGTCTTGAAACGGCAACGGCGCGCCAACTTTGGCGTGGTGTCGGTCTTCAGTATCGGGGTTTTCGAGCACGACGGGATCGACATCAAAAGCTGCGAAACGCGCCACGCGGCCGGTCAGGTCGGTATGCACACGCGCGCCTTCACTTTCGCCATAGCTAAACCGGCCGCGCCCGGCGCCAAAATCGAGGACATGCGCCTCTTTTGGTAGGATCGATGCCAGTCGCGTGAAAAAAGCGACCCGGCCATTGGCGTGGTGATAGCCGCCTGCGTCGAACTCCGGATAGATCCGCCTTAGAAAGTCACTCATTCCAATGGTTCCGCCAATGCGCTGCGCGCTGCTCTTACCGCGAACTTAACAGCGACAAAAGGTTTCTTGTCCGTTGGGCGGTTCTTTTGTATGCGCAAGCACAAACCAATTGGATTCAGGACACCGAAAATGGCCAAAGACTACGTTGTAAAGGACATCGAACTTGCGGCTTTTGGCCGCAAGGAACTTGATATCGCAGAAACGGAAATGCCGGGCCTGATGGCCTGTCGCGAAGAGTATGGCAATAGCAAGCCGCTGAAAGGTGCGCGGATTGTCGGGTCATTGCACATGACCATCCAGACGGCCGTTCTGATTGAGACTTTGGTCGAACTGGGCGCTGACGTGCGCTGGGCGTCTTGCAACATTTTTTCAACCCAAGATCACGCTGCCGCTGCCATCGCAGAAGCAGGTGTTCCGGTATTTGCGGTTAAGGGTCAAAGTCTGGAAGAGCATTGGGACTATTTGGACAAGTCCTTCATGTTCCCGGAAGGCGCGAACATGATCCTTGATGATGGTGGCGACGCGACGCTTTATGTGCTTCTAGGCGCACGCATGGAAGGGGGTGAGGACGTGCTGGCGGTCCCGACCTCGGAAGAAGAGGAAGTGATCAAAAAGCAAATCCAAAAGCGGATGGCAGAGACCCCCGGCTGGTTCACAAAGACCAAAGCCGACATTCAGGGCGTGTCCGAAGAGACGACGACGGGCGTGCACCGCCTTTACGATCTGCACAAAAACGGTCAGCTGCCGTTCCCTGCGATCAACGTTAATGACAGTGTCACAAAGTCGAAGTTCGACAACAAATACGGCTGCAAGGAATCGTTGGTCGACGGTATTCGCCGGGCTACCGACACGATGATGGCCGGTAAGGTCGCTGTGGTCTGCGGTTATGGCGATGTGGGCAAAGGCTCTGCCGCGTCGCTTGCCGGCGCGGGGGCCCGTGTCAAGGTCACCGAAGTTGATCCGATTTGTGCGCTTCAGGCAGCTATGGACGGATTTGAAGTTGTCGTGCTGGAAGACGTGTTGGACAGTGCTGATGTCTTCATCACAACCACTGGCAACAAGGACGTCATCCGTATCGAGCATATGCGCGAGATGAAGGATATGGCGATCGTCGGTAACATCGGCCATTTCGACAACGAGATTCAGGTCGCCGCGCTGAAAAACCACAAGTGGACCAACATCAAGGAACAGGTGGATATGATCGAGATGCCGTCCGGCAACCGGTTGATCCTGCTGTCTGAGGGCCGCCTGTTGAACCTTGGCAATGCGACAGGCCATCCGTCATTTGTCATGTCGGCCTCTTTCACCAACCAGGTTCTGGCGCAGATCGAACTTTGGACGAAAGGCGATGAGTATCAACCGGGCGTCTACATCCTGCCCAAGCATTTGGACGAAAAGGTCGCGCGCCTGCACCTTGGCCGCATTGGCGTCAAGCTGACTGAGCTGAAGAAAGAACAGGCCGATTATATCGGCGTAACGGTTGACGGACCGTTCAAGCCAGAGCACTACCGCTACTAAGAGGTGGGCAAATTGCCCGCATTCCGCAAGATTACAGGCCGCGCGATCCGACGCGCGGTCTTTCTGTCTGTTCTGGTTTTCGGCTGCATTTTAGGGGCGGCTGCAATCCTGCACCCGGAAACGCCGCTGCCAGATTACTGGAATCCGTTGCGCCCTCTAAACGTCGCGGCACCGCTGACGCCGATGACCACGTGGAAGCTGGGGCGCACTACTGCAGACCCTGAGGCGTGTCTGGCGGCGCTGGGCAAAGTGTCACAGATCACCTCTCGCGCGTCTTTTGCCACGAATAACCCTAATTGCGCGGTCACTAACCCTGTCACGATCCGAGATGTCGGTGCCGCGTCATTGGGGACACTCGAAACAGGGTGCGCTACAGCACTGCGGTTGGCGATGTGGGAACGGCACAGTGTTCAACCAGCGGCACGCGAACACCTGGATACTGACGTGTCCGAAATCCTGGATCAGGGCAGCTACAATTGCCGCGCGATGCGTACGTCTGCCGGCAACAGCACCCGGTGGAGCACGCACGCGACGGCGGATGCGATTGATGTGCGTGGCTTTCGCCTCAGTGACGGCGGTCAGGTCATTTTGCTGCGCGACTGGGGTGCTGAAAGCGCAAAGTCTGCCTTTCTGCGCGAGGTTCAACGGGGGTCGTGTCGGTGGTTCAAGACAACACTGGGCCCTGACTACAATGCTCTCCATGCGGATCATTTTCACCTGCAATCGCGGGGATGGGGCACCTGTCGTTGATCCGCCGATCCGGTTTTTCCCCCTTCTTTTTGCTTGTTCCGGCACACGACCTGTTATTACCTTGCCGCAACGCCTCGCATGGGTGGGGTGAATGGGGCCATTTCAGGCCGAAACACAAACGACGGGGACAGCCATAATGGGCAAAAGAGACGAGTGGATCGCGAAGTACGCGGATGATCTTACAAACAAGTGCGGCATGACACCTGATATGGACCTGCTGACCAAAGTGACCATTGGGTGCGGCCCGGCGATCTACAATGCGGATGCGTCCACCGTGGCTGGCGGCCAAGAATCTGAGCTGGAAACCGTCAAAAACAATTTCCTGATCAAAAAGCTTGGCTTGTCGGACGGGCCAGAGCTGATGGATGCAATCAACAAGGTGATCGAGGTCTACGGCAAGTCAGAGCGCAACAAGTACCGCGCCGTTGTCTATTACATGCTGACCAAGCATTTCGGCAAAGAAAGCGTCTACGGCTAACACCGGACGCAGAATGCTGGAAACGCCCGCCAAAACTGGCGGGCGTTTTTTGGTTTAGAACAATGTCAGTACGATCCCGATAGTAGCTGCTGCCAACACCGCATAGCCGCTGTCGATGATGGCCAGCTTCCAAGGCCGTTTCGAATACCCGGTGTTGATGAAAATCCACGGGCTGATGAAGAACAAGCCAACGCCCAGTCCCGAAATCAGGCCTTTGCCCACGCCGTCGATTCCCGAAAGCGCGAATGTGTGGCGCATCATGCCTGCGACCAGCAGGATCATGATAAAGGACACGATATAGGGGGTCGGCCCGTCTTCTAAGGGCTTGCCATCTTCGCCAACTTCGATGTCAGCGACCTCCATCCAAGGCTTTGATAGCGCCATGTAATAGGCGGCCCCGACTGCAAATGCCGCAACGGCGGCGATGATAACGCTCAAGAATCCCATGATCTTCCCTTCCTGTTGGCTGAGGCGATTATAGGTGGGACCGTTAAAGTTGCTACGGTTTTGTCTTTCCCAGCGCACACAGGATGTTCCATTCATCCGCGGTAACCGGCTGGACCGAAAGCCGAGAGTTCTTGACCAGCACCATTTCTGAGAGGCGTGGATCGGCCTTGATGGTTTCAAGGCTGACGGGTTCGACAAAGGGACGCAAGGCACGGACATCGACGCATTCCCAACGGTCATCATCGGTTGTGCTGTCCCGGTGCGCGGCAGCGCAAACTTCGACAATTCCGACGATTTCAAGGCCAGAGCGTGAATGGTAATAGAACCCGGTGTCGCCGACCGACATGGCGCGCATGTTGTTGCGGGCCTGATAGTTGCGCACACCGTCCCATTCTTCACCCGCGTCGCCTTTGGCAACCAGATCATCCCATCCAAAGACATCGGGTTCGGATTTGAAAAGCCAATGGGCCATTGTCATTCCTCTTTCAACGGGCGCGCCAGTAGAGTCTGAAGCGCGGTTTGGGGGTCAATCTCATGATGGGCGAGTTTGGCGACAATTGCGGTCACCGGCAAATCAAGGCCAAGATCCCGTGCCAGTTTTGTCACCGCACGGGCGGTCGCGGCGCCTTCGACCGTAGTGCCGCTGTCAAAGGACTTGCCAGCACCTAGTGCGAGGCCGAACCGATAGTTGCGCGACAGATCAGATGTGCAGGTCAGTGCCAGATCACCCAATCCTGAAAGCCCGGTCAAAGTGCTCGGGTCGGCGCCCAGATGGTCCGCAATCCGCTGCATTTCGGAAAATCCCCGGGTCAGCAATGCGGCGCGCGCGCTATCACCAAGGCCCGCGCCAATCGCCACGCCGCAGCCAATCGCGACCACATTCTTGAGCGCGCCGCCAAGTTCTGCCCCAATCACATCTGTCGTCGTATAAAGCCGCAAATTCGCGGTTGAAAGCCATTGCTGCAACATCTTGCCAGCAGCCTCATCGCCGCAGGCCAGCGTCAGTCCGGTGGGCAAGCCACGCGCAATGTCATCGGCAAATGACGGGCCGGTCAGCATCGCAGGGGTGGCAGAGGGGACGATGTCGCGCACCAGCGCAGACGGGCCGGTCAGGGTTTCAAGGTCGATACCTTTGCAGCAAGCGACCAGATATTTGTCTGCTAGCGCTCCCGCATTGTCAGTCAGAAAGCCGCGTAAGGTCTGCGCGGGGATCGCCAAAAGCAAAGTGTCGCATGCAAACAGCCGTTGCAGATCACCCGTTGCCAACAATGCATCGGGCAGCGTCACACCTGGCAGGCGAGGGTTCTGGCGGGTGCTTTGCATCTTTTGCGCCGCGCCTGCATTGCGCGCCCAAAGCGTGACGGGTCGTTCATCGCGCGCCAAAGATACAGCCAAAGCCGTTCCGAATGCACCAGCACCAGCGATCCCTATCATGCCTTGGCTCCTTTCTTGCCTGATCCCAGCATGGCCGGGGTGCGGTCGTCCAATGGCCAGCGCGGCCGCGCCGACAGTGTCAAATCATCCCTTTGACCCGCAGCCAAACGCAATCCGCCCGCATAGGCAATCATGGCGGCGTTGTCAGTGCAAAGCGATAGTGGCGGCGCGCTGAATGCGACCGACCGATCTTCACAAAGTGCTTTCAGCCGCGCGCGGATTTCGGTGTTGGCTGCAACACCGCCTGCAACGGCGAAACATGGGGTCGGTGGATCGAGGTCAAGGTAGCGGGCCAGCGCTCGCTCCGTCTTGTCGGTCAGAATATCAGCCACAGCGCGTTGAAATCCGGCAGCAAGGTCCGACTGATCGGCCGCCGTGAGACCGTGTTGGTCTGCTAGGACGGAGTCGCGCGCGCGCAACATTGCAGTCTTAAGGCCGGAAAAACTGAGATCACAACCGGGTCGATCCAACAGTGGGCGCGGAAGTTTGAACCTGTTGGGATTGCCGGTTTCAGCGGCCTTCTGAACGGCTGGTCCACCAGGTTGCCCAAGGCCCAAGATACGCGCTGTCTTATCGAATGCCTCACCCGGGGCATCGTCAATTGTACCACCGATACGGGTAAAGTGGTCGTGCCCGTGAGCGATCAGAAACTGACAATGGCCACCCGAAACCAACAGCATCAGATAGGGATAAGTCACATCGCCCAATAGCATCGGGGTCAGGGCATGGCCTGCAAGATGATTGACGCCGACGAGCGGTTTACCGGACGCGGCAGACAAACCCTTTGCGCACATCACGCCGGACAGAACCCCGCCGATCAGGCCCGGCCCCGCGGTTACGGCAATCCCGTCGACATCATCCAAGGTCAACTTGGCGGTGCTTAACGCCTCTTCAACACTCAGGTCGATCTTTTCGGCATGTGCGCGCGCGGCAATTTCTGGGACCACACCGCCAAACGCGGCATGCAACGTGGTCTGGCCGTAGACCACGGATGACAGAATCGAAGTGCCGCGCACCACGGCGGCGGCGGTGTCATCGCAGCTGCTTTCAATGCCAAGAATGGTGAGCGTCATTGCCGTCCTTACCTTGCGCCGGGTGGTCTGGCAGGTAACACTGAGAGGCCGCGCAAACAATGGCGGCGGAAAAGGTCCATGACACCGACGCTTTTGATCACGCGCCCACAGCCTGCTGCAGACAGCTTTGCATCTGCTGTGATTGCGGCACTGCAAGAGGACGTGCCAGTCGTGATCTCACCTGCCTTACAAATTGTGCCGTTGGATCCTGGCACGATCCCTGCCCCAGCCCATGTCGTTTTTACGTCTGTCCACGGAGTGGCACAGGCCGTTCGGCTTGGCGTTACGAAGGTTCCGGCGTGGTGCGTTGGTGACAAAACGGCAGCCGCGGCGCGCGCGGCAGGTTTTGATGCAACCTCTGCCGGTGGCGCAGCGAACGACCTGATCGCATTGGTCATTGATCGCGCGCCTAACGGGCCGATGTTGCATTTGGCTGGGCGACATCACCGCGGTGACATTGCGGCAAAGCTGTCGCGTGCCGGGTTCCAGTGCACCACCATCGCGACCTACCTCCAAGACCTTTTGCCCCCAACCGAAGCCGCAATCGCGCTTGCACGGGGAACGAAGCCTGTTGTTGCCCCTGTCTTTTCCCCCAGATCGTCCCATATCGTGAACGGGTTGGAGTGGCATGGCCCATTGCATGTAATCGCGATCAGCGGTGCTGTTGCCGAAGAGATGGCGCATATGGGGTGCGATACTATTCAAACGGCCAGCCAACCAACCGAAGCCGCCATGATCACGGCGACCGCCCGGCAGTTGCGGGCGATATTGGATCGGTGAGGTGGCTTGAGGGTCCGAACGGGCCGGGATAACGTAGGCGTTGCGTCCATTCCGGCGCAATTGTCAGCAAAAGGGTGTGGACGTGGCAAAAGAGCCTGCAAAACCGCGCAAGCCGCGGAAGAGCACAAAGCCGAAAGCAGAAACGCCTGCTGAAGAGGTGATCGGGGCAACAGCCGAAGACGTGACTGTCACAGAAGGTGACAAGTCGGGTGCGGTGGCAGAACCTGTACCAGAGTCCGTCGAGGACGCGCCCGCTGAAGAAAAGCCAGTCGAGGAAACTCAGACCGAAACTGAAGAAAAACAGCCTGAATCCACGCCCAGTGCGCCTGTTGCTGCTGCGCAGACGTCGCATCAGCAAAGCATCTTTGTTCCGCTTTTGTTGGGCGGCTTGCTGGCCGGCGGAATTGGTTATGGCACTGCTTATCTGCGCTATGCAGACCAAGAGACGGTCGAACCTGCGGTTTCAGCGGCAGACCTTGCCGAGTTGCGTGACGAGATCGCAGCCTTGCCGGACCCGACAGATACAAGTGATTTGTCAGCGACCGTTGGCGAATTGCGTGATGAAATCGCGCGAATCGATTCCGACGTTGCAGCACTGGCACCGCGCATCGACACGCTTGAACGGCAACCGAGTGGGGATGGCACATTGCCGCAGACCGCAGTGGATGCGTTTGAGGCTGATATGCAAGCGTTGCGCGATCAGATTGCGACCCAACAGGCCGAACTTGCTGCAGTCGCGGACCAGACCGCAGCACGGTTGGAAGACACGCGCGCCGAGGCGATAGCGATTGAACAGAACGCGGTAGAGGCAGCGCGCGCGGCGACAGCCAAAGCATCACTTGCCCGGGTGCAGGGTGCGCTGGAAAGCGGCGCGCCGTTTGGCGGACTGCTGGGAGAACTGGAATCGGCGCTTGGCGGTCCCGCACCCGAAGCGCTTGTCGCTGTGGCTGAAGGAACCGCGACACTTGGCAGCCTTCAATCGGACTTTCCTGCAGCTGCACGGCGTGCTTTGTCTGATGCCCGCGCTGAGGGGGTCGATGGCGATGAATCCTCTGGCATAGGGGCATTCTTGCGAAACCAGCTTGATGTGCGGTCCGTGGCGCCAAAAGAGGGTGCCGGTGTCGACGCCACATTGTCACGTGCCGAGGGTGCGCTGCGTGAAGGGCGGTTGAACGATGCCTTGTCAGAGATCGGAACGCTGCCCGATGTTGCGCGCGCGGCCATGTCCGATTGGCTGACCCAGGCAGAAGCGCGCGCGGCAGCCATTGATGCCGCTGATACCCTTTCCAATTCACTTTCAGACAACTGAAGGCCGCCCTAATGCTATTGTCCTTGATCAAGATTATCGCCTTCATTGCCATCGTGACTGGCCTGACCTACGGCGCCATGCAATTGATGAGTGTCGACGGCGGGGCCATCGTATCCGTTGCAGGCATTGAGATGACGCTGTCACCCCTGCAACTTGTCTTTGGCTTTGTCGGGCTGGTGGTTTTGGTTTGGCTGCTGCTGAAATTGATGACGTTCCTGTTGGCGACTTATCATTTACTGAACGGCGACGAGACAGCGATTTCGCGCTATTTCGATCGCAATCGCGAACGCAAAGGGTTCGAGGCGCTGTCAGAAGGCATGATGGCATTGGCATCGGGCGAAGGGCATCTTGCGATGACGAAGGCACAGCGTGCACAACGTTACCTGAACGCGCCGGAACTGACGACATTGCTGACCGCACAGGCCGCCGAGATGACAGGCGACAAACGTCAGGCCGAGGAAAGCTATAAGGCACTATTGGAGTCCAGCCAGACCCGCTTTGTCGGGGTGCGCGGATTGATGAAACAAAAGCTGTTGGCGGGGGATACCGATACGGCGATGGCGCTGGCGAAAAAGGCTTTCGCCCTGAAACCCAAACATGAAGAGACGCAGGATGTTCTTTTGAAGCTTCAGGCCGAAAAGGAAGATTGGGCCGGCGCGAGAGAAACACTAGGCGCAAAGCTGAAGGCCGGCAATTTGCCCCGCGACGTACACAAACGCCGCGATGCGGTTCTGGCCCTGTCAGAAGCGCGTGACATTATGGAAGACGGTCAATCGATCGAGGCGCGTGAAGCTGCGATCAACGCCTACCGGCTTTCGCCCGATCTAATACCGGCGGCGGTGATGGCTGCGCGCGGCTATATCGCGCAGGACAAACCGAAATATGCAGCACGAGTGTTGTCAAAGGCTTGGGGCGTGCAACCGCACCCGGATCTTGCTGCGGCATTCGCCGAAATCGCGCCGAATGAAACGGCGGCGGCACGTCTTAAGCGGTTCGTGTCCTTGACCAAACAGAACCCCGACAATCCCGAAACCAAGATGCTGCTGGCAGAACTGCATATCGCGGCAGAGGATTTTCCGACGGCGAAACGTGCGCTGGGCGAATTGGTCAATGATGATCCGACTTCGCGAAGCTTGACCTTGATGGCGGCGATTGAGCGCGGCAGCGGCGCCGAAGATGCCGTTGTCCGTGGTTGGCTTGCGCGCGCGTTGACAGCGCCGCGAGGGGCGCAGTGGATCTGTAATAATTGTCAACACATCCACACCGAATGGGTACCTGTCTGCAGCAACTGCGCGTCATTCGACACGCTGGCCTGGAAGCGCCCACCAGCGGGAGAGGTAGCAATGCCAACCGGGACAGAGATGCTGCCGCTGATCGTGGGACAAGAGCCCGCCAACGATGTTGTCATGGTTGAAGACGTCACCGATGTGCCCGAGGCGGAAGTCGTGGAAGAGGCGAAATAGGTCTTTTCCACGCCCGGGCAGGGTGCTAACACACACCCCGGAACGCCGCTGTAGCTCAGCTGGTAGAGCACGTCATTCGTAATGATGGGGTCGTAGGTTCGAGTCCTATCAGCGGCACCACCGACATTCAGAAATTTCCGGCGATTGCGCAGGCAATTGCCAAAATCTGTAGTTCTTGAAACTTATCAATCAGCTCCACTGAATGGCGACGCCATATTGCCGATGATCGGCATCATGGCGTAGCTTGCGTGAATCTTGAAAAATGTCAGTGCAACTGTCCTTGCACGGTTGACGTCAATTCCGTCAAAGAGAATGGCTTGGGCAAGAAGACCGAATTTGGAATGCGGTCGTCGGTGTCGGAAAACGCGTCTTCGGCGTATCCGGACACAAACACAACTTTGGTATCTGGTCGATCCACCAGCGCCTCTCTGACCCAGGTTGGTCCATCCATGCCGGGCATAATGACGTCGGTGACGAAGATATCGACGCTCAAATCCTTGTCGGACAAAAGCTCCAGCGCCGCCTCGGCGCTGTCTGCTTCGAGCACCGTGTAGCCGCGTAATTGAAGCGCGCGGCTGGCAAAGGCCCGTACGGGTGCTTCATCTTCGACCAGCAATACCACCCCTTCGCCGGCCTCGCTGCGGATGCGTGGTTGTTCAACCACCAGCGGTAAACTTTCGGCGACCGGCAATGTGTAGGCGGGGAACAACAGCTGAAATTCGGTCCCCGATGTCATGTCACTGGTCGCAAAGATGAAGCCGCCGGTTTGTTTGACGATGCCATAGACGGTCGACAAGCCAAGACCTGTGCCTTCGCCAGTGCGTTTGGTGGTGTAGAAGGGTTCGAAAATCTTGGGCAGGCGTTCAGGTGGGATACCGTGCCCTTCATCAATGACTTTGACCACGACGTATTCGCCAGGCGGAATCGTGGCGCGATCGCGTTCGAGTACCCGTTCCACGACCATATTCTCTGTCTTGACTTTGATCTCGCCGCCTTTGGGCATGGCATCGCGGGCGTTGACCACAAGGTTCATCATAACCTGTTCCAACTGCCGCTTGTCGGCTTTGATCGAGGCAAGGTTCTGATCGTGATCTAGCGTCAGACGCACCTTTTCACCTACAAGCCGGTTCAGCAGATGGGTCAGATCGGCAAGCGTGTCACGCAAATCGATCCGTTCGGGCTGCAGGTTTTGTTTGCGGGAAAACGCCAAAAGCTGGCCAACAAGGCTTGCCGCCCGGTTTGCGTTTTGGTGAATCTGAATGAGATCGCCGTAGTCCTGATCGCCCTGGTCATGGCGCAACAAAAGCAAGTCGCAATGCCCTGAGATGGCGGTAAGCAGGTTGTTGAAATCATGCGCAACCCCGCCTGCCAATTGCCCGATGGCCTGCATTTTTTGGCTTTGCACGAATTGCGCTTCGAGCGTTTTGAGTTCGGTCACATCGTTCAGCACCGCAATCAGTTGCGGCCCCTCGCTGCCTTGGGCGTGGTTCAGCGTGACCTGCACGAATGTTTCATGATGATCCCCGCGTCCGCGTAGAAATTGAGAAACATGTCCGCCTTGACCGTTAACAGCCTCGCGCAGCCAATCGCCGATGGGGCGGCCAAGACCATCAAGGACATCCTGCACCTTTTGTGACCGCGATTCGTCGATCCCGAGCAGCTGCCGTGCCTCGCGGTTCGAGGCGAGAATATCCCCTTCCTCTGCGATCTTCATCAGCGGTACTGGCAGGTCCTCGATGGCATCCCAGCCGCCTGCCATGGGTCGCGCAATTGATCCGGACCCTTCGTGGGTTGGCAATGCATAAAGCTCTCTTCGCCCGGCGGGTCCGTTCACAATGGCAACCAGGACATCTTGTGCGCCATCTTCGCATTGGACGCGCAGTACCTGACCGTTGCTCAACTCGGTCGTTCCAAAGACATCAACCAGCGATTTTGGCCGACGCCCAAGCAATTTGCGAAATGCTTCATTCAGATAGAGGATCGCGTTCGACGGCCCCACAGTCATCATCGGCAGCGTCAGGTTATCCGCAGCGCGCCCGGATGATCGGGTGTTTTTGCCGGTGTCGTCCAGACGCCAAAGCTGCGCGTCGTCGGCCACCTGGACCACCGACAGCCGGAATTGACCATTACGAGTCGAAAGGTCCTCTTTGGCAGACCCTACAGTAAAGGCCCGGTTCTGAAGTCGGTATAGAGCTACCTCAGGATTGGCGAGAATTTTGCCAAATGCGGTCGTCAGATGGTCCTCGCTGGCGTCGCCAAAACGTTCTTCGGCCGCGGCATTGGCGAATCGAATCTCACCTTCAGCATCTGTCAGAAAGGCAGGGTCTGTGTCGTGGCTGATCAACGCACGTACAGCGTCTTCCAACGCAGCCTTTTCGCGCTGCTCCTTCTTTTGCGCGGGGCTTAGCGCGGCCGGCCAGCGCCCAGCGTAGATGGCAATCACTGTCAGGGATAACGCGAAAATACCAAGCCCAATCCGCAAAAGCGGATGGTTAAGAAACACCGATGCGGCAGAGGCAATTGCGGCGCACAAAAGGAATACCCAAGCCGGCGGACCGAGCCGTCCATCATCCGTCACCAATGTGCGCAGCTGCCGTTGATCCGCGTCCAAATCCGAGCCCCTTTGTGTTGGGCTTTGCTAGCGCAGACTGCTTAACTAAACATTAAGCGCGCTGAGCATTCTTGGGACAGGCAATCAGACAAGTTGCAGGATCGCAAGAAAAAACCCGTCATGCGTGTGTGTTGGCAAGAGCTGCTCACGGACCGTAAGCCGGAAATCGGGATGCTCTTTCAAGAAATCGTCAACAATTTCATCGTTCTCCTGATGCAGGACAGAACATGTCGCATAGGCTAGATGACCATCGTCTTTTACCCGTTTTGCCCCTTGTCGGATTACGTCTCGCTGCATTTCGGACAGTTCTGCAAGGCGGGCCGTGTTCAGTGTCCACTTTGCCTCGGGCGTGCGGCGCCACGTGCCGCTGCCTGAACAGGGGGCGTCGCAGAGCACCAGATCGTACATGTTTTTCGGTGCATCTACTGCAATGGTGATCGACACATCGGCGCGTGCGGCACGCGCGGGGATATCCGCCATCCGCCGCGCAGCGATGTCATGTGCCGTAATCTGGGCATCAGTCATATCGGCCAGTGCCAGCGCCTTGCCGCCACCGCCCGCGCAATAGTCCAGCACACTGCCACCGACAAAGGGCGCAACCGTCTGCATCGCCCATTGAGAAGCCGCATCTTGCAGCTCGACCAGGCCATTCTGAAACGCAGCGCTCACCGCGACGCGCCGCGGGTTTTCCACAACCTGCAAGGCTGTTTTGATATCAGCGATTGGTTCGGTTTTGACGCCGTCGTCCGCCAGCGCCAATTGTGCGGTGTCCCGACTACCGCTCCGCAGGTTCACGCGCAACGACACCGGCGCGCGGTTCTGTTGGCATGTAGCTGTTTCCCTCGCTTGGTCCCCCAGATCGGCCTGCCAGGTGGGCCAAAGCCAATCGGGCATGTCGAATGCCTCGGCATCGGTCATTTCAGGTGATTTCGGTGCAGCCTCTGTTGTTGTCAGTTCGGTTGGACCATAACCGCCTGCGCCAAAGACGGTGGTGGGATCAACTCCACCTTTGCGCAGTAAGCCAAGGATCAATGCGCGCCCACCGGTTCCGCCGCCCCAAGCGGCGACGCTGCGCTTTTGTCGCAGGACGTCATAGACGTGATCGCGGATCGCCGCGCGGTCCTTTGACCCGGCAAAGCGGTTTTGGCGCGCCCAGGTCGTCAGCACCTGTTCTGCCGGTTGCGCGGCGCCAATCAAGTCAAGAATTTCGATCGCAGCGGCATAGCGGGCAGCAGGTGTCATGCGGTTACCGCACTTGATATTGAAATGATGCGAGTGGCCTTACCCAATGCGATAATTCGGGCTTTCGCGGGTGATCTGCACATCATGCACATGACTTTCTTTCAAACCCGCACCAGTGATTTTCACGAACGAAGAATTCGTCCGCATTTCTGCCACCGTCGCATTGCCGGTATAGCCCATTGCCGCACGCAGCCCGCCGACCAATTGATGCACGACGGCACTGGCAGAGCCTTTGTAAGGGACTTGTCCTTCGATCCCCTCTGGCACCAACTTGTCGCTGGCCGCATCCTTTTGAAAATAGCGATCCGCTGATCCGCGCGCCATCGCACCAAGCGACCCCATGCCACGATAGCTTTTGAAGCTGCGGCCCTGATACAGGATCACTTCACCGGGGCTTTCATCCGTGCCAGCAATCATGCTGCCGACCATCGCGCAGGACGCGCCCGCGGCAATTGCCTTGGCAAAGTCGCCAGAAAACTTGATTCCGCCGTCTGCAATGACCGGCACGTCATCGGCTGCTGCCGCACAATCCATGATGGCGGTCAACTGTGGGACGCCAACACCCGCAACCATCCGCGTTGTGCAGATCGAACCGGGGCCGATCCCGACTTTTACGGCATCAGCACCTGCACCGATCAGCGCCTTTGTCGCCTCTCCCGTGGCAACATTACCCGCGACAACCTGAACTTCGTTCGACAATGTCTTGATCCGTTCGACGGCCTTGGCGACCCCTTCAGAGTGACCGTGGGCGGTGTCGACGACAATCATATCAACGCCGGCTTCGACCAATGCCTCGGACCGCTCAAACCCGCTGTCGCCGACGCCGGTGGCCGCTCCGACCCGAAGCCGTCCCAAAGGGTCTTTGCAGGCCATTGGGTTCAGCACGGCTTGTTCGCTGTCTTTGAGCGTCAGAAGTCCAGTTAGCTTGCCCTGACCATCGGTGATCAGCAACTTTTCGATCCGGCGCGCCTGCATCAAGCTGCGTGCCTCATCAAGATCAGCAGGCTCTTGCAACATGGCAAGGTTGTCGCTGGTCATCATGACGCTGACAGGTGTGTTGTCATCGGTCGCAAATCGCATGTCACGGTTGGTCACAATACCCACGACCCGTCCATCTGGTCCAACAACGGGAAAACCTGTCACGCGGTAGCGTTCCATCAAAGCCTTTGCATCGGCCAACGTTTGATCCGCGCGCAGCGTCACAGGGTTATAGACCGTGCCAGAGACGAAACGCTTGACCCGGCGGATTTCCTTGGCCTGCGCATCGACATCCAGGTTCTTGTGCACCACGCCCATGCCACCAGCCTGCGCCATTGCAATTGCCATGCGACCCTCTGTCACCGTGTCCATCGCGCTGGACAAAAGTGGGATATTCATGGTGATCCCGCGAGTTGCGCGCGTGGCCGTATCAGCAGTCGACGGCAGTACAGAAGATGCGCCCGGCACCAGCAAAACATCATCAAAGGTGAGTGCCTCACGAATCTGCATCGACCTGTCTCCTGGCTCAGTCCCGTTGGCACGTCCCTATTGCATGGTTACCCCACCTGTGAAAGGCCAAATTGTCGCGAACATGCTTGTCCCCACCACGTCTTGGGCGCATCCTCGCGCAATGGGACCTCCGACATCAACGCAAACGCCACCGCCGTGGCGTAAGAGCCTGCCGCGATTGATACTGCGGCTGGCCGTTGCAGTGTTGCTGGCGTGGTTAGGGTTGCAGTTCTACGAATGGGTTTCTGTGCAGGCGATGTCGATGACAGGCATCGGTGGCAGCCAGATGATGCTGGGCGTGCTGACATTGGTCTTGATCGGTTACGCAATCCTGCTGGCGGTTCCCTTTATGCCGGGGGTTGAGATTGGCGCGGCCCTGCTGCTGATGGAAGGGGCGAGGATTGCACCATTCGTTTATCTGGCGACAGTGATCGGACTGGTGCTTGCCTTTGTTGTCGGTCGAAATGTCTCGCTCAAATGGCTGCATCATGTCTTTCGCGACCTCCACATGTTGCGCGCCTGTGCGATGATTGACCGGATTCGAACGCAAGAACCACGGGACCGTCTGAACGGGCTTTCTGACGCACTTCCCAAACCGCTGGCGCAGGTGCTGATTGGCTGGCGCTATTTGACCATCGCCGCTTTGATCAACCTACCGGGATCGGTGGTGATTGGCGGCGGTGGCGGCATTCTGATGCTGGCCGGGATCAGCCGCCTGTTTCACCCCGCCTGGATGCTGTTGACCATCGTGCTGGCGGTTGCGCCGGTGCCACTGGGCGTCTGGATATGGGGCACAGACCTTTTGCGGTGACCGGTCGCATGACGCTGCGCATAATGATTATGCCGTGAATTGGCCTTTTTCATCGCTGACATTCCGCTAAGTTTCGGACAATGCGTCAAAAAGGCTGATCATGCGTAACGATCCTCTTGTCATCTTCACCCCGTCGGGCAAGCGCGGGCACTTTCCCGTTGGCACGCCGATCCTGACCGCTGCGCGGCAATTGGGTGTCGACCTTGATAGTGTCTGCGGCGGACGCGGGATTTGTTCAAAGTGTCAGATCACACCCGGTGTTGGCGAATTCCCGAAACATGGGCTGACCGTGGAAGTGGATTCCCTTTCGGAATGGAACAGTACCGAACAACGCTACGACGACATTCGCGGTCTGAAGAAGGGCCGGCGTCTGGGATGTCAGGCGACGGTGCAAAAGGACGTTGTCATCGATGTGCCCGCCGAAAGCCAAGTGCACAAACAAGTCGTTCGCAAGCGTGCCGAGGCGCGCGACATCGTCCTGAACCCTTCAACCCGGTTGTACTACGTCGAGGTTGCCGAACCCGACATGCACGACCCCTCTGGCGATCTGGAGCGCTTGATCACAGCGCTGCGCCGCGACTGGGATCTCCCGGCGCTCGAGGCCGACCTAGGTGTGCTGACCAGTCTGCAACCGGCCCTGCGCAAGGGGCAATGGAAGGTAACCTGTGCTGTGCATCTGGGCGACGCGACCTTCAGCCCCCGGATCATGCAAGTCTGGCCCGGTTTCTATGACGGATCGATCTATGGCTTGGCGGTTGACCTTGGGTCCACCACGATCGCGGCCCACTTGTGTGACCTGCATACCGGCGACGTAGTTGCATCATCGGGCGTGATGAACCCGCAGATTCGATTTGGTGAGGATCTGATGAGCCGTGTCAGCTATGGCATGATGAACCCTTCGGGCGCCGAAGAAATGACCCGCGCCGTGCGCGAGGGGATGAACAGCCTCTTCGTGAACATCGCGGCCGAGGCGGGCATTGACCGCAATCTGATCGTGGACGCTGTTTTCGTGTGCAACCCGGTGATGCATCACTTGTTCCTAGGCATCGACCCGTTCGAGTTGGGCCAGGCACCCTTTGCCCTGGCAACTTCGGAATCTCTATCGCTGCGCGCGTTGGAACTCGATTTGAACCTGCACCCCGCCGCACGGGTCTATATGTTACCTTGCATCGCGGGGCATGTGGGTGCGGACGCCGCTGCGGTCGCGCTTTCCGAAGCGCCCGACAAGTCCGACGACCTTGTTCTGGTGGTGGACGTGGGCACGAACGCCGAAATCCTGTTGGGCAACAAGGACAAGGTGCTGGCCTGTTCGTCCCCCACCGGGCCTGCGTTTGAAGGCGCGCAGATCAGCAGCGGCCAGCGCGCGGCCCCCGGAGCAATTGAACGGGTTGAAATTGATCCGGCGACCAAGTTACCGCGCTTCAAGGTCATCGGCTGTGATCTTTGGTCCGACGACCCCAAATTCGGGGCAGAGACTGCGACCACCGGTGTGACAGGCATCTGTGGATCAGGCATCATCGAAATTGTCGCGGAAATGCGGATGGCCGGCATTGTGGACGGCCCCGGCCTGATCGGGTCAGCCGAACAAACCGGGTCCCCCAATTGTTTTCCCGAAGGTCGCACCAACAGCTACCTTGTGTATGACGGTTCGTCTGAGGGCGGACCCAAGATCACCGTGACAAACGTGGACATCCGGCAAATCCAGATGGCCAAAGCCGCGCTTTATTCCGGTGCGCGCCTGCTGATGGACAAGTTCGGTGTGGACAAGGTTGATCGCGTGGTGCTGGCCGGGGCTTTTGGTGCGCATATCTCGCCCAAGCACGCCATGGTGCTTGGCATGATCCCCGATGCGCCGCTGGACAAGGTGACCTCTGCCGGGAACGCCGCTGGCACAGGCGCGCGCATCGCGCTTTTGAATACCAAGGCGCGGGCGGACATCGAAGAAGTCGTCCACAAAATCCATAAGATCGAAACCGCGATCGAGCCGCGCTTTCAAGAGCACTTTGTCAATGCGTCCAATATCCCCAACGCGGTTGAACCCTTCCCGATCCTGAACACCATCGTCGATCTACCCGCTGTCAACCATAACCAAGGTGGAGACGATGGAAGTGGTGGGCGCAGACGCAGACGACGCGGCTGACTTAGGCTGCTCGTCTAAACGCTGGCCCGGTCTGAAAAGGTACGGCCAGCATTGGCGGCATTTTATATGCTCCCTTTGCGCGACGCGAGGTCCAGACAAAGGTTTCCACATATGGCGCCTGACCCGTCGCACGGCCCAAAATCATTGCGCCCACGATCCCGGTGTAAAGCGTCAGAAGGTAGAGTGGATAGGCCAGCATCAGCGCGTCGAGCTTTCCAACGGCCAGCGTGGCAAGTCCGGCAGCGACAAGTGACACAACCCATGTGGTCATCGTCTCGCTGCGTGGATCGCGGAAAGCTTTCCAAATTGTCAGGCCCCCCGCCAGCAGGCTGATACTGATCGAAATCGCCAGCGCAAGTCCCGGCGAGTCGGTCATGTACCACAACCCCAGGCCAAATGCCGCCAGCGACAGGATCACCTTGTTCCGCCGACTAAGATACGCACCAAAGCCGCGCGTGATGGATTGCAAAAAGACAATCACCGTACCGCTGACCTGCACCACTGCAAACCAGATGGCAGGCCCCGGCCCGGCGGCCAGTTGCGTCGCGAGCGCAATCGACCCAAGCACCGACCAAATCAACCAACCCGCCCGGTCCGGCTGTGTTCGGCCTTTGGCGGTATCAATAATGTAGGGGACAAAGGCAAAAGTGCTGAGCAGTCCCGACATTAGACCAAGCAGCAACAATGGGTCCGCGAACAAGCGGGTCACAAACGCATCAATCATGAAACGCGATCCAGCAATAAGGATTTAGGGGAAGGACCCCCCATCTATTCCCTGCAACCTATCCAGCGGGCTGATACCTCGACAGTCAGGTATTCCAGACCTGTCCAAAACATGGGATGTGTCACCAGAAAGTCAGACGTCCAGATGCGTGAAGGGGCCGTGCGCCTGCTCGGGGTGACAGTGGGTTGCCCGCAGTGCCCCGTGTCGTGAAGCCGCAAGATCTGGTACGGGTCTGTCTAGGTTTCATCGCGGCAGAATTTATTGCCCGGCCGATTCAAGACCAACGGTTGGCGGAGACTGATGATGAAGGCGCGAAGACTCCTCTTGAATGCCCTCCGAATCCCTACGCGCCTGTGCGTCTTGGGCGCGATCTGACCGATAGGAATCGTGCAACTGTGCGATCTTCCGGCGGTCGAGCGATCCAAGAAAACCGCACTTTCGATGAATTCGACCTTGGAAATGCGAAAAATGTATAGTCGTTTAGGCAAATCATATTGGTTTAGATGCAGTTCAGTCGACACCATAAGACACGGTTTGAATTTAGGAACCCGAGATTTCTGGGAGGAAAATCATGAAATCACTGATGAACTCGGCTCTGGGCCTTTCGCTGGTTGTTGCAGGCGCAACAACAGCAACGGCTGACAGCCACGCAACTGAACTGACAATCGCAATCGTCAACAACGGCCACATGATCAACATGCAGACCGTTGCGGAAGCTTACACCGAAGAAACCGGCGTCGTCCTGAACTGGGTCTCGCTGGAAGAAGGCGTTCTGCGCGAGCAGGTGACCTCTGACACCGCAACCGGTGGTGGCCAGTACGACATCATCAACATCGGCATGCAGGAAGCACCGATCTGGGGTGCCGCAGGCTGGATTGAGCCGCTGAACTTTGGCGCTGAGTACGACGTCGACGACATGCTGCCAGCAATGCGCAACGGTCTGTCGCACGAAGGCACACTCTATGCTGCACCATTCTACGGTGAGTCTTCGATGGTCATGTACCGCAAGGACCTGATGGATGCTGCCGGCGTGTCTATCGCTGACAACGACAGCTGGGACAACATCAAGGCAGCTGCTGCTGCAATCCACGATCCCGACAATGGTGTCTACGGCGTATGTCTGCGCGGTAAGCCAGGCTGGGGCGACAACATGGCGTTCATCACAACTGTTGTGAACTCCTTTGGTGGCGCATGGTTTGATGCTGACTTCACGCCAACACTCGACTCTGACGAGTGGAACGCTGCAATCAACTTCTATGTTGATCTGCTCGGCACATACGGCCCTCCAGGCTCTGAAGGTAACTCCTTCAACGAGATCCTCGCGCTTTACAACGAAGGCAAGTGCGGCATGTGGATCGACGCAACAATCGCTGCTTCTTTCCTTGAAGTAGACGGTGTTGCATATGCTCAGTCGCCAAACGCTGGTAACCCAGTTGGTGCGAACTGGCTGTGGGCTTGGGCGATGGCAATTCCTGCCGGTTCGCCAAACGCCGAAGCTGCTGCAGACTTCATCGAGTGGGCCACTTCCAAAGAGTACATCCAGGCCGTGGGTAACCACCCTGAGTTCGGCTGGGGCTCTGTCCCAACTGGTACACGTGCGTCCACGTATGAAATCCCTGAGTTCCAGGCTGCTGCTGCATTCGCCGCCGCCGAGAAAGCAGCGATTGACTCTGCCGCTCCAGAAGCAACTGACATCAAGCCATACGTAGGCGTTCAGTTCGCTGCCATCCCTGAGTTCCCAGAGGTTGGTTCCGCTGTTGCTCAGGAAATGGCAGCCGCACTGTCCGGTTCCAAGTCCGTCGAGGATGCACTGGCTGCTGCACAAGCTGCTGCTGTCGCCATCATGGACGAAGCTGGCTATTAAGCCGCCTTACAAAATGCGGGGTCCGGCCATCGCTGGCCGGACCCCACCCCACCGCATAATTTGATCGCCGCCCCGAACCGCGCAATATTGATGCTGCTGGCAGGGCGGTGGCGACCCGCCACTTGACCGACCACACTACTCCTCAGCTTTGCAAGGGTACTCAAGCCATGTCTGACAGAACCATCCCAAGACTGCTGCAAACCCCCGCCGTGCTTCTTTTGCTGGTGTGGATGCTGGTCCCGCTGAGCATGACGCTCTTCTTCTCGTTCATCCGCTATGCACTGAACAACCTGCGGCGACCTGAATGGACAACGCCCGACATCGCCAACTGGCGTGGTTTCGGCAACTACAATTACGTGCTGAACAACAAGGACTTTTGGTTCGCCATCCAGAACTCAGTCCTGATCGTGGCCAGCATCCTGATCATCACCGTCATCCTTGGATTGGCCATCGCAGTGTTGGTAAATCGGTCCTTTCCGGGCCGTGGGATTGTCCGGGTCTTGCTGATCTCACCCTTCTTCGTGATGCCCGCTGTGAATGCAGTTCTGTGGATCAACATGATCCTTGATCCGGTGCTTGGGCTGAACGGTGTCGCCGTCGAAGGCATCAACAACATGGTGGCTGGTCTCAAGGATGCGCCGCTTGTCGGTTGGTTCTTTGCCCTTTGGCCGGAACTGCGGCCCATTTCGTTCCGCGGCACAGATACGTCGGCCTATGCGGTCATCATGATGGTCGCGTGGCAATGGACGCCGTTTGCAGTGCTGATCTTTATGACCTCGCTTCAATCCGAAGACGAAAGCCAGAAAGAAGCAGCGACGCTGGACGGTGCAGGACCCTGGTCGCAATTCATCAACCTGACCGTGCCCCATCTGGCCCGACCCATTGCCATCGTGGTAATGATCCAGTCGATCTTTCACCTCTCGCTTTATGCCGAGATTGAGATTGTCAGCCGGGGCAACGGCAACAAGAACCTGCCGTATCTGATCGGCGAATTCTCTTCCAACAACATCGGTGCCGCGAGCGCCACGGGCATTTTCGCCGTCATTCTCGCCAACATCATCGCGATCTTCTTGTTGCGCATGGTTGGCAAGAGCTTGATGGACTAAGGGGGCAAGACGATGGCTGCAGTTACTGAACGCTCAAGATTTGGCGGTATCATCTGGCCCACCGTGGCCTGGATCGTCGCGCTGATCTTCTTCTTTCCGATCTTCTGGCTGGTCTTCACCAGCTTCAAAACAGACGCAGATGCGGTGAAGCCTGAACATCTGTTCTTCTTCACGCCGACGCTCGAAAACTACGCCAATATGACCCAAAACTACGATTACTGGCGCTTTGCCATTAACTCGGTCATTACATCGACATTTGCGACCCTGTTCGCATTGGCCGTCGGTGTGCCTTGTGCCTATGCGATGGCGTTTAACCCCAGCCGGCATACCAAGGACATCCTGATGTGGATGCTGTCGACCAAGATGCTGCCAGCGGCTGCGGTGCTTTACCCGATGACCTTTCTGACCAAGAATTTCCTTGGCATCTTCGACACCCATTTTCTGGTGATCCTGGTGCTGTGCCTGATCAACTTGCCGATCGCGATCTGGATGCTTTTCACCTACTTTAAGGAGATCCCGAAAGAGATCATCGAAGCCAGCAAGATGGACGGCGTCACCACATGGGGCGAGATCAAGGATATCCTGATCCCGCTGGCGTGGGGCGGTGTCGCCTCGACCGCGCTTCTGACCTTTATCTTTTGCTGGAACGAGGCTTATTGGACAGTTCGCCTGACAACCGTTGACGCAGCCACGCTGTCAAAACTGATCGAAGGCAACCGCGCGCCCGAGGGTCTTTTCTTTGGCCGCTTGTCGGCGGTGTCGACGGCCGCCGTCGGCCCGATCATCGTGCTGGGCTGGTTCTGTCAGAAGCAGCTGGTCCAAGGCCTGACCTTTGGTGCGGTAAAGTAATGTTGAATCCTGCCCCCACAGATATGACCGGTAAGACAGCCCTTGTGACGGGTGCGTCCGGCGGCATTGGT
The DNA here is from genome assembly GCF_041103235.1 of Yoonia sp. R2331. Classification (NCBI taxonomy): domain Bacteria; kingdom Pseudomonadati; phylum Pseudomonadota; class Alphaproteobacteria; order Rhodobacterales; family Paracoccaceae; genus Cognatiyoonia; species Cognatiyoonia denitrificans. Next base: position 174,759 of record NZ_JBGCUN010000002.1, on the reverse strand, counting down.
GCCAGTGCGGTCGCACATTTCGCGGCGCTGGGGGCTACGGTCTATGCGACCGACATTGCCGACGAATTTGAGGGGCCAGCCACCTATGAATCTTTCGATTTGCTCGAAGATGGGGGCCTCGCGGATTGCACCGACTGGATTGCCACGATCAAGCCCGACATCCTGTTCAACAACGCCGCGATCTTTGACATGGGGTCAGTTTTGGACGCGGATCTTGCGCAATACGACCGGTTGTTCGGCGTCAACGTGCGGGCGTTCTATGCAGTGATGCAGGCCGCGGCCAAGTCAATGGTTGCCGTCGGGCAGGGCGGGTCGATCATCAACCTCGCTTCACAGGCGGGCCACCGGGGCGAGGCGCTGGTGGCCCATTACTGCGCCACCAAGGCGGCCGTCATCAGCTATACCCAATCTGCCGCGCTGGCGCTTGCGCCGCATAAAGTGCGAGTTAACGCGATCAGCCCGGGTGTGATCGACACACCAATGTGGGGCACAGTGGATGCCCTGTTTGCAAAGTTTGAAAACAAGGAACCGGGTCAGAAAAAGCGTGAAGTCGGCGAGGCCGTGCCCCTTGGCTACATGGGATCACCAGATGATGTGGCCCGTGCTGCGGTATTCCTTGCTAGCGATCAGTCGGCCTATATGACGGCCCAGACCATCGGTGTCGATGGCGGCAACGTCTTGAGGTAGCAACATGTCAATCATCGCGCCAGAAATCGAAATGGTCGACCGGTCCAGCCGGTCCATCCGGTATCTTGAACATGGCTGGCCCAGCGATCTGTGTCGGTGGCATGCGCATGAGGAATACGAACTGCATCTGATCGTGGCCACCCGAGGCAAGGTCTTTGTCGGCGATTACATCGGTGACTTTTCGGCGGGCGATCTGTTCATGACCGGTCCCAATCTGCCACACAACTGGATCACCGACAAAGTCTGGTCAACGCCTGTCGCCACCCGCGATATGCTTGTGCAGTTCAGCCATGAAAGCGTTGAAAAGCTGGCCGAAGGCTTCCCCGAATTCTCGCAAGTTCTGCAACTGTTACATTTGGCCCAATCGGGCATCCGCTTTGTTGGCTTCAACCCGACATTTGCGCGCGGTCACATGGAATCGATCCGCGACAACAAGGGCGCCGAACGTATTCTGGCCTTTGTCCGCTTTTTGGTGCGCCTGAATGAACACGCCGAGAAAGAGGTCTTGTCAGCTGCCAAACTGGTGCAGCCACAAGGTGGCAGCAAACACGCCCGGATCGGGCAGGTGATCGATCACATTACCAAGAACTTCAAGGATGAGATCGCCGTGGCACAAGCCGCCGATATGGCCGGAATGACCCAAGCCACTTTCAGCCGCAACTTTCAGGCCGTCACCGGTCACGGCTTTGTCGATTTCCTCAACCGGATTCGTATCGGACAAGCATGCAGCATGCTCTATGCCACCGACGAACAGATCACCAACATCTGCCACGATGCGGGCTTTAACAACCTGGCTAATTTCAACCGCCACTTCCTGAAACTCAAGGGCATGACCCCGTCGGAATATCGGGAAACGGCCCGCAAGGATCTGGCGCCCAAACTGGAATCGACCTCATGAACACTGCTACGACCTCTCATGTTCATGCGACAAGTTTTGTCCGCACCGATTGCGCGGTTGGCGTGGTCCACCTGGGGTTCGGCGCCTTTCATCGCGCCCATCAAGCAGTCTATCTGGACGACTACATGCAAGCCTCTGGCGATCTGCGTTGGGGCATCGCCGCAGTAAATCTACGCGGGTCCGAAGCCGCGCAGTTTGAGGCGGTCGTCGAGGATATCGCGCGGCACGACGGTTACCTTCTCAAGGCGACATCCCCTGACGGCGATGTAGCACTGCGCCGGGTTCGCTCGCATGTCGCCTTCGCGGATTGGAGCGTTGATACGGCCGGTTCCGAGGCATTGCTGTCCCTGCCATCGGTTCATCTGGTCACTATCACAGTCACTGAAAGCGGTTACTACACCGATCCTAGGGGTGACCTGAACACTGCCGATCCCGTCATTGCGGCAGAGGCCAAGGGCAGTGACGCGCAAAGCGTTTATGGCTACCTGCGGGGCGCACTTGCCAGCCGTATGCAGCGGACCGACGCGCCGCTGACCATCGCTTGTTGCGACAACATTCGCCAAAATGGCAAGATGCTGCAGCGGAACTTGCTGGCCTATCTTGAGGCAAGCGGCGAAAGCGAACTGCATAGCTGGGTCGCATCCAATGTGGCGTTCCCATGCTCGATGGTTGACCGTATCACGCCACGCAGTCCTGACAGCCTGGGCGCAGAGCTTGCGGCACTTGTGGGCAAAGACGTGACCTCGCCAATCATGGCAGAGGATTTCATGCAGTGGGTGTTGCAGGATAACGCCGCGGCGGACATGCCGGACCTTGCACAGGCCGGCGTCACGGTCACTGCCGACGTCGATCCCTACGAGGAAACGAAGATCCGCGTGCTGAATGGCGGCCACACTGCTTTGTGCTATCTGGCGGCTCTGGAAGGTGTTGACACTTTCGATGCGGCGATGCGCGTGCCTGCTTTGAATGACCATTTCCACCGGTTCCAAACGGATGAGGTTCTGCCCGCGATCCGTATCGCGCTGCCGTTTTCTAAGACTGACTACCGCGACGCCATAGCGCGCCGTTTTGGCAATCAGGCCATTGGTGACACGGTTGCTCGCATCTGTGCGGATGGCATGGCCAAATTCCCGATCTTCATCCGTCCGACCCTGCAAGGCTGTCTCGAACAAGGAATTGTGCCGGTCTATACCGCGCGCAGCATTGCCAGTTGGTACGTCTTTGCCCGTCACGTCGCCGCTGGAAAGATTCCTTTCAAATATGTGGAGCCTAGCTGGGCAGAGCTTAAGGCAATGCTTGGCACCGATGGCTTTGTCACTAGTCGAAAGCTGTGGGGAGACATCCCCGAAACCTATCCCGAATTTGCCGCCACACTGCGGCACGAAATCAAAGAATTGGAGACGAAATGGCCGGTTTGACGCTACGCGATGTCCGCAAAAGCTATGGCGAAACTCAAGTCATGCACGGTGTCGATCTTGATATCGAAGACGGCGAATTTGTTGTGTTCGTAGGCCCATCGGGCTGCGGTAAGTCCACCTTGCTGCGCATGATTGCGGGGCTCGAAGAAATTTCTGACGGCTCTGTGGCGATTGGTGATACCGTCGTGAACGAAGTCGCGGCCTCCAAGCGTGGCGTCGCGATGGTGTTCCAAACCTATGCTCTTTATCCGCATATGACCGTCTACAAGAACATGGCTTTTGGCCTGAAGCAGGCCAAGACCGACCCCGCAGAGATTGATCGCCGTGTCAAAGCTGCGGCCGAGATTTTGCAGATCACCGACTATCTGGACCGCGCCCCGCGCAACTTGTCAGGCGGGCAACGCCAGCGGGTCGCCATTGGCCGCGCCATTGTGCGTGACCCAGAGGTGTTCTTGTTCGATGAACCATTGTCTAACCTTGATGCGGCCCTGCGGGTTGCGACACGCCTTGAAATTGCACGCCTGCACGAGCGCCTGAAGACAACAATGATCTACGTGACCCACGACCAGGTCGAGGCGATGACCCTGGCCGACAAGATCGTGGTGTTGCGCGATGGCCGGATCGAACAGGTCGGTTCTCCGATCACGCTCTATGACACTCCGGCAAACGCATTTGTGGCGCAGTTTATTGGCAGCCCCAAGATGAATTTCTTTGGCGCGGACGAGCTGTCCGCAAGCGCCAGCACCGTACTGGGTCGAGAGGTTGCCGCCACTGAGCAAGTCGGGTTCCGCCCTGAACATCTGACCGTTGGTAGTGAAAGCAACGCAGTTATCGAAGGTCGCATGGAACTGATTGAAAACCTGGGTGAATACGCACTTGTTCATCTCATCTCACCCGCGGGCACGGAATTCATCGCCAAAACCGAAAAGCCGCCAGCAGGTGCAAAGGGCAGCACGATCCACTTCTCGATCAAGCCTGAGCTGGCTCACTACTTCGACCGGGAAAGCGGGTTGCGGGCCTAAGTGCCTGCAGGTGCTTTGATTAGCGCAAGGGTTGCGGATTTAATGGTTCGCAACCGCTGATCAAGATGGGCCGCATCTGCGGCACCATATTTGGCGTTGAAGCTGCTGGAATAGAAGAATTCGACAATGTCATCCAATGGTGTTGCGATCTTGGGCGCAGGTCCCAGCGCATCTGCAAAAGCGCTGGTCAATTCTGCTTTCCAAAGGACTTCAAGCTCGGCCATTTCCTCGGCCGCGGCGGTGTGCATGCCTTCCAGCAGCTCTGCCCAATCGGGGGCCGCATGTATCGCTTCATACCATGTCTGTGGTCCCAATTTTTGAAAGGTGCTTAGTTTGGCGTCCAGTGTCGCATCACTGGCCCAAGCCGCTTTGATCTGGTTCAGCGACTCTTCACCGTAAAGCCGGACAACGGCCCGCAAGATTTCTTCTTTGCTTGAAAAAGTGTTGTAAACAGTCTGACGGGCGACATTTGCCGCAGACGCAATGTCATTCATCGTCGTCTTGCCAAAGCCATAGCGCGAAAACTGTGCGTGCGCCGCTTTGATTATGTTGATCGTCTTCTCATTCATCGCAAACGATTTGACAAACTCATCTCAAGATGTCAAATGGACAAAGGTGATACATTTGTCCAAAACGTTGGAGGATCCCAATGAAACTGACAGTGAACGGCCAACCGCGCGAGGTTGATGTCGAAGATGACATGCCTCTGCTTTGGGTCTTGCGCGACGAATTGGGCCTTACCGGCACAAAATACGGCTGCGGCATCGCACAATGCGGGGCCTGCACAGTGCATATGGATGGCTTGGCCGTGCGCAGCTGTCAGGTTGCCGCCGCAACCGCTGATGGTGCCGATATACTCACCATCGAAGGGTTGGGAACACCCGACGCACTGCATGCGGTGCAGGAGGCTTGGGTTGAACATCAGGTCGCGCAATGCGGCTACTGCCAATCTGGTCAGATCATGCAGGCGGCGTCACTTCTTGACCTGAATCCGAACCCCTCTGATCAGGACATAGACATCGTGATGAGCGGTAATTTGTGCCGCTGCGGGACTTATCCGCGTATCCGCGATGCGGTCAAAACGGCCGCTGTCAAATTGCAGGGGGCAGGATAATGGGTCGCCTTCGCACAATTAGTCGTCGTAGCTTTCTGGTCGGGTCCGCTGCCGTGTTGGGCGGGGTCGCCTTTGGCGTCTATCGCGCAAATCGCCCGTTTGAGAACCCGAATTTGGCGGAATTGTCGCAGGACGCCGTCAGCTTCAATCCGTGGGTCATCATTGATGCCGAAAAGATCACGCTGATCGCACCTCATGCTGACAAGGGCCAAGGCGTCATGTCCGCGCAGGCCGCCTTGATCGCTGAAGAATTGGACGTCACCCTTGATCAGGTTGAAATCAGCTTTGGTACGCCAGATCAGGCCTACTTCAATACAGCCTTCGCTGACGCGGCTGTGCCGTTCCCGCAATACGACTTCGGCGACACTGCAGAGACGATGCGCGGGATCGCGGGCGGTGTTCTGCGTGCATTTCTTCCGATCATGGGAACGGGTGGATCCTCGGCCATGCCGGACAGCTACGACAAGTTGCGTCAGGCCGGAGCATTGGCGCGTGAAACGTTGAAAGCCGCCGCCGCGCAGCAAGCCAGTGTCGATGTTAGCACTCTGAAAACCGCAAACGGCGCAGTTGAACTGCCCGATGGCAAAACGCTGCTCTATACCGAATTGGCTGCAGCCGCCGGACAAATCGCGCCGGTCAAAGATGTGAAACTGCGGGACCCGTCACAATGGCGCATTCTGGGCAAGCCGATGGAGCGGGTGGACATCAAGGCAAAGTCCACCGGCACGCAGACCTATGGAATCGATCATCAGGCTGACGACCTGTTGCACGCGACGATCAAGGTCAATCCCCGGCAAGGCGGCGCACTGGAATCCTATGATGATACTGCAGCACGCGACATGCGCGGTGTTGTTGATATCTTTGAAATCACCGGCGGGATCGCGGTGGTTGCCGACAACACATGGCGCGCCATTCAAGCTGCCAATGCCGTGGACTGCACCTGGGGCCCTGCATCCTATCCAGCAGAACAGGATGCCCACTGGGCGGCCTTGTCGGCTGCGTTTGTGCCCGAAAAACTGAATGCTGAGGCGCGCACAGTTGGTGATGTTGATGCTGCCTCGGGCGATGAAGTCACCGGCGAATACCGCTCACCTTACGTGGCACATGCTCCGTTGGAGCCACTGAATGCCACGATTCTTGTAACCGATGACCGGGTTGATATCTGGACCGGCCACCAGCTTCAGATGATGGTGGAATCGGACGTCGCCAACCTCACCGGGCTCGACGCCAGCAACGTGCACCTGCACAACATGTTCATCGGTGGCAGTTTTGGTCACCGGCTCGAAATGGACTTCGTGCGGCAGGCAGCTGAGATTGCAATGAAGATGCGCGGGACGCCTGTCAAAATGACCTATTCCAGGGAAGAGGATTTTGCACATGACTTCCCCCGTCACATCACCATGGGGCGCGGCGTTGGCAAACACGCTGATGGCAAGGTCGTGTCGTTGGATGTGCAGATCGCGGGGCAATCCGTGCTGACCTCTCAGATGTCGCGTATGGGGCTTAGCTTGCCTGGTCCGGACACCCAGCTTCACGAAGGGGCCTGGGACGTCCCAAACCTTAACCTACCCAACCTACGGGTCCGGTCGTACAAGGAAACCAGCCTTGCACCAGTATCGTCTTGGCGTTCTGTCGGCGCGGCGCCCAATACGTTCATCTATGATACGCTGCTGGATGAAACGATCCATGCCGCCGGTGCGGACCCGCTCGCAGAACGTATCCGTTTGATGGGGCATGACGTCTCTGTAAAAGTGCTCGAAACGGTTGCCGACATGTGCAGCTGGAACGGCCATGATCTGGGCAATGGGCGCGGGCGCGGGATTGCCTATGCCTTTTCCTTTGGGGTACCGGTCGCGACCGTGGTCGAGGTGACACAGACCGATGGCGGCATCCGCCTTGATGAGGTCTGGATCGCCGCGGACGTGGGGCAAGTGATTGACCCGGTCAATCTTGAAAACCTGGCGTTCGGCGGCACGATCTTTGGCCTAGGCCATGCGATGAACTGCGAGATCACATATGCCGACGGCATGGCGCAGCAGTCAAACTATCACGCGCACGAAGCGATGCGCCTGTATCAGACGCCGCGCATGCATTTCACTGCGCTCGAAAACACACCCAAGATCAAAGGCTTTGGCGAACCACCGGTGCCGCCCGCGGCACCTGCGCTGGGCAATGCAATCTTTGCAGCAACCGGCCAACGCCTGCGCGAAATGCCGTTCAACAAATTTGTCGACTTTGTCTAAGGGGCCACCGTTATGAAACTTTGGTCGGCATCAGCCATCATCGCATTGACCGCTTCGTCCGTCTTGGCCGCGGGCGAAAACGTCGAAATCACGCCGCCTGCAGATGGCACGATCAGCCGGGAACAGGCGCTTGCCGCATGGGACCGCATTTACGAGGTTGCGTCGCATCCGCGGTGTTCGAATTGCCATGTCGGCCCAGAGAACCGCCCGATGTGGTCAGGCCCAAGCTACGGCAAGACCCGCCCGCACGGGATGAACATCAATGCGGGCGACAGCCGCATCGGGGTTGAGACGATCCAGTGCAGCACGTGCCACGCCTACCGCGAGGGGTTGAACGACATACCTCATGCCGCGCCGCAGGTCGCCATGAATTGGCAACTTGCCCCGGTCGAGGCGGAATGGTTTGGCACATCCTCAACAGATGTTTGCAACCAACTGCGCGACCCTAACCGCAACGGTGGACGCGACTATCTGGAAATCGCCAGCCACCTTGACCACGACCTGATCCTGCATTGGGCATGGAACCCCGGTGGCGGCCGCGAACCGGCCCCTTACGATCTGCAGTCCCACGTCAATGACGTGCTGGCCTGGGGAGTCGGCGGCATGCCCTGCGCGAATGATGAATGAGGCAACGACCATGACACTGATCCAAGGCCCGTTTCGCTGGGCAATTCCTTTTGTGTTGATCAGCGCGCTCTTGCATCTGATTGCGCCGGTGATTAGCGGCTTTGCTGTCCCGTCGCTGATGCTTTTCGTCATTGGCTTGATCTACTTGGCCTGCGCCTCTGGCCTGTCACGCGGAATGCGGTGGTTGGGGTATGTCATGTTCTTTGTGATGGCCGTTGGCGGCATTTCGGCATTGGGCGCTATCTGGGCGGCGGGTCCAGTGCCTGGATGGCTTTTTGCCTCCATCGCTGTGGTCAACTGCCTGGCGTTCCTGACGCTTTTTGCGACGCTCTGGCGCGCGCCGGAAACGGTCTAGGTCACACGGGCCTTGCGCAGGTAGACGGGGTCGTCCCACAGTCGCTGGTCGAGCACCTCGGCCAGCACATCCACGGCGCGGTGCACGTCGCTGTCATCCAGATAAAGCGGTGTAAAGCCGAACCTCATGATGTTGGGCGCGCGAAAGTCCCCAATCACATCCCGCGCGATCAAGGCTTGCATCGCCGCATAGCCATGCTCAAACGCGAACGAGACCTGCGAGCCGCGCTCGGCCGGGTTGCGCGGGCTGGCAAGGGTCAATTGCGGGCAGCGCGTCTCGACCTCTGTGATGAAAAGTTCGCTCAGCGTGATACTTGCGGCACGCAAATCGCCCATATCGACGCCGTCCCAAACCGCCATCGCGGCCTCTAGTGCTGACATCTGCAACACCGGTGGCGTGCCCACGCGCATGCGTTCGATGTCCTTTCCGGGCCTGTAGGACGGTTCAAATGCAAAGGGCGCATCGTGGCCCAGCCAACCTGACAGCGCAGGCGCAATGGTGCCGGACAGGTCGGATCTAACGTAGATGAAGGCAGGCGCACCTGGACCACCGTTGAGGTACTTGTAGGTACAGCCCACGGCAAACTCACATCCCAGCGCTGCCACATCAACAGGGACAGCCCCCGCACTATGGGCCAGATCCCAGACCATCACTGCACCAAAGTCATGCGCGCGTTTGGTGATTGCCTGCATGTCGTGCATACGGCCAGAGCGATAATCAACCTGCGTGATCATGACCACTGCGACTTCTTCGGTGATGGCTGCGGTCACATCTTCGGGGGCCACCGTGCGCAATGTGTGGCCCGCATTAAGATGGGCGATCAGCCCCTCTGCCATGTAAAGGTCTGTCGGAAAATTCCCGGTGTCGGACAAGACCACCTTGCGATCCGGCCGCATGCTGAGCGCGGCCGACAGAGCCTGATAGACCTTGATCGACAGCGTGTCGCCCAGAACAACGGACCCGGCAGGCGCACCGATCAGCCGCCCAATGCTATCACCCAACCGCACCGGCTGCCTCATCCAGTCGTCTTGGTTCCAACCTTTGATCAGATGCTGCCCCCATTCATCCGCGACGACGCGCGCCAGATGCTCTGGCACCGCGCGCGGCAGAGGCCCCAAAGAGTTACCATCCAGATAGACCATGCCATCAGGCAGAACGAACTTGTCTTTCATCGGCAGGGAAGGGGGCATCTGTGATCCTGTGAACTTGCGAAAATCAGGTCATCTTGGGATCAGGATCGGGCCGCTGCAAGGCCAATTCGGGCGCGCCGTATCCGGGTTGGAATTCTGTCGGGCAGTGTGCATTCTCGGCGTTATGTCCCACCAACCCTGGTCATCGCTCTGGCAAACAATCGAAGGATCTGGCGACCGCCCTGCACTGATTGGTGCGGACGGACATGTGCTGACCTATCGCGGATTGTGCGAGCGTCGCGCGACATGGCATCGGGCGATTCATGTGGCAGGGCCATTGCGTGTGGCGACGCTGTTCGAGAACGGCCCTGACACGGCTGTTGCCCTCTTGTCGTTGCTCGATCAGGTGCGGCTTTGTCCGCTGAACCTTGAGGCGCAATCAGCGCGCCTGTCTGACAGCATCACCGAGGCGCAAATTGACGTGGTGCTGTATACTTCGGCGCTCTCCGTCACGACCCTTGCCCATCTGCAAAAGGAACATCCCGGTAAACTTGTGCCCGTGGATCTACAAAACGCCCGTCTGCTGGGCGAACTGCCAAAAGGTGGGCGCAATCAGGCGGGGCTGACCCTGTTTACCTCTGGCAGCACAGGCACACCAAAACGGGTGCCATTGACGCCCGATCAATTGGCGCTGTCCGCCACCAACATCTGCAACCACCTGCGCCTTGGACCCGCAGACCGCGCCGTACATGCGCTGCCGATGTTCCATGTTGGCGCGCTGGTTGATCTGTTGCTCGCGCCATTGTCAGCCGGCGGGACCGTCATTATTGCCGCAAACCTCGAATCCACCTCACTGGTCAGCGCCGTCAGGACACATGCGGCGACTTGGCTGCAACTGGTGCCCACTGCGTTGCATCGGCTGGTGGCCGATCTGGACGACGCAACAGCGCAGGAAATCGGCCAAAGGCTGCGATTTCTACGTATGGTGTCCGCTGATTTGACGCTTGAATTGCGGGCGCAGGCCACGTCTCGCCTTGGTCCCGTGCCGATCATTCAGATGTATGGCATGACTGAAACCGCGGGGCAGATCACCTCAATGTCGCTTGATGAACATGCGGACAAACTGCGCTCTGTCGGTCGCGCTGCCGGGCCAGAGGTCGCCATCATAGACAGTTTTCGAAACCGCTTGCCTGCCGGACATGAGGGCGAGGTGTGTGTAAGCGGACCCACCATCATGACTGGCTACGAAGGGACCGACATCACCCCGCGCTATGGTGACTGGTTCCGCACCGGCGACCTTGGGGTGTTGGACGAAGATGGCGTTTTGACGCTGACCGGACGCCTGAAAGAGCAGATCAATCGCGGCGGTGAAAAGATTTCACCTTTGGTGGTTGAACGCGCTGCCAAATCGGTGCCGGGGGTGTTGGATACTGTGGCCTATGGCGTGCCACATCCAACGCTGGGAGAGCAGGTGGCTTTGGCCGTTGTCACTGACCAACCCCTTGAAGAAACGACCTTGCTGAAAGTGTTACAAAGCCAACTTTCGGCGTTTGAAGTGCCGCGCAGAGTGCTATTCCTCGACGCTTTGCCGCGGTTGCCCAGCGGCAAAACCGACCGGCGGTCCTTGGCGTCAATGCCGGACCAGTCCGAAACTGCACACAGACCAACCGACCCTTTGACGACCAAGGTGGCCACGATTTGGGCGACACACCTGCAATGTCGCACTCCACATGCCCAGTCCGATTTCTTTGACGATGGCGGCGACAGTCTGGCCGCGACCGAATTCATCACCCTGCTGGAAGAAGCGCTGGGCAGATCTGTTGACCCAAATATCCTATTTGAAGCACCGCGACTTGATGCGCTTGTCGCTGCCCTGAGAGCTGATCAACCCAAGACGCAATCAGAACCGGCACACCTACAATATCTGCGCAAACGTATCGCGGGTTGGCAAGGACAACGGGTTGGGCCGCATGGTCTGATTATTCTACGCAACTCGCTGGCACAGGGGACACCTGCATTCTTTTGCGCCAACGGCATGGCGATGCCGCGCCCCTTGTCGAACCACATTTTCAAGGATCACCCATTCCACATCATGCGGTCGCTGTTTGGCTTTGGCGGAAAGGATACCGCGCTGAACGCGGAGCTGGCAAAGCTATACGCCCGCGACATCGCTAGCCTCCTGACCCCTGCCGAACCGGTAATTCTGGGTGGCTTTTGTGAAGGTGTCCGCGTGATGGAAATGGTGGGACAGGACCTGACAAGGCTAGGCCATCCCATCTCAATGTTCCTCGCAATCGACAACATTTTCGACGTATCGACGCCCTACCCGGTCTACTATGTCTGGTCGAATAGCCCGAACTATTCGGGCGCTGTCCGCTATCGCGACCCCAGTTTGGGCTTTGCTGTGCTCCATCCGAAGGGAGCTGTCTTTCAGGCCTTTGACCGGGCCCACGTACATTTGCTGGATCGAGAGACCTTGCCGAAGTTGCGCAAGGCTGTGACGCCTTACCTTGAGGGCAAGCCTCTGCCGCGTCAGACACCTACAGATCAGACTTCTCTGCCAGAACGCAAAGTGCGGCACGACGCCCGGATTGCACTACATGCGCCACGGTTCTTGTCGCGTTCCAAGGCAAAAAAGGTGACTGTCACCGTCACAAACACCAGCAAGGTACCTTGGCCGCCAACCGTGGACAGTGGCTTGTTCTTATCCATCGATTTCGATGTGAACGGATTGGACATGGCCATCCTGCGCCATGCGATCGCCGATTTTGCAACGGCCGTCGCGCCGGGGGAAACGCAGCGCTTTGGGTTTGACCTGACATGGCCGAGCGCGCGGCGCCGGCCCTACCGATTGACTGCCCGAATTGTGGACGATGGATTGGCCCGGTTTGGTAATGACACCGGTTCGGGCAACGGACGGCTCGTGTTCCGCATACCCTAGTCAGGCAAATCGATCATCACGCCCAACGGCCAGCGGTGCCCAAACCTGTGCTGATAGTGCAAGTCTGCAGGTGTAAACTGCATCGTGACACCCGCCGCCAGCAAGGCTGAAACTGCCGCTTCTATCAGCAATAGAGCCAGCTGCGTGCCGATGCAGGCATGGCGACCCCGCCCAAAGATCAGCGCCGCGCGCGCATCGCGGGCAAGGTCAAACGCGGCGGGTTCGTCATGCGCATCTGGATCGCGGTTGGCACTGCCCAACGCCAGAAACAATGGCGTGCCGGGCTTGAGCGTGATTCCGTGCAACACGGTTTCCTCTTGGATTATGCGCGGGATGATCTGGGCGGGGCTTTCGAGTCGCAACGCCTCGTGAACCGCATTGGCAAGCTGTCCCGGATCGGTCTGCAAGGACTGCCAGACATCCGGTTGCTGCTGCATCACCACAAAGAAGGTCGCGACACCCGCCGCGATATTCTCGACCCCGTCCGCAAGGATCAAAAGGGCGTTGTCGCAGACCGCCTGTGGGGAAAGATGCGGCGATAACTGCGCCAGAAAGCACTGTGGATCCAGCGTGGGTTGGGCCATCACCTGTTCGATGAAATGGCGGGCTTCGGCCAGCCGGGTATTTGTCCTATCCAGTGCTTCGCGGCTCTGGATCGGAGCGAACAAGCTGAACAAGGCATCCGTGGCTTGACTGATTGCTGTGGGATCGTGCGGCAGACCAACAAAACGGGCCATCGCGGCAATGGCGAAAGGTCGGGCAAATTCAATATTGGCGTCAAAGCTGACCCCACGCGCCATCGCGCTGATCTGGTGGTCGGCCAGTTGTGGCAGCCACGTTTTGCACGCCGCAAAGGACTGATAGAACGCGGCCGAAACCGGGCGCCGGATTTCCACATGCCGAGGCTTGTCCAGAAACGGGGGGATATTTGCCGCGACGTCGGCACTGACATGTGTGGCGCGCTTCCCTTCTGACAGCGCAGAGAACCGTGAAGGTGCATTGCCAAGGTGCGAGTCGGATAGTGAGGCTACGATATCGACAGCGCGGGTTAGCAGATACCCACCGCCCTGCACCTGTGCCAATGGACGTGTCTTGCGGAAAGCGTCGTAGATCGGGACCGGATCGGCAAGGAAGGCATCGCTCGTCAGATCAACCGGTTCCACCGCCTGCGCCTGGTCACCCAGCAGTCCTGCGATCTGTGACCCTAACTTTCTGAACACCGCCTTCGCCTTTCGCAGGAACTGGGCAGATCATGGCGCAACGCGCTGTTACGGTCAAAGCCGAGTTTTATGCATGTCTTGGGGGAAAGTGGCGCCCATGTGAGGAGCGGACTTGTCGAAACTCGAGCGTCGCGATGCTCTTCTGTTTAGGAGATTTCCTGATGAGTTACTTTCAAAACGCCAGGTCAAGGAGCTGATCCTGTTCTCGCGGCAGTACATTGCAAAGCTGGAGAAGACAGGCCCACTCCCGAAGCGGATACAGCAGGGCCCGAACTGCGAGGGGTGGGAAGAAGGTCTATGGCTAGAGTGGCTTGAAAAAACGGCTTGCGCAACTTGAGGGGCCGGACTGACACTCCCCTCACAGTGAGCTGGATAGCTGGGGCGGCAAACCTGGCCACCCGCCAACTCCGGCAGGAACATGCAATTACCAACGGACCAAGATTCTGCGGTCGAAGCCCGCTGAGTTGCCTTTTGCTGCGAACACACTTCCCAATGCAGACATCACATTCAGTCGCCGCTATTGCTTCCTCAAGGATTGATGGACCACTAACCAAATGGCCTGCGGTGTTTCGCCACTGGTGTCTTCTGCTAGAATGCTCTTGATGAACAGTGATTTGAGAATCGTTAGGAAAAAGACGATCTTGGGGAGTAACATGGAGATTGGCGTCAGAGAGGCCGCGAAACAGCTGGTGCAGATGTGCGCCGCACGGGACTTGCCCATGTTGCGGGTGCCAGGATCAAAGTTGTCGGAATGAGATCGCTAACGCTACGCAGTGAGCAATTGGTGATGGATGGGCAAACCCATCTGACAGACCACGGCGATTTCTGGGTACAAGAGACACCGAAAGAACCGGATTTCTGGATGGGCAATCAGTTGATCCTAAAGTCCGCTGACGTCCCGGTCACGGAAGCAGAGGCTGCTTTTGTGCGGGCATTTCCCAATGCCAAACACCGAGCGATGGTCTGGGATATTCCGGGGTTGGATGTGGGCACTGTCGCCCCGCCGTTTGTGGCTGAGGGCTATGAACGGGATGTGGTGGACGCGTTGTTTTTGACTGGCGCAATTGCGGATGTTGACACGCCAGAAGGCATCAATTTACGCACGTTAGACACGGAATCTGACTGGGGGCAGGCATTGGCCTTGTCGCTTGAGATTGGTGTGGAAGAGGGTCATCCGGCGGAGAGCCACATCGGATATTTGCAACGGCGCACGGGTGCGCGCAGGGCGCAGATCGCGCGGGATCGGGGGCAGTGGTTTGGCGCGTTTGAGGGCGATTTACTGGTCGCGCAGATGGGAATTTTTCACGACGATCAGGTGGCCCGCTACCAGCAAGTTGAGACGCGCAAGGGCCAACGAAGACGTGGGATTTGTGCCGCGTTGTTGCTGCATTGTTGCAAATGGGCGCAGTGCCGCGCGCCGGATGCGGTGCCATTGATTGTTGCAGATGTCGAAAGTGACGCAGGACGGCTTTACCGTCGCATGGGGTTCGCCCATGCAGAAACCATCGTAGGTGTTCTGCGCAAAGGTTACTGAGGTTTCAAGGCGGCGGTCACGTAGTTCACCGAAAGATCGCGGTCAGACATCGACCACGAAAAGTGCAGGAAGTTGAAAACGTAGCCCTTGCGGTCCACCGGGGTCAGGCCCGCCTTTTCCAGCAGTGCGAACAATTCGTCCGGGGTGATGAACTTGTCCCATTCATGGGTGCCCTTGGGCAGCCAGCGCATGACCCATTCGGCGCCCACAATCGCCATTGCAAAGCTTTTGGGGTTGCGGTTGATGGTGGAACACAGGTGCAGGCCGCCGGGTTTCAAGAGCTGGTGGCAGGCGGTCAGATAGCCCAGTGGGTCGGCCACATGTTCGATGACCTCCATGTTCAGCACGACGTCAAACTGCTCGCCTGCCTCTGCCATCGCCTCGGCTGTGCCAACGCGGTATTCAATGTCGAGCCCGGATTGTTCGGCGTGGATTTGCGCCACGGGGATGTTTCGCGGGGCGGCGTCAACACCCACCACCGTTGCCCCAAGGCGCGCCATCGGTTCGCATAAAAGCCCACCGCCGCAGCCGATATCGAGAATGCGCAGCCCGGAGAAAGGCTTTTCGGTCGCCAGATTGCGATCAAATTCGGCGGCGATCTGGCTTGTGCTATAGTCCAGTCGCACCGGGTTCATCATGTGCAGCGGCTTGAACTTGCCTGCTGGGTCCCACCATTCGGCGGCCATCGCCTCGAACTTGGCGATCTCGGATGGGTCGATTGTATTGGTGGTCATTGCGTTCGTCTGCTTGTCATGATTTGCGTCACTCACGCCCTATATAGGTCTGATATGGATAAGGTCCTGAGCCAAAAGAGCGCAACCGCGTATTTATATCCGCCGATTGATCCGTTCGATCAGCGGATGCTGGACGTGGGCGATGGTCATCGGGTGTACGTGGAACAATGCGGCAATCCGACCGGCATTCCGGTGGTTGTGCTGCATGGCGGCCCTGGTGGCGGATGCAGCCCCGCGATGCGGCGCTATTTTGATCCTTCCGTCTATCGCGTCATCCTGTTTGATCAGCGTGGCTGTGGCCGGTCGCGGCCCCATGCCAGCGTGGAAAACAACACCACCTGGCATTTGGTGAACGATATTGAGCTGATCCGCACATCGCTTGGTATTGAACGCTGGATCGTTTTTGGCGGCAGTTGGGGTGCGACGCTGGCGCTGATCTATGGGCAAAGCCATCCGGAGCGCACCAGCGCCTTTGTGCTGCGTGGGGTGTTCCTGATGACCCAGTCAGAGCTGGACTGGTTCTATGGCGGAGGGGCTAGGCGGTTCTGGCCGGATTTGTGGGAACGGTTCGTCAAGCTGATCCCGGAAGATGAGCGTGACGACATGATTGCCGCCTATCACCGGCGGCTCTTCAGCGGCGACCGGACGCAGGAAACCCGCTATGCCCGTGCTTGGGCCACGTGGGAAAATGCGCTGGCGGCGATGGGCAGTGATGGTGTCACCGGCGAAAGCCCATCGGATTACGCGCGCGCCTTTGCGCGACTTGAGAACCACTATTTCCAGAATGGTGGCTTCTTGGGGCCGGACCGGCAGATCATGGATTGTCTGGATCGGATCGCACATTTGCCTGCAGTGATCGTGCAGGGGCGTTACGACATGATTTGCCCACCGATTTCAGCGTATCGTCTGGCAGAGGCTTGGCCAGGTGCGCGGTTGCATATGATTGGGCGTGCGGGTCACGCCCTTTCAGAGCCGGGGATTAGTGCAGAACTTGTCCGCACGATGGACCGTTTTGCCAGCAATCCCAAGGTGCTGGGCCTTTAGCCTTTACAGATGTCAATTGGCCGTTAGGGTAGTTTCCGGGCCATTGGGGACAGAATTTGGGAAACGTCGCGACGATTATTGTGCAGCGCCTGTTGCTGGGACTGCTGACGCTCTTGGTTGTGTCTATCGTGATCTTTCTGGCGGTGAATGCCCTTCCGGGTGACTTTGCCGAGGCAATCCTGGGCCAAGGGGCTACACCAGAATCCGTTGCCACCATCCGCCGCGATTTGGGTTTGGATCAGCCGCTTGTGGTGCGATATTTCAGTTGGCTGGGCAATATGCTGCGCGGCGATCTGGGGACCAGTTTCGCGCAGCTGAACTTTCGCACCAATCTAGGCGGCGCGGGGGACGTTGGTGTCGCCGAACAGATCGCGCCGCGGCTGGCGAACACGATGTTTCTGGCCACCACAACGGCGCTGATCGCGGTGCCGTTGGCGGTGACTCTGGGTGTTCTGGCCGCCCTTTACCGCAACACGGTCTTTGACCGTGCGGCCAACGTGGCAACGCTGAGCTCGATCAGCAGTCCCGAATTTTTCATGGCCTATCTTATGACGCTGTTTCTTGCGTTTATCTTTCCGATATTCCCGTCGCTGTCCAATATCTCTGCCGATCTGAGTTTTGCTGAGCGGTTGGAAAAGACGATGCTGCCTGCGATCACGCTGACGCTGGTGGTCACGGCCCACATGATGCGGATGACGCGTGCGGCGATCATCAACCTGTTGGCCAGTCCCTACATCGAGATGGCACGTCTGAAGGGCATGTCGCCAATGCGGGTGATCGTGAAACACGCCCTGCCCAATGCGCTGGCGCCGATCATCAACGTTATCGCCCTGAACCTTGCCTATCTGATCACTGGCGTGGTCGTGGTTGAGGTGGTCTTTGTCTACCCCGGCATCGGGAACCTGTTCGTGGATGCGGTAAAGAACCGGGATATCCCGATTGTGCAGGCCTGCTGTTTGATCTTTGCGGCAGCTTACATCCTGCTGAACCTGTTGGCGGATATTCTGTCGATCCTGTCGAACCCGCGTCTGAGGCATCCGAAATGAGTTTTGCGCTTTGGATTGTGGTGGCCCTTTTGGCCGTAGCGGCGGGTGGCTGGGTCATGCGGTTCGCCGGGCAAACGGCTACAAGTAACGCGCCGGTGTTTCGTGACATGCCCTATGGCGTGGCCTTTGGCTACGTGCTGGGTGCGGCGCTGCTGGTTGGGGGCATCTACTACTACTTCCAGCCTCGCATAAATGACGCAGGCACGGCGGTGGCCGGTGTCGTGTTTTTCCGCTGGGCGGTGCAAGGGCTGATCATAAGCATGATTGCCGCTTTTGCGTTCAAGCAGTTGGGCAAGTTTGTCGGCACTGCCGAAAGCCGCAAGCTGTTCCGGTCAATGCCGCTGACGGCTAGCTTTGGATTACTGGTGATCCTGATCTACGTGGTGCTTGCAGTTTTTGCGCCGGTGATCGCACCTTATGGGCAGGAAGAGGTTCTGGCGAACGCCAATGTGATCCCTGGCGGCAACCCTGCGCTGGGCGGTGATCCAGCCTATCCGTTGGGGACCGATCAGATTGGCCGCGACGTGCTGAGCCGGCTAATCTATGGCGCGCGGAACACGGTTGGCATCGCCTTTGCTACGACGCTGCTGGCGTTCTTGCTGGGCGCGACGTTGGGGTTTCTCGCCGCGACGCTGGGCGGTTGGCTGGACCAATTGCTAAGCCGGGCGGTGGATGTGCTGATGGCGATCCCGTCGCTGATCTTTGCGCTGCTTTTGATGACAATCGCCACGGTCTGGGCGACCGAATGGGGCATCCCGCTGACCATCTTTATGGTGGTCATCATTGCGGTCATTGACAGCACACGGGTGTTCCGACTGGCGCGTGCGGTGGGGCTGAATATCGTGGTGATGGATTATATCGAAGCGGCAAAGCTGCGCGGCGAAGGCCTGAGCTATCTGATCTTCAAGGAGATTCTGCCCAACGCCACGGCCCCCTTGCTGGCCGAGTTCGGGTTGCGGTTCTGCTTTGTGTTCCTGACCATTGCGGCGCTGTCGTTCCTGGGTGTGGGCATTCAACCGCCCTTGGCCGACTGGGGCACGATGGTAAAAGACAGCGCGTCGTTCATCAGCTTTGCCCAGTTCGCGCCAACCGCTGCGCTGCCACCGCTGCTGGCCGCAGGCGCGATTGCGTTACTGACCGTGGCGGTGAATTTCGTGGTCGACTGGATGCTGCATAAATCGTCGGGGTTGAAGGAATGAGCACACTGCTGAAGATCCGCGACATCCGGCTTGAAGGACGCTCGGACGAGCAGTGGAACCCAATCATCAATGGCGTTGATCTGACCCTGAAAAAGGGTGAGGTGCTGGGGCTGATTGGTGAATCCGGTGCGGGTAAGTCGACGCTGGGACTGGCGGCGATGGGGTTCACGCGCGACGGCGTGCGGATCAGCAGCGGCACGGTAGAATTTGACGGGATTGATCTGGTCAAAGCCTCGGCGGCGGTCAAGCGCGGCCTGTTGGGCAAGCGCATCGCCTATGTCGCGCAGTCGGCGGCGGCGTCATTTAACCCGGCCCATCGGATCATTGACCAACAGGTCGAGGGCCCGGTGCAGCACGGCACAATGAAGCGCGCCGAGGCGGAAGAAACCGGCATGGAGCTTTATGCCAAGCTGCGCCTTCCGGACCCCGACAACATCGGGTTTCGCTATCCGCACCAAGTCTCTGGCGGGCAATTGCAGCGGGCGATGACAGCGATGGCGATGTCCTGTCGTCCCGATCTGATCATTTTTGACGAACCGACAACCGCGCTGGATGTGACCACGCAGATTGAGGTGCTAGCGAGCATTCGTGAGATCGTGGACGAGTACAACACCGCCGCGATCTATATCACGCATGACCTGGCAGTGGTCGCGCAGATGGCGGACCAGATCAAGGTGCTGCTGAAGGGTGACGAGGTCGAGACGGCGGATACCCGCACCATGTTGTCGGCCCCGCAAGAGGATTACACCAAGAGCCTGTGGGCCGTGCGCAGTTTTGAGCGTCCGACCAAGCCCGCAGTGATCGGTGGCGCGGTGCCGGTTGTGAGCGTCAGGAATGTGGACGCAGCCTATGGAACGGTGCCGGTGCTTCATGACGTCAGCTTTGACATCCACGAAGGCCGCACCGTGGCTGTGGTGGGTGAATCCGGGTCCGGAAAATCGACGACGGCGCGGTGCATCACAGGGCTTTTGCCGCCCAAAGCGGGTGAGATCGCGTTTGATGGCAATGTGCTGCCCGCCGATTATCGCAAGCGCGACAAGGGTCAGCTGCGGCAGGCGCAGATGATTTATCAGATGGCGGATACCGCGCTGAACCCGCGCATGTCGATCGGGCGCATCATTTCGCGCCCGGTGGAGTTTTACACTGGGTTGACGGGCAAGGATCTGCGCGCCCGTGTGGACAGCTTGCTTGACCAAATCGAGCTTGAGCCGACGCAATACTACAACCGCCTTCCGTCCGAGCTTTCGGGTGGGCAAAAGCAACGGATCGGGATTGCGCGGGCGCTGGCGGCGGAGCCAAAATTCATCATCTGTGACGAGGTGACTAGCGCGCTAGACCAATTGGTGGCTGAAGGCATCTTGCGGTTATTGGCAAAACTGCAGGACGAGCTGAAGCTGTCATACATGTTCATCACCCATGACCTTGCGACAGTACGCGCAATTGCCGACGAAGTTGTCGTGATGAAAGATGGGCGCGTTGTTGAGCAGGGGGAGAAGAAGGCGATGTTTACCCCACCGCACCACGCCTACACCGATCTATTGTTGTCATCAGTGCCGGAAATGGACCCTGATTGGCTGACAAATCTGCTGAATGAACGCGGAGTTGATAACATCGGTGATGCAGCCGTTGATAAAATGTAAGCCGAATCATGCCTGTCCAAAGACAGGTTGATCAAAGGGGCCAAAAGGTTCCGACGTTAAAACTAGGGAGAAAACAATGACTCAATTTAGCAGACGCGGTCTACTTAAGACCGGTGTTGCTGCAGGTGTGCTTGGCCTAACTGGCCTGCCACTGCGCGCGCAAACCAGAGGCGGTAAACTGACCGCCGGTCTGGGTGGCGCCAACACATCCGATAGCTGGGATGGCCGGACACATTCGGACATCTTCATGATCGCCTCCGCACACGGCTGTGTGTTTGATTGCCTGACCGAAGTTGCCGCCGATGGCAGCCTGCAGGGCGAACTGGCCGAAAGCTGGGAAGCATCTGCCGACGCCAAGACCTGGACATTCAACCTGCGTCAGGGTGTGACGTTCCATGACGGCAAGGCGTTTGGCGCGGACGATGTGATTGCGTCGTTGCAGATGCACGTGGGCGAGGGATCGAAGTCGGCCGCCAAGCCGATTGTCGAAGCCATCACCGAGATGAAGAAGATGGGCGAGCATCAGGTGCAGTTCACGCTTGCCTCTGGCAACGCTGACTTCCCCTATCTGATGAGCGACTATCACATCCTGATGTTCCCAGCGGGCAACATCGAGAACGCCATCGCACAGGGCATCGGCACGGGCCTTTATAGCGTTGTGGCCTTTGATCCGGGCGTCCGCTTTGTTGGTAAGCGCGTCGAAGGTCACTATAAGGGTGACAGCGCGGGCTTCTTTGACGAGGTCGAATACATCGCGATCAACGACAACACTGCGCGGATGAACGCACTGATGACCGGTCAGGTTGATGCGATCAACCGGATCGACTTTAAGACCGAGGCGCTTCTGAAGGCGAACCCGAACCTGCGTATTCAGGAAGTGACAGGCAACCAGCACTATAGCTTCCCAATGCTGACAGACACATCACCGTTCAACGATGTGAATGTGCGACGCGCGCTGAAGTACGGCATCAACCGTCAGGAGTTGGTCGACAAGATTCTGCTAGGCCACGGTGCCGTTGGTAACGATACGCCCATCGGGCCTGCAAACCAGTACTATCACGCCGGAATGGAACAGCTGGAGTTCGATGCCGACAAGGCAAAGTTCTACCTTAAAGAAGCTGGTTTGGACTCGCTTGATGTTGATCTGAGTGCGTCGAATGCGGCCTTTGAAGGTGCCGTTGATGCAGCACAGCTTTATCAGGCGTCTGCGGCCGGGGCCGGTATCAACATCAACGTGGTACAGGAACCTGCTGATGGCTACTGGTCCAACGTCTGGCTGAAAAAGTCGTTCTGTGCCTGCTACTGGTCAGGTCGTGCGACCGAAGACTGGATGTTCGCGACCGCCTATGAGGCTGGCGTGCCGTGGAATGACAGCCAGTGGGACGAGAAAGACAGCGCCCGCTTCCAAGAGCTGCTGTTGAGCGCACGTGCAGAGCTGGACAGCGACAAGCGCCGTGAGCAGTACCATGAAATGCAGCAGATCCTGCGTGACGATGGTGGTGTTCTGGTGCCGATGTTTGCCAACTATGTGCAGGCGGTGAACAACCGCATCGTGTCGCCAGACACGGTTGGTAACCTGTGGCAGATGGATAACGCCCGCATGGCCGAGCGTTGGTCTGTGGCGTAAGCTAAACGGAAACAATCAAGGTGAACGCCCCGCCATTGTGCGGGGCGTTTGCATTTTCAGGCCAAAAACCCCCCGATTTCTTGCTGATCGTCCGAATGCCGCCGCAATTCGTTGCTAATTGATTAACTAGTTTTACGTGTTTCGGAGGCCATTTTGGCTCATTTTCAGCGAAATTGGGGATTTCACCTGCGTGCGGGTAAATCGTTTATCACGGGCGCAGTTACGATTGCGTTGCTGGTCGTTGGTGGGCCTGTTGTTGCGGATAACTCGGGCAAGGCTTCTGCCCGCACTGTGCAGAGCATTTCGTCCGTCGGAGCATCGGGACAAGGGTCGCGGGATGGCGGCGTGATGGCCAGCGCCCCTGCACCGACCGTTCAAACGTCATCGGTTTTGCAGGCCGCTGCGTCGAACCAGGCGGGTCGGGCGGCCAATTCGCGCGAGCGGAGTTCTGGGCACCGGGTCAACCATCAGGCGAAGATTCAGCTGATGCACAAGATGACACGGTTGGTGCAGTCGTCGCGCATTCGTCTGGAACGGTTGCACGCGGACTATCAGACGCTGGCAAACATGTCAGAGGCCGAAAAGCTGCAAGCCTTCCCCGAAGGTGATCACTTTGGCCATCTGCAGGCTGCCGCGATTCGTTATAATACCTCGGTCGAGGTGTATTATATGGCGGTGGCACAGCAGGATGTTGCCAAGGCCGCATTGACTGGTGGTCAGGCGCTTAGCGGCGGTGTGGTTGAAGAATTGAACGCCCTTTTGGGGCAATAAACGCAGGGGCCTTGCGGAAGGCGGACGCTTGGCCTATATCCCTTGCAACAGCGGCGTGCTGGCCTCCACCCCCAGCGCCCACCGGAAATCACAACGGGCCGCGCGCCCGTTTTTTTGTGCTTGGAGAGCGCATGACCGACATGATCGCCAAAGCGGCCATTGACCGCCGGATCACAGAGATCATCACACCCGTTGTCGAGGACATGGGGTTTGAGATCGTGCGCGTGCGGTTGATGAGCGGCAAGGAAAGCACGCTGCAGGTTATGGCGCAGAAACCCGATGGGACGATTGAGGTTGATGAATGCGGCCAGATCAGCACGGCGATCTCTGCCGTTCTGGACGTTGAAGACCCGATATTGGATGCCTATAACCTTGAAGTCAGCAGCCCCGGAATTGACCGCCCGCTGACCCGGTTGAAGGACTTTGACCAATGGCAAGGCTTTGAGGCCAAGATCGAAACCGAAGAGCTGATCGACGGCCGTCGCAGGTTCAAGGGCCCGCTTGCCGGTGTCGAAGGCGACGAGGTGCTGATCGACATTGAAGAGGGCACAATTGGTCTGAAGTTTGCATGGCTGACCGACGCGAAGCTGGTGCTAACCGATGAGTTGATCCGCGATGTGCTCAAGGGCCGCAAAGATGCGGGCCAGATCGACGAAAGCCAGTTCGACGAGATCGAGACGATTATCGACAGTGATGAAAATGTTGCCCCGTCCAAGACGGGCAAATCCAAGAAACGCCCAAGCGCGAACAAGGAGAAAACCTGATGGCAATTACCTCTGCCAACCAGTTGGAGCTGTTGCAGACAGCCGAGGCCGTGGCCCGCGAAAAGATGATCGACCCCAATCTGGTGGTCGAAGCGATGGAAGAATCGCTCGCCCGGGCTGCCAAGTCCCGCTATGGCGCGGAAATGGACATTCGTGTGTCGATTGACCGCAAGACAGGTCGTGCGACGTTTACCCGTGTGCGGACCGTGGTCGAGGACGAAGAGCTTGAGAACTATCAGGCGGAATTCACCGTTGAGCAGGCCAAGCAGTACATGGAAAACCCTGAGATCGGTCAGCAGCTGATCGAAGAGGTGCCACCGGTCGAGCTGGGCCGGATTGCCGCGCAGAGCGCTAAGCAGGTGATCCTGCAAAAGGTGCGCGAAGCTGAGCGGGACAAGCAGTTTGAGGAATTCAAGGACCGCGCTGGTACGATCATCAACGCGATGGTCAAGCGCGAAGAATACGGCAATGTCATCGTGGATGTGGGTGCCGGTGAGGCGATTCTGCGCCGCAATGAGAAGATCGGGCGCGAGGCATATCGCCCCAACGACCGCATCCGGTGTTTCATCAAGGACGTGCGCCGCGAACAGCGCGGGCCGCAAATCTTCCTAAGCCGCACCGCGCCAGAGTTCATGGCTGAGTTGTTCAAGATGGAAGTGCCCGAAATCTATGAAGGCATCATCGAGATCAAAGCCGTGGCCCGTGACCCCGGTTCACGCGCCAAGATTGCTGTTATTTCCTATGACGGGTCGATTGATCCTGTGGGCGCTTGTGTCGGTATGCGGGGTTCGCGCGTGCAGGCCGTTGTGAACGAGCTGCAAGGCGAGAAGATCGACATCATCCCGTGGAATGAAGACATGCCGACGTTCTTGGTGAACGCGCTTCAGCCAGCTGAGGTCAGCAAGGTGGTTCTGGATGAGGAAGCCGGCAAGATCGAAGTTGTTGTGCCGGAAGAGCAGTTGAGTCTTGCGATTGGTCGCCGGGGTCAGAATGTGCGTCTGGCATCGCAGCTGACGGGGTTGGATATCGACATCCTGACTGAGGAAGAAGAATCCAAGCGCCGTCAGGCCGAATTCGAGGTGCGGACGAAATTGTTCGTTGATGCCCTTGATCTGGACGAGTTCTTTGCCCAACTTCTGGTGTCCGAAGGCTTTACCAACCTAGAAGAAGTGGCCTACGTCGAAGTTGAAGAACTGTTAGTCATTGAAGGTGTTGACGAAGGCACTGCAAGTGAATTGCAGGCCCGGGCCCGCGACTATCTGGAAGCGATCAACAACAAGGCGATGGAAAACGCTCGTGCGCTGGGCGTTGAAGACAGCCTTGTGAACTTTGAGGGGCTGACGCCGCTGATGATCGAAGCGCTGGCAAATGACGGTGTGAAGACGCTGGAAGACTTTGCGACCTGCGCCGACTGGGAACTGGCCGGTGGCTGGACCACAATCGACGGTGAGCGGAGCAAGGACGATGGTGTGCTAGAGCCGTTTGACGTTAGCCTTGAAGAGGCGCAGGATATGGTCATGACAGCCCGCGTGATGCTGGGTTGGGTCGATCCGGCAGAGCTTGAAGCCGCTGCGGCGGAAGAAGGTGAAGAAGAAGCAGAAAACGCGGAGGCGGAGGCCTGATGGGCCTCTGACCGGACGCGATGACGCGGGGCGGAGCCAAAAAGAGCCGAGACGATGGGCCGGAACGCCGGTGCATTGTCACGGGTGAAAGCCAGCCCACGTCCGGGCTGATCCGCTTTGTTGTCGGTCCCGACAACAGCGTGGTGCCGGATGTACTGGGCAAGCTGCCGGGTCGCGGCATGTACGTCAGTGCCGACCGCGCCGCGCTTGAAGTGGCCAGCAAAGGCCAGTTCAGCCGGTCTGCAAAACAGTCCGTCACGGTGCCGGAAGGTTTGGCAGAGGAAGTTGAACGACAGTTAGCGCGCCGGGTCGTTGATCTGCTCGCGCTGGCTCGCAAGGCAGGGCTTGCCGTGTGCGGGTTCGAGAAGGTTAAGGGCTGGCTTGCCGGGGGTGAGCGGGTCCGGGTTCTGTTACAGGCCAGTGACGGCTCTGAGCGGGGCAAAACAAAACTGTGGACGCCCGAAGGGGCCCGATATTACGGGTGTTTGACATCCGCCGAATTGGGTTTGGCATTTGGGCGGCAAAGTGTGATACATGGCGCGCTCGCCACTGGCGGACTCAGCAACCGTGTTGTAGAGGAAGCCGCAAAGCTGAGAGGCTTGCGCGAGAATGACGGTGGTAAATCAGCCACCGGGAAGGACAAGTAGCTAGATGAGCGACAACGACGGCAAAAAGACACTCGGTCTTGGTGGATCGCGGCCCAGCAATGTAAAGCAAAGCTTTAGCCACGGGCGGACCAAGAACGTCGTGGTGGAAACCAAGCGCAAGCGCGTTGTGGTGCCCAAGCCGGGCGCGGCAAAGCCTGCCGCTGGTGGTGCATCGACCCCGGTTGGCGGTGATCCGTCCAAGCGGCCTGCAGGCATTTCCGAGGCCGAGCTGGAGCGCCGGATGAAGGCGCTGGCATTGGCTAAGGCGCGCGAGGCGGAAGAGACCGCCAAGCGCGAGGCCGAGGAAAAGGAACGCGCCGCCGAGCGTGACCGTCGCCGTGCCGAGGCCGAGGCCAAGGAAGCCGAAGACCGCAAGCGCGAAGAGCGTGCCAAGGCGAAGGCCGAGGAAGAAGAGGCCAAGAAGCGCGCCGCTGCAACAGCCAAGGCTGCGGCTGCCGCTCCTGCGGCTGCTGCTGTTCCCGGTGAGGCTGCGATTGATCGCCCAACCCGCGCACCCAGCAAGAACGAGCGCGAGCGCGCCAATCAGGACCGCAATAACAAGCCCGGCAAGGGCCGTTCGGATGACGATGGTCGACGGTCTGGCAAGCTGACGCTGAATGACGCCCTGCGTGGCGGCGGGGGTCGCCAGAAATCAATGGCCGCCATGAAGCGCAAACAAGAACGCGCGCGCCAAAAGGCGATGGGCGGCAATGTAGAGCGTGAAAAGGTTGTACGCGACGTGCAATTGCCCGAGGCGATCACAGTCGGCGAATTGGCCAACCGGATGTCCGAGAAGGTGGCTGACGTCGTTAAATCGCTGATGACCAATGGAATTATGGCGACACAAACTCAGACGATTGATGCGGATACTGCAGAACTGATCATCGAGGAATTCGGTCACAATGTTGTACGTGTGTCTGATTCTGACGTGGAAGATGTGATTGATCAGGTTGACGACAAGGACGATGACCTCAAGCCACGTGCGCCGATCATCACGATCATGGGCCACGTTGACCACGGTAAAACCTCGCTCTTGGATGCCATTCGCAACGCGCGTGTTGTCGCGGGCGAAGCAGGCGGCATCACGCAGCATATTGGTGCTTATCAGGTGACCACCGAAAGCGGTCAGGTGCTGAGCTTCCTGGATACTCCCGGCCACGCGGCGTTTACGTCGATGCGGTCACGCGGTGCACAGGTCACCGATATCGTGGTGCTTGTGGTGGCTGCCGACGATGCGGTCATGCCGCAGACGGTGGAAGCGATCAATCATGCCAAGGCCGCTGAAGTACCGATGATCGTGGCGATCAACAAGATCGACCGCGAGGCGGCGAACCCCGACAAGGTGCGCACCGACCTGCTGCAACATGAAGTCATTGTTGAGAAGATGTCTGGTGAAGTGCAGGACGTCGAAGTCTCTGCCATTACGGGTCAGGGCCTGCCAGAACTACTGGAATCCATCGCGCTGCAAGCCGAGATTCTAGAACTGAAGGCGAACCCCGATCGTGCCGCTTCTGGCGCGGTGATCGAGGCGCAGCTGGACGTGGGTCGCGGCCCTGTTGCCACGGTTTTGGTGCAAAACGGGACCCTGCGGCAGGGCGACATTTTTGTTGTGGGCGAGCAGTGGGGTAAGGTCCGCGCGTTGATCGATGACAAGGGCGACCGCGTCAAAGAAGCGGGGCCATCGGTGCCAGTTGAGGTGTTGGGCCTGAATGGCACGCCCGAGGCGGGTGACGTTCTGAATGTTGTCTCTTCCGAAGCACAAGCGCGCGAGATTGCGGAATATCGCGAGAAGTCCGCCAAGGACAAGCGCGCCGCTGCCGGCGCGGCCACCACGCTGGAACAGCTGATGGCGAACGCCAAGGCGGACGAGAACGTCAGCGAGCTGCCGATTTTGGTGAAAGCCGACGTGCAGGGGTCTGCCGAAGCAATCGTGCAAGCGATGGAAAAGATCGGCAACGATGAGGTCCGCGTGCGCGTTCTGCATTCAGGCGTTGGCGCGATCACCGAAACGGATATCGGCCTTGCCGAAGCATCTGGCGCGCCGGTATTCGGGTTCAACGTGCGGGCCAATGCCTCTGCGCGAAATACCGCGAACCAGAAGGGCGTCGAGATCCGGTATTATTCGGTGATCTATGACCTTGTGGACGATGTGAAAGCAGCGGCCTCTGGCCTGCTGAGCGCCGAGATCAAGGAAAAGTTCATCGGGTACGCCAACATCAAAGAGGTGTTCAAGGTCACGGGCGTCGGCAAGGTTGCTGGCTGTCTGGTCACCGAAGGTGTCGCCCGTCGCTCCGCAGGCGTGCGCCTGCTGCGCGACAACGTGGTGATCCATGAAGGCACGCTGAAGACGCTCAAGCGTTTCAAAGACGAAGTGCCAGAGGTGCAGTCCGGTCAGGAATGCGGCATGGCGTTTGAAAACTACGATGACATCCGACCAGAGGACGTAATCGAGATCTTCGAGCGTGAAGAGGTCGAACGGACGCTGTAAGCACGGCATCAGGAAAAACGAAGGGCGGTACAATTGGGCCGCCCTTTGTCTTTTGGTGGGCAAAACCCTTTGAAGGGTTTTGGGTAGAGTTTTCGAAAACTCTGCGACCTCAAAGCCATTCGCGCAGGATTGGGATCAGGGGTACGTCTGCCGCGGGCATCGGGTAGTCGCGCAATTGGTTGGCGCGGACCCATTTGAGGTCTTGGCCTTCGCGAGATTGTGGGGTGCCCTCCCATTTGCGGCAGGCAAAAAGTGGCATCAGAAGGTGAAAATCGTCGTAAGTGTGACTGGCGAAGGTCAGCGGCGCGAGGCAGCTGGCCCAAGTGTTGATGCCGAGTTCTTCCTCTAACTCGCGGATCAGGGCGACCTCTGGTGTTTCGCCGGGTTCAACCTTTCCGCCCGGAAACTCCCACAGACCCGCCATTGACTTGCCTTCGGGTCGTTGGGCAAGCAGCACACGCCCGTCGACGTCGATCAGCGCAACCGCAGAGACCAGAAGTGTTTTCAAGACCGGTAGTCCGCGTTGATCGTGATGTAGCCATGGGTCAGATCGCAGGTCCAAACAGTGCTGGTGCCGGTGCCAATTCCAAGGTCGATGCCGATGGTAATGTTCTGACCCTTCATATGTGCGGCACCGGCCTCTTCGGTGTAGCTGGCCGCAACCCAGCCGTTTTCGGCCACAAGAACATCGCCAAAGGTGATTTGCAGGCGGTCGCGGTCAGCGTAAGCACCGGATTTGCCAACGGCCATGACGATGCGGCCCCAGTTTGGATCCTCGCCCGCGATGGCGGTTTTGACCAGTGGGGAATTGGCGGTTGCCTTCGCGACCAACCGGGCATCCGCGTCAGATGCCGCACCGGTCACGTTGATCGTCACGAACTTTGTCGCACCTTCGCCGTCTTTGACGACCTGATGGGACAAATCCAGCATCACGTCATGCAAGGCCGCCTCGAACCCTGGATCGCCCTGCACATCCGCGCCAGTTGCACCGGTGGCGGCGATCATTAACGTGTCAGAGGTGGAGGTATCGCTGTCGACGGTGATGTTGTTGAAGGTCTTGTCGGTCAGGCGCGTCAGCATGGCCTGCAAGTCGGGTTGAGCGATCTGGGCATCTGTGAAGATGTAAACCAACATCGTTGCCATGTCAGGCGCGATCATGCCGGACCCCTTGGCGATACCGGCAATCTGCACGGTCTTGCCGCCAATGTTGCACTGTGCGGTTGCCCCTTTGGCAAAGGTGTCGGTAGTCATAATCGCGCGGGCGGCTTGAGCGATGCCAGACGGGGTTTGTCCGGCGATAAGGTCATCGATCTTGGCGGTGATCCGGTCGTCAGGCAGGGGTTCACCAATGACGCCTGTTGATGCAGTGAAGACGCGGTTTTCATTAAGGCCGGCTTTGGCCGCCACGGCGGCACAGATGCGCGCAACAGAGCCATCACCGGCCTTGCCGGTGAAGGCGTTGGAGTTGCCGGAATTGACGATGATCGCCGCACCGCCGTCCGTTGCAAGACCAGTCTTGGCCTGACAATCCAGCACGTTGGCGGACCGTGTCGCGGAACGGGTGTAGACCCCGGCAACGGTACTGCCGGACGCCAGAAGAGCCAGCATCACATCCGTGCGGCCCGCGTATTTCACGCCTGCGGACGCACTGGCAAAGGTCACACCGTCAATGACGGGCAGGTCAGGAAACGCTGCTGGGGCAAGGGGTGAGATGGTCATTACTTTGGTTCCAGCAGGTCCATCGCGTTCAGCAGCTCTGGGTCAAATGCGCCATCTTCGGGGCGTGTGACGTCTGTTGCCGCCTCAAGTTCGGCCAGTCGTGCGAGGATTGCAGCCTCTTGCAATTGGCCTACGATTTCTTGGCGCATCTGGTCAAGTTCCGGCAGCGGTTGGTTGCGTCGGTCGTTCAGGGTGACGATGTGCCAGCCGAATTGCGTTTCGACCGGTTCAGACAACCCGCCGGGTTCTAGGTTTTGCACCGCTTCTTCGAACGCAGGCACCATCATGCCGGTTGAGAACCAGCCAAGTTCACCGCCAGAAGGACCAGACGGCCCGGTCGAGACGTCGCGGGCGACGTTGGCGAATTCTTCGCCTGCTGTGACGCGGTCACGGGCGGCTACGGCCGCTTCTTCGGTTTCGACCAACAGGTGCGAGGCATTCCATTCAACCGTTGGGGTGCTGCCGTCGGTGATCTTCTCAAATTCGGCGATGATCGCCTCTTCTGTGACGGCGTCTTCAGCGATCTTGTTGATGGCCTCGCCCGCCATAAGGCTGCGTTCTTCGGTGCGTAGTGACAGCATGACGCGCGCAGGCACTTCGCCCGCGCTATCGGCCAGAAGCTGCTGTTGGATCAGTTGATCGAGAATGCCGTCAAACAGCGCCGAAACGGGGAAGTCGCGATAACGCGGGGGCAATTGCGCGCGAGCGATGATCATTTCACCCAGTGTGATTTCGGTATCGCCCACAGTTGCGACAACGGTGTTGGCGTCCTGCGCGGATGTGGCCCCGGCAAAAGCGGTCGAGAGGGCAAAAACACCCGCAAAAGTCACATGTTTCAGCATTAAACGTTCCCTTGATGAGCCGTGCCGGGGGCGCGACGTTGACAGTGCATATCCGGCCCCTTACATCCCGTAGAAGCCTCGAGGGGGCTGGTCTTGATCCCTGTTTAGGCCGGGCGCGTGACGCCCACAAGCGACCTCCTCTCAATTAGACGTCAGACGGGTGCAACGCACCATTTCGGAGAAGATATGCTCGGGTTTGAAACGATCAGTAAGAAAGTCTTTGGCACGCCGAGTGATCGGAAGGTGAAAAAGGCGCGGCCCTTGGTCGCCAAGATCAATGCACTTGAGGAAGAGTTCAAAGCACTGTCCGACGATGGGCTGAAGGAAAAGACGCAAGCGCTGGCCGAACGGGCGATGGGTGGCGAGAGTCTGGATGACCTGCTGCCAGAGGCGTTTGCCAACTGCCGCGAGGCCGCGCGCCGTGCGCTGGGGCTGCGGGCCTTTGACACACAGCTTTTGGGTGGGATTTTCCTGCACCAAGGCAATATCGCCGAGATGAAGACGGGCGAGGGCAAGACGCTTGTGGCAACCTTTCCAGCCTATCTGAATGCGCTGACCGGAAAGGGCGTTCATATCGTCACGGTCAACGATTATCTGGCAAATCGTGATGCGGAGTGGATGGGCAAGGTGTATGCGGCCCTTGGTTTGACCACCGGTGTGGTGGTTCCGCAGCAGCCCGAGGACGAAAAAAAAGCGGCGTATGCCTGTGACGTGACCTATGCCACCAACAATGAGCTTGGGTTTGACTATCTGCGCGACAACATGAAGTCCGAGTTGGATCAGATGTACCAGCGCCCCCACAACTTTGCGATCGTGGACGAGGTGGACAGCATTCTGATCGACGAGGCGCGGACGCCGCTGATCATCTCTGGCCCCGCGCAGGATAGGTCCGAGATGTATCGCGAGATCGACAAGATCATCCCCGGTGTGGAAGAACAGCACTACACTTTGGACGAAAAGACCCGCCAGGCGACATTTACCGATGAGGGTAACGACTGGCTGGAAGAGCAGTTGTCGCGCATCGGGCTGCTGCCTGAGGGGCAGACGCTATACGACCCGGAGAGTGCTACCATTGTGCATCACGTCAGCCAGGGTCTGAAGGCGCACAAACTGTTCACAAAGGACAAGGACTATATCGTGCGCGACGGCGAGGTCGTGCTGATTGATGAATTCACCGGGCGGATGATGATTGGTCGCCGCTTGTCGGACGGTTTGCATCAAGCGATTGAAGCCAAAGAAGGCGCTGCGATCAAGCCGGAAAACGTGACACTGGCGAGCGTGACGTTCCAGAACTACTTCCGTCTCTATAACAAGCTCGCAGGCATGACTGGCACGGCGTTGACCGAGGCGGATGAGTTTCTAGAGATCTATGGGTTGGGTGTGGTCGAGATGCCCACCAACAAGCCGATTGCCCGTGTGGACGAGAATGATCAGGTCTATCGCACCGCGAAGGAAAAGTTCGACGGTGTCGTGAAAGAGATCAAAGCCGCTCATGAAAAGGGTCAGCCGATCTTGGTGGGTACAACGTCCATCGACAAGTCGGAATTCCTGTCGAACCTCTTGAAGGCTGAAAACATCCCGCACAATGTGCTGAACGCGCGTGAGCATGAAAAGGAAAGCCAGATCATCGCTGATGCCGGCAAGTTGGGCGCTGTGACAATTGCGACCAACATGGCTGGACGCGGCACCGACATTCAGCTGGGCGGTAACGTCGAAATGAAGGTGCTTGAGGCCTTGGCGGCGGATCCCGATGCGAACCCGGATGAGGTCCGCGCCAAGATCGAAGCGGAACATGCAGGAGATAAGGAAAAGGTCTTGGCCGCTGGTGGACTGTTCGTACTGGCCACGGAACGCCACGAAAGCCGCCGGATCGACAACCAGTTGCGCGGACGGTCTGGCCGTCAGGGTGATCCAGGGCGGTCGTCGTTCTTTCTGAGCCTTGATGACGACCTTATGCGGATTTTCGGGTCAGAGCGCTTGGACAAGGTACTGGGCACGTTGGGCATGAAGGAAGGCGAGGCGATTGTGCACCCTTGGGTGAATAAGTCGCTGGAACGCGCGCAGGCCAAGGTCGAGGGGCGCAATTTTGACATCCGTAAGCAGCTGTTGAAGTTTGATGATGTGATGAACGAGCAGCGCAAGGTGATCTTTAGCCAGCGTCGCGACATCATGGAAAGCCAGGACCTGTCCGAGATTACGCAGGACATGCGGTATCAGGTGATCGAAGATCTGGTGCAGGACTACATGCCGCCCAAGTCCTATGCAGACCAGTGGGATACTGAGGGTCTTTATGCGGCCACGATTGAAAAGCTGGGCATAGATGCGCCGGTGATGAAATGGGCCGAGGAAGAAGGCGTCGACGACGCGGTCATGCAAGAGCGGCTGGAAGAGGCCACAGACAAGCATATGGCCGAGAAGGAAGCGGCCTTTGGCGCGGAAACCATGCGCAATGTGGAAAAACAGCTGTTGTTGCAGACCATTGATGGCAAGTGGCGCGAGCATTTGTTGACGCTTGAACACCTGCGGTCAGTGGTTGGGTTTCGCGGCTATGCGCAGCGTGACCCGCTGAACGAATACAAGACCGAAGGATTCCAATTGTTCGAACGCTTGCTGGACAGCCTGCGTGAAGATGTGACGCAGAAACTGGGGCAGATCCGGCCCATGTCGGCCGAAGAGCAGCAGCAGCTAATTGCGCAGATGCAGGCCGCTCAACAGCAGGCCGCTGCCGCCGCTGACGACAGCGTTGCACGAGCCACGACAGATGCCACTGGGCAGGGATCGACCCCGCGCGAAGGCTTTGTCGAGGATGATCCGACCACATGGGGCAGTCCCGGCCGGAACGATCCTTGCCCCTGCGGATCGGGCAAGAAGTTCAAGCACTGCCACGGCCGGCTCGCCTGATCCTCGCCCCATTTACGACATGTTAATACCTTCCCGCGGTCCATCTGCGGTCACGGGAAGGTGACAGTTTCGGCCCCAATCTCTTGCTGGGGAACGGAACGGACATGGCACAGACACGAACAAGACGTCAGTTGGCGACTGCCGGTGCGACTTTTGCAATCGCGCTGAGCATCGGATTTGTGATGCAATACGGCGACGCAGTTGCAGGGCGCTGGGGCGCGGATGCGCCTGTGGCGGGCCCCGAGACCCGATTGGACCCAGAAACTGTGGTGGTCCCTGTGGCGGCGAGTGTTGCTGTCCCCACAACGCTGGCGATGCCTAGCGCAAGCCTGCCGCGTTTTGAGAAAGTCGGATACACCGAAGGCCTGAGCGAGATTGACGCACCGTTGATGTCTGTCCCTTCAGCCACTGATTTGGCAGCCACCGATATCATTGCGACGGATGCCGTTGAAACGCCCGAGCCGCTGATCACTCCGATCGCCGAGGTCGCAGAAGCACCAGCATGTGACACCACATTGACGGCGACCCCCACGGATTTAGCAATGGTCGAGCTGACATTGGCGGATGATTGCCGCCCGGATGCCGTGGTCTCGATCCACCATCAGGGCATGATGTTCCATGCTTTGACAGACGGAAATGGCAACTTGACCGTGACTGTCCCGGCGTTGGCTACCGAAGCGTTCTTTATTGCTGCTTATGACGACGGCGAAGGGGCCGTGGCCATCACTGGCGTGCCAAGCCTTGCGATGTACGATCGCGCCGTACTGCAGTGGCAAGGTGAAGATGACGTTCAGTTGCACGCCTTTGAGTTTGGCGCAAGCTATGGTGAAAACGGCCACATCTGGGCGGCGTCTGCTGCTGATCCGACACAGGCCGTGGCCGGATTGGGCGGCTTCTTGACAAGCCTTGGCGATGTGTCAGTGCCGGATGCGTTGATGGCAGAAGTCTACACCTTCCCCAGCGGCATTGCCCTGCGTGACGGCGCGATTGAGATCAGCGTCGAGGCAGAGGTGACAGAGCGGAACTGCGGCCGTCTGGTCGAGGCGCAAAGCATACAATTGGTCCCCGGGGAAGCGGCAGCTGCCACTGATCTGACGATGACCATGCCGGGGTGCGACGCTGTGGGCGAATATCTTGTATTGAAAAACATGTTTCAGGACCTGACACTCGCGTCGAAATGACGTGCAAACAAAGGTTCAAAGAGCTTGTAAAATGTGCGGCGGTCTTCGCCGCACTTTTGCTTTGTGGGCGAGCCGCGGCGCAGGATGTGACGATTATCAGTCGCGGTGGTGCGCTATCCGTAACTGGCCGCGTCATCGGGTTTGACGGCACTTACTTGCAAATTGAATCACCCTACGGGCCGCTGACGCTGAACTATGCTCAGGTGACCTGTTCCGGTACCGCCTGTCCAAATCCTCAGAGCCATATTCCGGTCGTTCGCATGTCGGGCGCAGCGCAGATGGCTGACGTGCTGATACCGGCGCTGATCGATGGCTATGCCCGCGCACAGGGATGGCGCAGTGCGCTGCGGCAACTGGGCCCGACACGCCTGCGGATCGAGCTATCTGATGACAATGGTGTCGTGGGGGTCTTTTCCGTGCATGGCACGACATCAGACGAGGGGTTTGCTGATCTGATCGCGTTTCAATCCGACATGGCCCTGTCCACGCGCGAAGTGTCACCAACTGAGCTTGCCTTGGGGCACGAGGTGGGGCTGGGCGCGTTAGACAGTGCTTTGCAAAGCCGGATTGTTGGGTTGGATGCTTTGGTGCCGGTGATCTCTGCGCAGAACAATGTGGGGGACGTGTCACTGTCTGAACTGGCGGGGATCATGGCAGGTGCCATCACGGATTGGGGTGCGCTAGGCGGGAATGACGCGCCGATCACATTGCACCTTGGCTCGCAGCGCAACGGGCAAGTGCAATTCCTGGCCACGGTCTTGGGCGCAGAGCCAACCGCGGGGGCGATCCATCACGATACCACGGCAGACATGGCTGCCGCCGTTGCACGCGACCCGGATGGGTTGGGCATTGGAAGCTTGGGTGAAACGGGTGTGGCGGCGCCGGTGGCGTTGTCTGATGCCTGCGGATTCATTTCCGCGCCACGGGTTGCAGCCCTGAAGGCCCAGGATTATCCGCTGACAGCACCACTGTTCATTTACCTGCCAGAGTGGCGGTTACACCCCGTTGCGCGGGGGTTTCTTAGTTTCCTGCGCACCCCTGCAGCACAGTTGATCGTGCGGCGGGCGGGGTTTGTGGATCAGGGCGCAGTGCCGGTGCCATTGGATGCGCAGGGGCAGCGGTTTGTCAGCGCGATTGCCGCTGCCGGGCCAGAGATCCAGCTGCCGGAACTACAGCGGATGGTGCGAATCCTGACCGCCCTGACGCGACAGTC
Organism: Yoonia sp. R2331; assembly: GCF_041103235.1. Lineage (NCBI taxonomy): Bacteria > Pseudomonadati > Pseudomonadota > Alphaproteobacteria > Rhodobacterales > Paracoccaceae > Cognatiyoonia > Cognatiyoonia denitrificans. The sequence goes on along the minus strand of NZ_JBGCUN010000002.1, from coordinate 138,132 downwards.
TGTCAGCTTTCGGTTTGAGGTCGGATCAACGCGGCTGGACGCGGGATCACGTTCGAACTTGACCCTGTTGGCGCAGCGGATCAAAGACGGGGCCTATGCCGGACGCGCGCTGTGGTTGGTTGGGTTCAGTGACGGGCGCGGGGACGCGCTGGCGAACAGCGATCTGTCAAGCGCGCGTGCAGAGGCGGTGAAAAGCGATCTGCTGGACCTGTTGGGTGCCTTGCCTGAGGGTGTGACGCTCGAGACGGAAGCCTTTGGCGAAGCGCTGCCAATGGGATGTGATGACACCGAATGGGGACGTCAGATGAACCGGCGGGTCGAGCTTTGGGTGTCAGAGTAACCCTTCGGCCCGAAAGCTGAGTTCGCGGTTTTTGCCGATGATCAGATGGTCATGTACCTGTACATCTACGGCATAGGCGGCATTGGTAATCTTGGCGGTCATTTCGATATCGGCGCTGCTGGGCGTCGGGTCACCAGAGGGGTGATTGTGGACGAGAATCAGCGCCGCGGCATTGAGTTCAAGCGCGCGTTTGACAACCTCGCGCGGGTAGACGGGGACATGGTCGATGGTGCCTTTGGCCTGTTCTTCGTCGGCAATCAGCGTGTTTTTGGTATCAAGGTAGAGAATGCGAAACTGTTCGGTGTCGCGATGCGCCATGACTGTGTGACAATAGTCGATGATTGCTTGCCAGCTTGAGATCACGTGCCTTTGCATCACGCGGGACCGGGCGAGGCGGTGGGCGGCAGCCTCGACTATTTTGAGTTCGGTCACGACGGCATCACCAATGCCGCTGACAGCACGCAACTGGCTGATCGGCGCGGCAAGGACGCTGTTGAAATCGCTGAATTGGTCCAGCAGCGCGCGAGCCAACGGTTTGACGTCCTGCCGAGGAATGGCGCGAAACAGGACAAGTTCAAGAAGTTCATAGTCCGGCATCGCCGTCGCACCGCCAGTGAGGAACCGTTCACGCAGACGCTTGCGATGATCTTTGATGTAGGACGGTAGTTTCGCGGGGACGGGCGCAGGTGTCGCCTCGTCCAGGTCGCGGAACAGGCCAGGGGTTTCGGCGAAATGGGACATATGCCCATTTCGCGCGATTCAGGTGAAAGATTGGTTAACGATGGGCGGCTTAGCCCTTCATCGAATCCCAAAACCCTTTGACCGATTTGAAGAACTTTGACCCATGCGGGTTGTTCTCTTCGCTCAACTTGTCGAATTCCTTGAGGATTTCCCGCTGGCGACTGGTCAGGTTTACCGGTGTTTCAACCGCCAGTTCGATGAACATATCACCCGCACCGCCGCCGCGTAGGGCAGGCATGCCTTTCCCGCGTAGGCGCATTTGTCGACCCGATTGCGACCCTTCCGGAATCTTCACACGGCTGCGGCCGCCGTCGATTGTTGGCACTTCGATCTCTCCTCCCAGGGCCGCAGAGGCGATGCTGACCGGGACGCGGCAAAAGAGGTTGTTGTTCTCACGCTCAAAAAGCGCGTGCTGCGTAACCTCGATAAAGATGTAGAGGTCACCCGCAGGGCCGCCGCGCATCCCGGCCTCACCTTCGCCCGCGAGGCGGATGCGGGTTCCGGTTTCGACGCCCGCGGGGATGTTGACCGACAGCGATTTCTCTTTCTCGACGCGGCCCGCGCCGTGGCAGGTGCGGCAAGGGTCCTTAATCGTTTGGCCCATACCGTTGCACGTCGGGCAGGTGCGTTCGACGGTGAAGAATCCCTGTTGCGCGCGAACCTTGCCCATGCCGTTGCAGGTGGGGCAGTTCTGCGGCTCTGATCCGCCTTCGGCACCCGTGCCGTTACATGCATCACACCCGACAGCAGTGGGCACCGTGATGGTTTTCTGCATGCCCGCAAAGGCGTCTTCGAGGTTGATGCGCAGGTTATAGCGCAGGTCATTGCCGCGCTGGGCGCGGTTGCGCCCGCCGCCGCGGCCACCGCCCATCATGTCGCCGAAAAGGTCGTCAAACACATCAGAGAAGGCAGAAGCAAAATCGCCCTGACCGCCGCCGGGCCGACCGCCGCCGCCCATGCCGCCCTCGAAAGCGGCGTGGCCAAAGCGGTCATAGGCCGCTTTTTTCTCGGCGTCTTTCAGGACGTCATACGCTTCGGCCGCTTCCTTGAACTGCTCTTCCGCCTTTGGGTTGTCTGCGTTGCGGTCCGGGTGCAATTCCTTGGCCTTTTGGCGATAGGCCTTCTTGATTTCAGCAGCATCAGCGCCTTTGGCGACGCCGAGCGTTTCATAATAATCGCGTTTTGCCATGTTCAGTTTTCCCCTTTGGGAATGGAAAAAGACCGACCCGGTTCCTCGGGCCGGTCCATTTCGCTAGGCTGTCGCCTTAGTCACGCTTGTCGTCGCCCAAATCTTCGAAGTCGGCATCAACGATGTCTTCTTCGTCAGCGCCTTTTGGCTCTTCGTCTGGGTCAACCTCACCGGCCTCTTCCTGGCTGGCCTTGTAGATGGCTTCGCCCAGTTTCATGGCCGATTCAGTGACATTCTGGATGCCCGACTTGATCTTGTCTGCGGTGATGTCGTCCTTTTCGAGGTCGTCCTTCAGCGCGGCAATCGCAAGTTCGATGGCTTCAACCGTGGTTGGATCAACCTTGTCGGAATGCTCCTCCAGTGACTTTTCGGTGGAGTGGATCAGGCTTTCAGCGCTGTTGCGCGCTTCGACCATTTCCTTGCGTTCCTTATCGGCCTCTGCGTTTTCTTCGGCGTCCTTGACCATCGCTTCGATGTCGTCATCGGACAGACCGCCAGAGGCCTGAATGGTGATCGACTGCTCTTTGCCGGTGCCTTTGTCCTTTGCGGCAACCGATACGATGCCGTTGGCGTCGATGTCGAATGTCACCTCGATCTGCGGCATGCCGCGTGGTGCGGGCGGGATGTCTTCAAGGTTGAACTGGCCCAACATTTTGTTGTCGGCGGCCATCTCACGCTCACCCTGGAACACGCGCAGTGTCACGGCGTTCTGGTTATCCTCGGCGGTCGAGAATGTTTGCGACTTCTTGGTTGGGATCGTGGTGTTGCGGTCGATCAGGCGGGTAAACACTCCGCCCAGCGTTTCGATGCCCAAGGACAGTGGCGTGACGTCCAGCAGAACCACGTCTTTGACGTCGCCCTGAAGAACACCGGCCTGAATGGCGGCACCCATGGCAACAACTTCATCGGGGTTCACACCCTGATGAGGCTCTTTGCCGAAGAATTTGGTCACTTCTTCTTTCACGCGGGGCATACGGGTCATACCGCCGACAAGAACGACTTCGTCGATGTCAGATGTGGACAGGCCCGCGTCTTTGATCGCAGCCTGACAAGGCTTCATTGAGGATTTGATTAGGTCAGACACCAGCGACTCCAGCTTTGCACGGGTCAGTTTCATGACCATGTGGAGCGGCTGGCCGTTGGATCCCATCGAGATAAACGGCTGGTTGATTTCTGTTGTCGAGGACGAAGACAGTTCGATCTTGGCTTTTTCAGCCGCTTCTTTCAGGCGCTGCAAAGCCATCTTGTCTTTGGTCAGGTCGACGGAGTGTTCCTTTTTGAACTCATCCGCGAGGTAATTGACGATGCGCATGTCAAAGTCTTCACCACCCAGGAAGGTATCACCGTTGGTGGATTTCACTTCGAACAGGCCATCGTCGATCTCGAGGATCGTCACGTCGAAGGTACCACCGCCAAGGTCATAGACCGCGATGGTTTTGGTTTCTTTCTTGTCGAGGCCGTAGGCCAGTGCAGCGGCGGTTGGTTCGTTGATGATGCGCAGCACCTCGAGGCCCGCGATTTTGCCGGCGTCTTTGGTCGCCTGACGCTGGGCGTCGTTGAAGTAAGCAGGCACGGTGATGACCGCTTGGGTCACGTCTTCGCCAAGGTAGGACTCAGCAGTTTCTTTCATCTTGCCAAGGATGAAGGCAGAGATTTGTGAAGGGGAGTATTTCTCACCCTTGCTTTCGACCCACGCGTCGCCGTTGCCGCCATCAACGACAGCGAACGGCATGTTCTTTTTGTCCTTTGCAAGATCCTTGTCGTCGAAACGGCGGCCGATCAGGCGCTTGACGGCAAAGATGGTGTTTTCGGGGTTGGTGACGGCCTGACGCTTTGCAGGTTGGCCGACGAGACGCTCATCATCTGTGAAGGCGACGATCGACGGCGTGGTGCGGGCACCTTCGCTGTTTTCGATCACGCGGGGCTTGGAGCCGTCCATGATGGCGATACAAGAGTTAGTGGTTCCGAGGTCAATTCCGATGACTTTGGCCATGTTTCAAATCCCTTTTGCTTCAGGCGGTTTGAGCGGCGCGAACCCGTTTCGGCACCCGCGCCTATTTTCATGAATTGCGATCGGGCTTTCGGCCCGTCTCGCGACTTCGCGTATATAGGGTTGGGTTTTGGGGGCTGCAACCGCCTGCGGGCCCTGATTTGCGCCCAAAACCGGAATCTTTGCGGTGTCAGCAGAGATTCTTGGTGAATGTGACCTTACCAGCGCCGCGATCATAGAAATCAGGGATGTGCGCCGCCTTTTGATAGCCGCAGCTTGTGTAGAAACGACGTTGCGGCGCAAAGTCTTCCGTATCGAGCGTGTCGACCAGCATAAGGCGCGCCTTTGCCTTAATCAGGGTGGATTCAGCATAGCCGACGAGGGCGGCACCGATGCCTTGCCCTTGGTGATCGGGTGAGACCGCCAGCGCCAACATGTTCCAGGTGCCGGATGTCATCCGTTCGGGTTCGAGGAAGGCGAAGCCAACAACGATGTGACCGGCCAGCGAGACACACCAGCGGTCGTCGGATTGCTGTGTCAGGTAGCCCTGCACCATGTCGTCCAGCATGTCAGCAGGAAACAGGTCAGTTGCGTTCAGGATGTCAGTGAGTTCGGATAGGTCATTTTTGCGCAAGGCGCGGCAGGAGATGGTCATGAAGTGGCCTTTGGTGTTTGGGCAAAAGGAAGATGTCCCCCAAAAGGGGTCGACGGGTGCCCAAACACGAAATCAGAGGTTGGCTAGCCCCTGACAGGTCGCAGGTCAATCGTTAGCGCGATGCGCCCCAGCTGATTGAGGCGTTCTTGCGGGTGTAGAATTCGCCCATCAGGCCAATCGCGACCAGCACCAGCCCCACATAAAGCGGGTACATCGCAGAGCTGAAGTGCGGATTATAGTTGATAAACGTGAATCCCCGCGCCTGGTCGATGGTGTGAAAAAGCGGATTCCAGTCAAACAGCACCAGCATCGAGGCAGGCAATGAGTTGGCAAGGAACATCTTGCCCGAGGCGATCATATTGGCGCGCGAGTAGATCGAGCTGACTACTGTCACCACGTCTGGCATCCAGGGTTTTATCGCGAGAAGGATCAGCCCGACACCTACGCCGGTGAACCAGGACAGTAGCAGCATTGCCATCGCGCCAGTGGGATCGTCTATGACAACGGGATTGAACAGCACATGGTAGAAGAACAGCACCACCAAGAGGGACAGCAATTGCAGGTAAAGCGATGAAAGTGCGGCCGCCGTGATCGAAATGGCGGTTGTCATCGGCGCATGTTGCATCATCGCTGATGCGGGTCCCTCTGACCCGATAACGGCTTGCATGGCTTTGGTATGGGTCAGGTAAAGGAAGATACCCGACATAATATACAGCAAAAAGTCGCCGCGCACGGCGGCACCACGCAGACCAAGAAGCGAGTACATCAGATAGAAAGTCAGTACGAACACGATGGTTTGCATCATGTTCAGAACAAGCCCCAGAAACGCATTCCTGTGGCTTTTGCGGACGTCACGCACGACCGAGTGATAAATCAGCTCGAGCATGGCGAAAACGCTGCGTCGGCGTTCATGTGTGACAGGGGCCTGAAACATGCCGGTTCCTTTTAGGGGCGAGGCCCCTGATGACACGAATTTCTTGCTGTTCGCTTGACGCCCGATCATAAGGACCGCGTTCGCGCATTTCAATCATTGCGCCATCAGGAAAAAGCAGGGTGTGACCATGGATTTCGGGAAACTGACAGATGTGATGCGCAAGTTGGCGCTGGAAGCAGGCGACGTCATCATGGAAATCTACGACAGCCCCGATTTCGATGTCCGATCGAAAAGCGATGACAGCCCGGTGACAGCAGCGGACGAGGCGGCGGATGCGGTGATCGCTGCGGGGTTGCGCGCGGCGTTCCCGGACGTGGCGCTGGTGACTGAGGAACAAGCGGATACCCACGGCGAAAGTGCTAACACGTTCCTGATTGTAGACCCGCTGGATGGCACCAAAGAGTTCATCAAGCGGCGCGGCGATTTCACCGTGAATATCGCTTATGTGGTCGATGGCGTGCCCAAAGCCGGGGTCGTTTATGCACCCGCCAAGGGGCGGTTGTTCTACACCGATGCGGATGGGCGGACGGTCGAGGAGATGGCTCCGTTTGACAAAGCCAAAATCGGTAAGACCAAGCCGATTTCAGTGTCTAACCCGGACAATTCCGCGCTTTTGGTGGTGGCATCCAAGTCCCACCGGGATGAAGCAACGGACGCCTATATCGGCAAATACCAAACGGCAGACATGAAAAGTGCGGGGTCATCACTCAAGTTTTGTCTGATCGCAACAGGAGAGGCGGACATCTATCCGCGCCTGGGACGCACGATGGAGTGGGATACCGCAGCCGGGCACGCGGTGTTGAACGGGGCGGGCGGGCGCGTGGTGCGTTTTGATGATCATTCGCCGCTGGGCTATGGGAAGGACACCTTTGCCAATCCGTTCTTCATCGCTTACGCGCCGGGCGTCGATTTGGTGCAGGGCTGATGTCTGTTCTGGTCGTCATACCGGCGCGCTTTGCCAGCACCCGCTATCCGGGCAAGCCGCTTGTGGCGCTGCGGGGCGCCGGTGGCGCTACGCGGAGCCTGATCCAACGTAGCTGGGATGCGGCGCAATCGGTCAAAGGCGTGGACAGGGTGGTGGTGGCCACCGATGACGGGCGGATCAAGGACGCTGCGGAGGCTTTTGGCGCAGAGGTCGTGATGACATCCGAGGACTGTCAGAACGGCACTGAACGCTGCGCCGAGGCGCTGGATGCCTTGGGCGGTGGCTATGACATTGTGGTCAATCTGCAAGGCGACGCGCCGCTGACCCCTGCGTGGTTTATCGAAGATCTGGTGCGCGATCTGGCGGCCCATCCGGTGGCTGAAGTTGCGACACCGGTGCTACGCACCGAGGGCCGCGCACTGCGCGGGTTTCTGGAAGACCGGCTTGCTGGCCGGGTTGGCGGGACGACGGCGGTGTTTGGCGCGGATCACAACGCGCTATATTTCAGCAAAGAGGTGATCCCCTATACCGGTCAGACCTATGCGGACGATGCCGAAACACCGGTTTTCCATCATGTTGGTGTCTATGCATACCGTCCATCAGCGCTTGCTGCGTATCCGCGCTGGCCGACCGGTCCGTTGGAGCAGTTGGAGGGGCTGGAGCAGTTGCGGTTCCTTGAGCAGGGGCGGCATGTTCTATGCGTTGAAGTCGCGGCGCGCGGGCGGCAGTTCTGGGAGTTGAACAATCCCGAAGATGTCCCCCGGATCGAGGCGATGTTGAAAGACATGGGCTTCAAATGACACACCCGGCTGTCAGCGTCGTTGTTGTCAGCCTTGGCCGCCCGGCAGAGCTTAACCGGTGTTTGGTCGGACTTTTTCAACTCGACTACGCCCCGTTTGAAGTTGTGGTTGTTGCAGATGCGGAAAGCTGCAAAGGGCTTGGCACATTTCAGCGTCGCATCAAGCTGGTGCATTTCGAAACGGTCAACATTTCTGCCGCGCGCAATGCCGGGATCGCGCAGGCGTGCGGTGAGATTGTGGCGTTTATTGATGATGATGCCGTGCCAGAGCCTTCGTGGTTGCTGCATCTGATTGCGCCATTTTCAGACCCCTACACAGCGATTTCGGGAGGTTTTGTGATTGGCCGGAACGGCATCAGCCTGCAATGGGCGGCGCGCCAGGTGCAGCGTGACGGAACAGCAGAGGCAATTGAACCTTGGGGGGATACGCCGCGCCGGTTTGACCCTAAAAGCAGGATCATCGCCAAAACCGAAGGCACCAATATGGCGGTGCGTAGGACGGTGCTGGAAGCCGTTGGCGGGTTTGATGAGGCGTTTGCGTTTTACCTTGATGAGACCGACTTGAATGTGCGGATTGCGGATGCTGGTCATGTCACAGCGGTTGTGCCGATGGCACGGGTGCACCATGGCTTTGCCGCAAGCGCGCGCCGGACCGCGCACCGCGTGCCACGGGATTTGACGGAAATCGCCGCCTCTACTGCCGTTTTTCAGCGCAAGCATTTAGGACGGACAGACAAAGCCCCGGCCCGCCGAGCCCAGCGTTTGCGTTTGGTGCGGCACATGGTTGCAGGTGATCTGATGCCGGGCGATGTGCTGCGGATGATGCGAGGGTTTGATCGCGGTTGGTCTGCAGGCGAGACGCGCGATGCAAACCAGCGGGCACAGCCGTCTACCCCGCCCGAATTCAAACCGGTTACGGTACAAGTCAGGGGCCACCGAACAATGACGGCACGGTTCTGGCGGGCAAACCGCGCAACGGCCCATGCGATCAAGGCCGTAGAGGGTGGATCACGGGTGACGCTGTTTCTGTTTTCAGCAACGGCGCGCAAGCATAAGGTCTGGTTTGATCCGCGTGGGTTTTGGGTGCAACGTGGCGGGCAATTTGGACCGTCAGAGCGTGACCAGCCCTGGTTCCGGCGGTGGCGTGCAAAGACACGGACACAGCAAGAAATGGCCCGTTTGTCACAAGTTCGCCCATTTGATGCGGGATAAGCACCACCAAGCGGTCGATTCGCGCCGGACCCTTGGTTTCTTGGCCTGAGTCATTTAGATCAAAATCAACAAGACTCATTACAGGTCCACTATGCAAACCAAAGTTACCAAAGCCATTTTCCCCGTTGCTGGTATGGGCACCCGTTTTTTGCCCGCGACGAAATCTGTTCCAAAAGAAATCATGACCTTGGTGGATCGCCCGTTGATCCAATACGCAATCGATGAAGCGCGCGCGGCGGGGATCAAAGAATTCATCTTCGTGACCTCGCGCGGAAAGTCCGCGCTTGAGGATTATTTTGACCATGCGCCAGACCTTGAAGCCTCGTTAAAGAGTGCGGGCAAGGATGAGCTGCTTGAGGTTCTTCGCAACACCAACATGGAAAGTGGCGCCATCGCCTATATCCGTCAGCACAAGGCGATGGGTCTTGGGCATGCCGTTTGGTGTGGGCGTCGGTTGATTGCTGACGAACCCTTTGCAGTGATGTTGCCCGATGACGTGATTGCTGGTGACACACCGTGCCTGCAGCAGATGGTCGAGGCTTACCATGAGACCGGTGGCGCGATGGTTGCGGCGATGGAAGTGTCGCCAGAGCAAACCAAAGCCTATGGTGTTCTTGACGTGAATTCCGAAAGCGGGCGCGTTGTGTCTGTGAAAGGCATGGTAGAGAAGCCCGCGGAAGGCACAGCACCTTCCAATCTGGCGGTAATCGGTCGCTATATTTTGACGCCTGATGTTTTGAACAACATCAGTTCTGTCAAAAAGGGAGCCGGCGGGGAGGTTCAGTTAACCGATGCGATCGCCGCCGAGATCACGCAGGGCCGCGACGTCTATGGTTACCGGTTTGAAGGCCAACGTTATGATTGCGGTTCCAAAGCCGGATATCTTGAGGCGACGGTGGCGTTTGCACTGGCCCATCCACAGCTGAAAGATGACTTTGCACGTTACCTGAGCCAGATGATTTCCTTGAAGAATGCCGCGCAATAGACACTGTTTCGGTGTCCTGTGGGCGCCATCATGACGGTGTGCCGCCTGCTGGACGTTTCGAGGGTGGTTAGTCGGGCAGGTCTTGTCCTGACAGGTGTTGACCGGGTCGAACTTGCCTATCTGAAGCAGATTGCAAAGACCGAAAATGCATTTGGTCTTGCCCGGACGGCACTGGGCTATGTTCTGCTGGATCAGAGCGGATTGAAGGCATTGCTTGACGCGATCGAAAGCGATGAATGGGGTGCGCCCGATGCCTTGTCACGGTTCAATCGCCGTCTGACACCTGCGGCGCGACGGGGGCAGTCGTTGGTGCGACGTCATGCTGCTGCCCGGTGCCGGCGCCGCGGCCTAGCGGGCATTTTGGCCAAACAACTGGAACCTGGGTTCGCCTATTACAACGTTGGGCACAGTAATCTGACAGCCGGAACGTTGCAGGCCGTTGGTGCGGGGGAAGGCAAAGCCTCGGTCCTGATCCACGACACCATTCCGCTGGATTGGCCCGACATGCAACGCGACGGCACGGTGGAGTCCTTTGGACGTAAACTGGCTGCGGCAGGGGCATATGCGCAGCGGTTGATCGCCTCCACCCAAACTGTAAAGCAGGATGTTGGTCGCCATGTTGCAAACGCCCCGGTCGTGATTGTTGCGCCATTGGGTGTAGAAATGCCGGAGGTTTCGGCCGTTTTGCCCATGTCAAAGCCTGAAACGCCGTACTTTCTAACTGTCGGCACCATTGAACCGCGCAAGAACCACGCGTTGTTGTTGAACGTCTGGGAAAATTGGCCAGATGCGCCACCCTTGCTGATCTGTGGGCGGCGTGGATGGAAGAATGAGGACGTCTTCAAACGGCTGGATGAGGGGATTGCCGGTGTGCAAGAGCATTCGGATGTGTCGGACGGTCAGATCGCCCATTTGATGGCAGGTGCGCAGGCTTTGTTGTTTCCGTCATTTGCCGAGGGCTACGGCCTTCCCCCGGTTGAGGCACTGGCACGGGGGACGCAAGTGGTTGTCGCCGATCTGCCAGCATGTCGCGAGGTTCTGGGCGACGACGCCGTTTACCTGGACCCGCATGACCGATATGCATGGGAAAATGCGTTAAAGAATATAGCCTTGGCCCCTAGAAGCGGCACAAAAAGATCCCGAGTTCCCCCTGACTGGGACACACATTTCAAGTTAGTCTTTACGGATGGATGGTAGACCTGCATTGAGCGGCTGTTGAAGCAAGGATTACTTTGGGCGTTTTGGAGACATATCGATTGCGGCTTCAGCGGAAACGCTGGATCGGGCGCGCGCGCCGAAAGCAGCGCGAACTGACGTCGATTGTAGACCGCACCGATGCGATCAAGCCCAAGGATATTCTGGTTTTTTCGACCTTCCGCAATGAAGATCTGCGGTTGCCCTATTTCCTGCAGTACTACCGCGAAATGGGTGTGAGCCATTTCCTTATGGTCGACAACGAAAGCACCGATGGCGGTGGGGACTTTCTAAAGGAACAACCTGATGTGTCGCTGTGGTCGGCGCGCGGCAGCTATAAGCGTGCGCGGTTTGGTGTCGATTGGCTGAACAGGTTGCAATACAGATACGGACACGGCCACTGGTGCCTCGTGGCCGACCCTGACGAGCTGTTGGTTTATCCGTTTTGCGACACACGTCCCTTGCGTGCGTTGACTGATTGGCTGGATGCGTCGTCGATCAAATCCTTTGGTGCAATGCTGCTGGACATGTACCCTAAGGGTCCGGTGAATAGCACACCCTATCAGCGCGGGTCCAACCCGTTGCAGGTGGCAGAATGGTTTGACAGTGGCAACTACACGATTGAACGCAATCCAATGTTTGGCAATCTGTGGATTCAAGGCGGGCCGCGTGCCCGCACCTTTTTCGCAGAAGAACCTGCACGGGCACCAGCGCTGAACAAAGTGCCGCTTGTCAAATGGGACCGGCGTTATGCCTACGTCAGCTCGACCCATATGCTGCTGCCGCGTGGCTTAAACCTTGTCTACGACGAATGGGGTGGGGAAAAGGCATCGGGCGTGATGCTGCACACCAAGTTTCTAAGCACCTTCGCCGACAAGGCGCGGGAAGAATTGGTGCGGCAGGAACATTATGCCAATAGCCATGAATACCGCGCCTACGCTGCAGGATCAGAAGAAAACCCCGATTTGTGGTGCAAGTGGAGCGAGAAATACATCAATTGGCGGCAGCTTGAGATTTTGGGCCTGATGTCCAAAGGGAACTGGGCATGACCGTCGGGATCGTCATGCTGGTGCACACGGCACTTGATCGCGCAGAACAGGTGGCGCGCCATTGGGTCAAAGGCGGCTGCCCTGTTGTCATCCACGTGGACAAGAACGTGGATGATGGCACTTTTTCCACCTTCTGCGATGCCCTGGCCGATCTGAGCGACCATATCCTGTTCAGCGAACGACATCGTTGCGAATGGGGCACCTGGGGCATTGTGGCGGGCGCGCAGTCAGCGTCCGAGATGATGTTGAAACGCTTTCCCAAGGTCAGCCATGTTTATCTGGCCTCAGGGTCATGCATGCCATTGCGCCCGGTCAAGGAACTGCGGCGCTATTTAGAAAGCCGACCGCGCACCGACTTTATCGAGAGCGCAACCACCGCCGATGTGCCGTGGACAGTTGGCGGGCTGGACCACGAGCGCTTTACCCTGCGGTTCCCGTTCTCGTGGAAGCGGCAGCGATATCTGTTTGATCGCTATGTGGCAATTCAGCGACGGATCAAGTTTCGCCGCAAGATACCCGAGGGTCTTGTTCCACATATGGGGTCACAATGGTGGTGCCTGACGCGTCAAACATTGTCGGCCATTCTGCAAGACCCGGACCGCCCGATTTATGATCGCTATTTCCGTCGTGTCTGGATCCCCGACGAGAGCTATTTTCAGACCCTTGCACGGCTCTATTCGCAGCATATCGAAAGTCGGTCGCTGACGCTTTCCAAGTTTGATTTTCAGGGCAAGCCGCACATCTTTTATGATGATCACTTGCAGCTTTTGCGGCGATCGGATTGCTTTGTTGCGCGCAAAATCTGGACGCATGCCAATCGCTTGTACGACACCTTCCTGAATGACGACATGGCGGTGATGAAGGGGGCGGAACCGAACCCTGGCAAGATTGACCGGATATTCTCCAAGGCCGTTGAACGGCGGACGCGGGGGCGTCCGGGGCTATATATGCAAAGCCGGTTCCCCAACAATGACTGGGAAAACGGAATTACCTGCGAGCCGTTTACCGTGCTGCATGGATTCACAGAGCTGTTCGAGAATTTTGAACCCTGGCTTGCCAAGATGACCGGCGCGCGGGTGCATGGGCATCTTTATCACTACAAACGCGTCGAGTTTGACGGGCGTCAAGATCATTTCCATGGGGCGCTTACAAACAACACCAAACTGCGCGACTACAATCCGCAGATGTTCTTGACCAACCTGATCTGGAACACGCGCGGTGAACGTCAGGCGTTTCAGTTCGGACCAACGGACCACCAAGCGATGAGCTGGAACCTGTCGCGCGACAAGAACGCACAGATTGCGGTTGTCACCGGCAGTTGGGCGGTACCGTTGTTCCAATCCAATCGAAACTTTGCCGATCTGCGGCAAGAGGCGGCTGAACTGCAGCGGATTGAGAACGAACATCTAAGTTGTTTGCGGTCGCCTTACGGAAAGGCGCGGGTGCGGATCTGGTCGATGGCAGATTTCATCGAGGCACCGATGGAAGCACTGCAAACCGTGGTTGAAGACATGACTGGCAAGACACTTGGCCGCCTGGCAGAGGCGCCGCGGATGCATGACCTGACTGGGTTTGGTCAGTTCCTGCAAAACCTCAAGAACCAAGGCATGCATCCCTATCTGATGGGGGATTTCCCGGTTGATCCGCCAGCGGACAACAATGTGCCGCAACCCCGAAAACCCTATTTGGTGCGATAAGACGTGGCACGATTTGATTACTTTGTGGTGTTTGCGGAAATGCGCACCGGGTCGAACTTCTTGGAATCGAACATCAATGCGTTCGACGATCTGAGCTGCTTGGGTGAGGCGTTCAACCCGCATTTCATCGGCTACCCGAACAAAGATGACGTGTTGGGGATCACGCAGGCACAGCGCGAAGACGATCCTTTTGCCCTGATAGATGCAGTCAAAGGCGCGCCCGGCTTGAACGGGTTTCGGTTCTTTAACGATCACGACCCAAGGGTGCTGGACGCGATCCTCACTGATCGGCGCTGTGGCAAGATCATTTTGACGCGTAACCCGGTGGAGAGTTTTGTCAGTTGGAAGATCGCAAGCGCGACTGGCCAATGGAAACTGACCAATGCCACACATGCGAAATCACATGCAGTGACCTTTGACGCAGATGAATTTGAAAGCCATATGGCGGGACTGCAAGCCTTTCAGGTGCAACTGTTGAACACTTTGCAACGAACCGGACAGACAGCGTTCTATGTGGCCTACGAGGATTTGCAGGACGTCGATGTCATGAATGGCCTGGCCATGTTTCTTGGGGCCGAAGGGCGGATTGCGGGGCTGGATCGAAAGCTGAAGAAACAGAACCCGGCGCCCATGTCATCCAAGGTCGCGAATTTCACGCAGATGGAAGAGGCCTTGGCGCGGATGGATCGGTTCAACCTGAATCGGACTCCAAATTTTGAACCGCGCCGAGGACCGCTCGTGCCCACATATGTGGCGGCGGCAAAAGCGCCACTGCTTTACCTTCCGCTTAAATCCGGCCCGGTGGAGGCGGTCGAGACATGGATGGCTGCACTGGACGGGGCAGAGACAGCGGCATTGCAGCGCAAATTCAGCCAGAAAACGCTGCGCGCGTGGTTGTCGGACAATCCGGGTAACCGCAGCTTTACAGTGCTGCGACACCCCGTGGCTTGGGCCCACGCGGCGTTCTGTGACCGAATACTTCCGATCGGTCCGGGCAGTTTCAAGGAAATTCGCGGCACCTTACGTAAAATCCACAAGTTGGATGTGCCAAATTATACGCCCGAGCCTGAGACAGACCCGCAATATGATATGGCAGCGCACAGACGGGCATTTTTGACCTTCTTGACGTTCTTACGTGGCAATCTGTCGGCGCAGACGGCAACCCGCATCGATCCGGCGTGGTCAACGCAACTATCTGTTCTGCAAAGCATGGTGGAATTTGGTCCGCCCGACATGATTTTGCGTGAAGATCGGCTACGTTCCGATCTGGCTGGACTGGCTAGTCAGTTAGGGCGCTCTAAAATGCCCGTCGTGCCTGACGTCACGGACCCGTGGCGCGCAAGATTGGACGCAATCTACGATGCTGAGGTCGAAGCGGCAGCGCGGCAAGCCTATTCGCGTGACTACCAGATGTTCGGATTTGGCGACTACGCCGCCTGACTGGCGGCGGCTTCTGTCAGCAAAGCAAAAAGCGTTGCGGGGTCATTGTTGGCTCGCAGCTTTGTGCAAACTTCGTCGCTGCGCATGGTGCGCGACACTAGTGCCAGCGCCTTGAGGTGTTCGACCCCGGCCCCTTCGGGCGCAAGCAGGCAGAACACCAAATCAACCGGCTGGCGGTCGACAGATTCAAAATTGAGCGGCTTTTCCAAGCGCACAAACAGACCCAAAACGCTGTTCACGTCAGCCATACGGGCATGGGGCAGGGCGATGCCGTGGCCAACACCAGTTGGCCCCAGCCCTTCGCGTTCGATCAACGCATCAACGACATCGGCACAGTTGAGGTCATAGCATCCTTCTGCCAACGCGCCGAGGTCATGAAACATCCGCTTTTTGCTTGTGCAGCTGTTGATCACCTTTACGGCGTCCTGCTTGAGGATGTCTGCCACCTGCATCGTATGTTTCCTTTGGTTTTGCGCCCGGACTAGCCAGTCGCGCGCGGGTCGATCCAACCGATGTTACCATCGTCCCGTTTATAGACTACGTTTATTCCGTTGTGTTTTTCATTGCGGAACACGACCACACTGGAATCGGAGATTTCCATTTGCATCACTGCTTCGCCAACTGAAATGGACGGAATCTTGGTTTCCATCTCGGCCACGATCAGCGGCGTTGCTTCTGTCTTTTCAGCCTCATCCGACTCATCTGTTGAGGCGAGGATATAAGAGTCGGCATCAGAAAGTTCAACAGGCTGTGAACGCTCGCGGTGGTGGTCTTTCAATCGGCGTTTGTACCGTCTGAGTTGCTTGTCCATCTTCTCGTTGCTGCCATCAAAAGCGGCATAGATTTCGGGCTCGTGCGCGCGGGCTTGCGCGGTCAGGCCAGTGGACAGGTGAACAACGGTTTCACAAACATATTCGTGCCCGGACCTGGAAAAGACGACGGTCGCCTCGGTCGGGCGGCCTGCATATTTTGAAAGCATGTCGTCCAATTCGGTCTGGACATGCGTTTGCAGGGCCTCGCCAATATCAATCTGTTTGCCGCTGATCTGGTACCGCATCGTGTCTCCTTTTCGTGACGTGTCGGCGCGCGAACGGGCCTGCTGTGGCAGGTCAGTTTCGGTCCGTGGGGGAGTGACAAAAGTGAATTTTGGCTGGTTTATCATGTCCGTCAGGCAGCGAGGCCTGAAGGCGAACAAGAATCTGAGCCGGGTCTTTCATCTCGTTCATTGAGCGCCAGAAGCACCATTCATGTCAATGAAATCTTGGAAATAACCCACAGCAAATCAGTTCACGCGGAAGCCTTTGCCAAGGTAGACGCGCCGGACGTTTTCATCTTGCACGACCTCATCTGTCGTGCCGCTCATAAGAATCTTGCCATCGTGCAGAATATAGGCGCGGTCGACGATCTGTAGGGTCTCGCGCACGTTGTGATCAGTGATCAGAACACCTATGCCGCGATTCTTAAGGTCAGCCACGAGGTGGCGGATTTCGTCCACGGCGATGGGGTCAACGCCCGCAAAAGGCTCATCCAGCAGGACGTACTTGGGCCCGGCTGCAAGACATCTGGCAATTTCAGCGCGCCGCCGCTCACCACCCGAAAGGGCAATGGCGGGTGCTCTGCGCAGGTGTTCGATCGAGAATTCGGACAGCAATTCTTCGAGCCGTTCACGCCGCTTGTGGCGGTCGCTGATGCTGATTTCGAGAATGGCTTTGATGTTGTCTTCAACGCTCATCCCCCGGAAAATCGACATTTCCTGCGGTAGATAACCAATGCCAAGTTTGGCCCGGCGATACATTGGAAGTGTTGTGACATCACTGCCGTCCACCGTGACGCTGCCGCCTTCGGGGTTGATCAGCCCTGCCACAAGGTAAAAGCATGTCGTCTTGCCGCTGCCGTTGGGCCCCAAAAGTGCGACCGCCTCGCCCCGGCCAAGGGTCATCGACACATCGCGGATAACTGGGCGCTTGCGATAGCTCTTGCGCAGGTTCGTGACGTGCAGTCCGGCGTCGCCATCTTGAACAGTGAGGGCAGGGGCCATCAGTTGTTCCCCTGTTGAAAGACGGTTTTGACGCGGCCCGTCATCTGCGCGTTGCCTGTGGTCAGGTCGATTTGCATCTCGTCCGCGGACAGCGCGCTGGCCCCTTGGGTCAACAAAACCTCGCCACCTAACCGCAGGGTGCCGGCGGTCAAATCATAGTCGGCGGTTTGAGCCTCAGCCGCTTCGGTGGTGGTCACAAATGTGACGCCGCCTGCCGCTTTTAGGCGCGCAATATCGCCAGTTGTGTCTGAATAGACCACTTCAACTTTGCCCGCCGCCAAGCGCAGGTCGCCCTGGCCAATGACCACGTTGCCGGAAAATACGGCGGTGCCAGTGTCTTGATCGACCGAAAGGCTGTCGGCAGTCACCTCAACCGGGGCGGACGGATCTGCCGACAATCCACCAAGGTTGATGTTGGTCTGTGCCAGCAGCGGGGTTGCAAGGACACAAGCCAGACAAAGGGCGATCACGCGGGTCATATTGGGGTCCTATTCACGTTGTCCTTTCGGGTCATATAGCAGTCTTACGCCATTGGTGAAATCCATGCGCTGGCCGGTTCCGTCTGTGGATGCCAGGATTGTGACCAACCCGGCGGTGATGCTGCCATAAGGCGCCTGAATTTCAAGCGGACCGGCCGAGGCTATTTGCCCAGTTGTCAGATCGGCCGTCAGGGCTTGGGTTTCCATCAAATAACCGGTGGAGGTTTCCAGCCGCGCCAGCCCTGCCAGTTCCGCCGTTTGCGCCAGACTGTTAAGCCTGCCAAACCCAGCCTTAATTGTCAGGCGCGTGCCGTCGGATGCATCCAGCGTCAGTTGCGGCGCAAGGATTGTCAGATCTGCGCCCGCTTCTGGCTTGGCCGATTGCGCGGTAATCGCAATCACTGATCCATCGTCGGTCACACCACTAAATCGGGGTGCTGTGATGCGCTGCTCGCGCGCAAGGCGGTCTAGTTCGGCAAATGGAATGTCCGGGGTCTCGCCGGGATCTTGGGCAAACAGGAAAAGGGTCGACAAAAGTGCTAGTGCGGCCAGCGGCAGCAGGATCTTGAGCCATCCGATCACCCTGCTGCGCATGCCTGTGTTTTCGGTCATGGGTCAGACGACGCCGGCGCGCAGACAATCGTGAATATGCAGGACTCCGGCGACCTGGTTCTGGTCGTCAACCGCAAAAAGGCAGGTGATTTTGCCGGACATGCGCGCCACCGCTTCTTCGGCCAAGGCAGATGGGGCGATTGTTGTGGGGTTTGGCGTCATGACCTCGCCCGCGGTTTTTGACATCAATCCGTCCATGTGGCGGCGCAGGTCACCATCGGTGATCACGCCGGCCAATGATCCATCGCGACCTGTCACGGCCACCACGCCGAACCCCTTTTGGCTGATAACCAACAGGGTGTCGGCCATTGCCGTCGCGGTTTCGACGCTGGGAATCGCATCACCGGTGTGCATCAGGTCAGACACTTTCGACAGCCGCGCACCCAGTTTGCCGCCCGGGTGGAAGGCATGAAAGTCAGCGGGCGTGAATGCGCGTGCTTGCATCAGGGTAATGGCAAGCGCGTCCCCAACGGCTAGCGACATGGTGGTCGAGGTCGTGGGAACCACGCCAAATCCACAAGCCTCACCCAGTTGCGGGATGTTAATGCGAATGTCCGCTTGTTTCGCAAGCGTGCTTTGATCGCGGCTGGAAATCGCGATGAGCGGGATTTGAAAGCGGCGGGTGTAGGCGACAAGATTGGCAAGTTCCGGTGCTTCGCCTGAATTGGACAGGGCCAGGACGATATCATGGCTGGTAACCATGCCCAGGTCACCGTGGCTGGCCTCTGCCGGGTGAACAAATTGCGCGGGCGTCCCGGTCGAGGCGAGGGTCGCTGCAATCTTGCGCGCGATGTGGCCGGATTTACCGATGCCCGAAACGATGATGCGGCCCTTGGCCCGCAAGATCAGATCAACGGCCGCCTCGAACCCACCACCCAGACCGTCAGCCAGAGCAGACAGGCCCGCAGCCTCGTCAAGGATGACGCGACGGGCGATAGTCAGGTGATCGGCCTTGTTCGCCATATCAATGGGCAAAAATATCGGTTTCGGGCCACCCTGCCAGGTCGAGCCGCGCGCGCATTGGCAAGAAATCGAAACAGGCGGCGGCAATGTCGGTCCGACCTTCGCGGGCCAGCATCTGGTCTAGCGTGTCGCGGAGCCGATGTAGATAGAGCACGTCGGATGCCGCGTAATCCAATTGTGCCTCGGTCAACAATTCCGCGCCCCAATCGCTTTGCTGTTGGTGCTTTGAAATGTCGATACCGACCAGTTCCTGCAACAGGTTTTTGAGCCCGTGTCGGTCGGTGAAAGTGCGCACCAGTTTCGATGCAATTTTGGTGCAATATACCGGGGCTGTTGTCGTGCCGAAGCGGTGCATCAGGGCTGCGATATCAAATCGGCCAAAGTGAAACAGCTTCAGAACGTCAGGGTTTTCCAGCATCGCACAGAGGTTCGGCGCCTCGGTCTGATTTTGAGAAACCTGAATCAAGTGACAATCTCCATCGCCGCCCGACATCTGGATCAGGCACAGCCGATCGCGATGGGGGTTCAGGCCCATGGTTTCGCAATCGATCGCGACCACGGCGCCAAGGTCCAGCCCATCGGGCAGGTCGTTTTGATAAAGATAATTGGCCATGAGGTTGTCCGATCCGGTTGTTGAACTTCAAATACGGGCTGGCGCGCGTGTTCTCAAGCCCGGAGCTTTGCCGGCGACAATTTCCCGCGCGATTGACGCAGGTAATCTGCGGCCCAATTTGTAAAGTCGTTGGCCACCATCGGTCTTCCAATGCCGTAGCCCTGCCCAATGTCGCAACCGGACGCGCGCAAGTAGGATAGCTGCGCGTCCGTTTCAACACCTTCGGCGACGACATGCATCGCCATTTCATTGGCAATGGCAAGCATCGCGCGCACGATGCTTTCGGCGTCTTTTTGCGGCAAGGGCTGGATTAGGGACCGATCCAGCTTAATGCCGGACAGGTCTAGTTGGATCAGTTTTGATAGCGAAGCGTAGCCGGTGCCAAAGTCGTCCAATTCAACGGTGATGCCCGCCCCAATCAGACGGTCGATGTTAATCGCAGCGGTGTCATCAATGCTGCTGATGAGTGTTGTTTCCAGAACTTCAATTGCGACATGTTCCGGTTGCAGGCCATAGGCGTTCATATCAACGAGGAGATTTGTCACGACACGTGGATCGGCGATGGTTTCGGGGGCTGCGTTAAGCGACAGGCGCGGGATTGCTATCTCACCCGTCGCCCAGGGCTGGAACTGCTGCATTGCCTTCGACCAGACCATCTGATCCAACTCGCGCGAGAGCCCCTCTGCTGCGGCGAGTGGCAAAAACACATCCGGTGGTACAATGCCGTGTTCTGGATGCTGCCAGCGAGCCAAAACCTCAACCCCGGCAAGGGTGCCATCTGCGAGCGCAATCTGCGGCTGGAAAAACGGCACGATTTGCCCGCTTCGCAGGGCATTTGGCAGTTCCGCCGCCAGTCGGTCACGCTGATTGCGTGCATCTTTCAGGTCTTGGGCAAAGGCCTGCACCGCACCGCGGCCTTGTTTCTTTGCAGTCTTGAGTGCGAGCTCCGCGTGAGAAATGATGCCAAGCGGGTCGGTCACATCGGGCGTGGCGGTCGCATGTCCAATTGTCAATCCAACCTCGATCCGGCGACCGGACAGATTTGCGGGATGCGCCACATCCCTTTGAATCTTATGAATCAGATCATCCGGGTTTGCATCAGTCAGAATCATGAATTCGTCGCCGCCGGTGCGGGCAACACAATCATGTTCTCGGGCGCAGTGCTGGAGTACGTCGCGCACAAACAATAAGACTGCATCGCCTGTTTCCTCCCCGGCGATTTCATTGATCGCGCGGAACCTGTCCACGTCCAGGTGCAAGAGGCTGAAGCTTGGATTTTGATTGCGGATCTCGCGCGCAATTTGACCAACCAAAAATGTTCGGTTCGGCAGTTGGGTCAAAGCATCGTGGGTCGCGGCGCGTTCAAGTGCAGCATGAGACTGTCGCAGCTTGACCTGATTTTGCATCAACGTCTGGCCATTCTGACGCAGTGCGCGAATCGTCGACGTTACCGTCAGATGCGCGGGTGCATAGATGAACATGGCCTGCAAAATAATCACCATTATTGCGCCGCCAAGGATGATGGTTTGTTGAACGCGAAGTGTTTCACGCGCTTGCTGCGCTTCGACAACAAACATGGTCACCATTTGGTCGAGGTCTCGCAAAAGACCATCGTGACCAAGTGACAACAACGTGTTCAACGCAGGCCCCACTGCGACGCTTTGTTCAAGGCTGACATAAATACCGCGCGCCGCAGCAGAGAAGAGTCGGACACGGGCATCGACATGAAGTGGTGCATCGAAATAGGCAGCTCGCATGCGCGGGCTGAGCGTCGCGTCAGTACTGAGCGTGTGATGAGTTGCATCAAAGGTCGAGATGGCATGCGCCAAGTCGTCAAGACTTACGTCTGGGTTGGCGTCGTTCGCAAGTTCCACAGACAACAGCAATATCCGTTGCGTCAGCATGCGCATCTTGCCGGATGAATTGATGACCCTTGCGTCGACAAGCCCCTGTTCGATTGTGGTTTTGTTGGCTTGGTGGGCCGAAAGGATCAGTAGGACAACAAGCACCATGCCAGCGACGTAACGCTTCCACAGACCTTCGGGCGGGATATCCCGCGCCCGTTTTTCCATCATGTGTCTGAATCTGCGAATGACTTTCAAGGCCCGAATCCCAAGGTGATCCTCGGAACCCTGATCGAAAAGATTTAAATTTTAGTGTTTTGAGTTCGTTCGCGATTTCAGGGTCGCATCAGGTCAAAGGCGCGGTCCGAAGGCGCAAGGCATTTGTCACAACAAAAACAGAAGAGAGCGCCATCGCAGCGCCCGCTAGCATAGGTGAAAGCGTCCAACCAAATGAGGGATAAAGAAGCCCGGCGGCGACGGGGATCAACGCGATGTTGTAAGCAAATGCCCAAAAGAGGTTTTGGCGGATATTGCGCATTGTTGCGCGGCTAAGCGTCAGCGCTGTCACCGCACCGGGCAAAGCGCCCGACATCAACACCACATCGGCGGCCTCGATGGCGACGTCCGTGCCGTTGCCAACAGCGACACCGACATCAGCGGCGGCGAGCGCTGGTGCGTCGTTGATCCCGTCGCCGACAAAGGCGATGGGCCCGAAATCGGTGCGCAGCCGGGTGATTGCATCGACTTTGCCATCGGGCATGACCTCTGCCACGACTTCATCAATCCCGAGCTGCTGCGCGATTACATCGGCAACCGGCTGTGCATCCCCAGTTATCATGGCGATCTTGATGCCTTTTGCCCGCAAGATGGCGAGGGTGTTTGCGGCGTCTGGCCGGATTGGGTCGGAGACTCCAAGTGCCGCGACAATGCGACCATCTATGGCGGCAAACAGCGGCGTTGCCCCGGATTTCGCAATGTCCTGTCCAGTTTGGTGCCATTCGCCCAGCGGAATCTTGTGTGCTTCAAACAATCTGCGCGCGCCGATCGTCACAGTTGCCCCTTCGACTTGACCGATAACGCCTTGGCCGGGCATGGCGGCGAAATCGGTCACTTTGGGCAGGGGCGCATCGCCTGCCGCGCGCAAGATTGCCTTGGCGATTGGGTGCTCTGACTGACGCTCGACCGCGGCAAGACGTGGCAAGAGCATGTCTTTGTCCGTGTCTTCCGCTAGTCGCAGTGTGGTCAATTCCGGCTGGCCCGCAGTCAGGGTTCCGGTCTTGTCAAAGGCGATCACGCGGATGGTTTCGAGGCTTTGCAGGGCGGTGCCTTTGCGGAACAGCACACCTTCGCCTGCCGCGCGCCCGATGCCCACGATGATCGAGGTGGGGGTTGCCAGACCCATGGCGCAAGGGCAGGCGATGATCAGCACCGAAACACCTGCAACAAGTGCATAGGACAAGGCGGGGTCAGGGCCAAATACCAGCCACGCCAGAACCGAAAGCAACGCGATAAGCATCACGATGGGCACAAAGATGCCGGTCACGCGGTCCACAAGGGATTGAACCGGCAGCTTTGCGCCTTGCGCCTGCGCAACCATCGCGATGATCTGCGACAAAACTGTGTCGTCTCCAACCGCGGTGGTTTGCACTTCCAATGCGCCGGTGCCGTTGACGGTGCCGCCGGTCACAGGATCGCTTGGCGCCTTTTTGACTGGAGTGGGTTCACCGCTCAGCATGCTTTCGTCGACCCATGATCCGCCTGCTGTGACGATTCCATCAACTGGAATGCGTGCGCCTGGCTGGACCATGACAGTGTCTCCGATGCGTAGTTGATCGAGTGGCAATGAAACGATCTTGCCCGCGCGCAGAACCTGCGCTGACGTGGGCCTTAGCCCGGCAAGTTTGCGTATGGCCGCCCCGGTGCGGCCTTTCGCGCGCGCCTCAAGCCAGCGGCCCATCAAGATCAGTGTTGTGATCACGGCCGCGGCCTCAAAAAAGACGGCTCGAGCGCCGGGTGGAAACAGCGCGGGCGCGATCAGCACAAGCGTGGAATAGCCCCAGGCGGCAGAGGTGCCCAGCACTACAAGCGCATTCATCTCTGGCGCGCGGCGCAGAAGGGCAGGGATGCCTTTGGCAAAGAATACCCGCCCTGGACCAAACAGTACCAAAGAGGTCAGGACAAACTGGATGATCCAACTGGTTTGGTGGCCGATTGTCCGCCCGATCCAGTGGTGGAACGGAGGAAACAAATGCCCGCCCATTTCAAGGATCACGACAGGTAGGCTCATGGCGGCGGCGATTAGTGCCGCTGCGCGAAGGTTCGCGGCCTCTTTATCAATCTGCGTCTCGGGCGCGGTCTGGGTGGCAACGTTTGCAGGATAACCCGATTGTGTGACGATTTGCGCCAGTGCAGCCGGGGTAACTGCACCGGCGACATAGGTCGCGCGAGCGGATTGTGTGGCAAGATTGACCTGTGCGTCTTGCACCGCCGGAGAAGCCAGCAAAGTGGTTTCGACGCGGCGGACACAAGACGCACAGGTTAGATCGGACAGCGTCAGCGTGACCGTTTCAGTTTGCGCCGGGTATCCCGCACCTTCTAATGCTGTGGTCAGATCGTGCAGCGTTGCGCCATCGTGTGTGATTGATGCGGTGTGGTTGGCAAGGTTTACATCCGCCGTTTTAACCCCTGCCACCGCGCGCAATGCTGTCTGCGCCCGCGCCACACAAGAAGCGCAGGACAGGCCAGACAGATGCAGTTGAAGGGGCTGAGACATGTCTTTCCACGCTCCAATAGGTGCGAATATTCTCTATAAGGAGATCAATTGCCTGCTGGTCAAGGGATTGGCGCGACCGGGATAGGGTAAACAACCGGAATCCCGCAATATTCTGGACAGGCAGGCCCTGGCTTGTCAGTCTGGTGTCATTGTTCTGGTTTTGGATTCTGAATCCCACATGCATCTTTCAACACTGCTGCCACTTGGCACGATCTTTTTCAAACACTGGCATACGGACGATTCCGAAGTGGGGGTCGCGGTTGCCAAGGCACAGTTCGAAATCCGTGAAGATGGCACGCTGAAATCCGTTAAACCGGGCCCCGAACTTGAGATGTCGGACGTATTCGCCGCCGAGGTTGCTACGTCCCGGTTGCTCATGGAACAGGAAATCGCCCCCGCCAAGGTGGCTACCGACCTGACCATGAACGCAGTGGCACATGCGCCGGGTGGCAAGCCCGCGCAGGATTGGGAGGTGTCGGTCAATATTCCGGACCGGTTGCACTATGCCTGCCGCGTGCGTGGGCCCACATTGTGGAGCAGGGGCGTGATGGGATGGTCTTTGTCAGACCCCGAACCGGTGTCGCAGGTGCCGTTGACTTATGATCTGGCTTACGGCGGACCGGCACAGGGTGACCCCGATGCCAAGACGCCCGATATTTACGACCTCAATCCGGCTGGTCAGGGCTATGCCACCAAAGAAAGCCTCGAAGGAAAACAAAGCTTTGCTGCCGCACAGATCGGCAACATCGCCGAATTCATGATCAAGGATCCGCTGGCACTGTTGACAGTCCATGGCTTTGGGCCAGTGGCCAAAGCGTGGCTGCCTCGTCGGGTACATGCAGGCACGTTTGACGAAGATTGGGAATCAACCCGACACCCCCGCATGCCAGAGGATTATGATCTTCGTTTTTGGAACGCAGCGCCCCACGCGCTGCAAATTGAGCCTATGCTGGAGGGAACTGAAACGATTCATCTGGACGGTATGACCGAAGGCGGCGGTCGGCGCAGTCTGACACTTCCAGGTGTGAAATTGATGCTGGCAGCAGAAGGCGAGAACGTGAGCAAGAACCATACCATGAAGCTCGACACGCTCCATATTGATGTGGCGGATCCTGATCCAGCGCAGCATCGGGTGACGCTTGTCTGGCGCACGCTTGTGACGGGGCCTGAGCGGTTCACAAGCGGCCAGCTGCAAAGTGTGAAGATCGGATAATGCCATGGATATGACAATTGCCCGCAAGCAGGGCCCGAACGCGACAATCATCTGTATGGCCCCGGATGTCTGCAAAACACCGGTCGGCAATGCGGTGGTGCCGATCCCCTATATGATCATCTCGCGTCTTGATTGGGCCACCAAGACGGTGCCAAGCGTCAAGATCACGGACAAAGAAGCGTTTACGATGGCGTCGCGCACCGACAAGGTTGTGGGCGATGAGCCGGGCACCGTTGGCGGGATCAAGTCCAACGTGAACCGTGGCTGGTGCCGCCCGATCGCGAACCACGGCACGGTGTTGGTGGATGGCAGAGAGCTGATCCAGAACAACAACCTGTATGAAATGAACTGCTCTGGCCCAGATGGACCTGGCAATACGATTGGTCGGCTTTTGTATTTCGAGCCGCCGAAGCTGTGAAATGATGAAATGATGACGGGACCAGAATAATGGCTGCTAAGACGTCACAACTGATGCGTACCGCGCAACTGCATACTGATCTGGGCAAGGACATTCTGCACCTTCGGCAGTTTGACGGCACGGACTACGTCGATGATCTGTTTTCCTACGAGGTCGAGGCGCAGTGTGCGGATACCTCCGTAAAACTTGACAGTTTGTTGGGGACCCACGCGACCGTTGTGGTCATGTCGCGCGATCATGGGCCGCGGTATTTTGACGGGATCGTCACCTCTGGCCGCTGGATTGGTGAGACGGATGACCGCGCGGTGTTCCGGCTGACGCTGGAGCCGTGGTTTGCGCTGCTGGACAAGCGGCGCAATCAGCGGATTTTCCACAACATGACGGTGGTACAAATCCTCGAAGAGCTGTTGAACACCTATTCAGGCCTGGGTGATCCGGCCTATGAGATTTCGCTAACGAAGTCCTACCCAGAGCTGGAATACACCGTCCAATACCGCGAAAGCGATCTGGCTTTTGCGCGCCGGATGATGGAGCGGTTTGGCCTATCGTTCCATTTCAAGCATGCGGCAGGGTCGCATACCATGGTGATCACCGACGCTGTTGACAGCTTTGATGACGTCATCGCAGACAGCCGACCCTACATGGATGTCGCGGGCCATCATGACGCCGATGAAGAGCACTTTTGGCTATGGCAAAAGGCCCGCAACATGACCACGGGTGCGGTACTGCTGAAGGATTTCAACTTCAGGGTGCCGACGGCCAAGATGGATGTGGACCGCAAAGGCGACGCCACCTATGCCGAGGGTGAGATTGAGGCTTATGACTATCCGGGTCTCTATCTGACCGAGGATGACGGCAAGGCGTTGATCGCCACCCGGATCACCCAGGAACGCGGCAAGGATCACCGGCACACGGCCGAGGGCGATTGCATCAGCCTTGGCGCAGGGATGAAGGTCAAGCTTGTGGGGCAAGCAGCAGATCAGGTGGTGGGGCAATCTTATTTGTGCCTGTCTGCGACGCATTCCTTTGCCGATCAGGCCTATATTTCGGGCAACAACGACCCCGGCTATGTGTTTAAAGCGACCTATAGCTTTGTCCCGGTTGATGAACCCTATGCGCCTGTGCGCAAGACCCCGCGCGCGCTGGTGCACGGCCCACAGACCGCGATTGTCGTGGGTGAGGGCGAGATTGATTGCGATGACTACGGCCGGATCATCGTGCAGTTCCACTGGGACCTTGAGGGCGCCTATTCCATGCGCTGCCGCGTCAGCCAGAACTGGGCTGGGAACGGCTGGGGTGGCATGGTCATCCCGCGCATCGGGATGGAGGTGCTGGTTGAATTCCTTGAAGGCGATCCTGATAAACCGCTAGTAACGGGCTGCGTTTACAACGGCAAGAACGCGGTTCCCTACAACCTGCCAGAGCATAAGACGCGTAGCACGTTCAAGACGGACACCCATCAGGGCAAGGGATTCAATGAACTGCGGTTCGAGGACAAGAACGGCGAGGAAGAAATCTTTATCCACGCCCAAAAGGACCGCAATGCCAAGATTGAGAACAACCAGTCCGAACGGGTGAACGTCAACAAGGTCGAAAGCGTTGGCCACGACAAGGCCAGCGAGATTGGCAACAATCTACTGCAGGTTGTCGATGGTAACATGGATATCCGCGTAGGGCCGGGCAACAAGAACTCGGTCACTCCCGCGGGTTCGTCTGATAGCCCTGAAGGTCTGCCGACTGTTCCAAGTGCATATGGCAAGGCAGGGTCCAGTCCCGGCGAGGGGTCGCTGAATATGGCCGTCGAGGTCAACAAGGTACAGACTATCGGCGAAAACCACTCTGAAGAGGTGGGTAAGGACAAGGACAGCAAAATCGGCAACAACTACACGCTGGATGCAGGCAAGAACATCGAAATCACTGCAGGCGACAAGATCACAATTACAGTGGGGCAAAGCCGGATCGAGATGACGGCGAAGGGCGACATCAACGTCAACGGCAAAAAGATTTCCCTGACGGCAAGCAGTCTGGTGAAAATTCTGGGCAAGATGGTCAAGATCAACTGACGCCATGCGCCGCGTATTGATCATATGCGCTGTTCTTGCGCTGGTCGCCGCCGCCGCGTTCTGGGCGTTTCAGATGTGGCAGGTGAACCGTTTCGCAAGCGGGTTGGAAGATGGGTTGAACAATCTGGCCGCGCAGTCGGCGACCCGCACAGCACAGGCCGAAGAAGATGCTGCGCAGATGGCAAAGGAAAGTAAGGAGATGACCGTGAGCACCAATTTTCCAGACGCGCCAGATCTGGTGACAGAGGTCGCTGGGGTCATCCTGGACGGCGCTGTGCCGACGCCCGATCAGATCGCGGCGCTGGGAGACGACCTTGATCGCAGCTGGTCGATGCCATTCTCAGCTGATGCGCCGACTTTTGGGCATACCCTGCTGCGTGAGGCTGTCTTGGCACGCAACTTTGAAGCGACGCAGGCGCTTGTCGCGGCTGGGGCAAATGCCCGGTTCAACGCCGATGAAATGGCGTTTCTGGCGGTGACCTATCACACCGAAGGCTGGCGCGTTTGGTTCCCGGATTACCGGCCTGGAATGAAGTTTCTAAACCTGTGGCTGGAACAAGGCGGTTCGCCAGCTGCGGTGAATAACTACTATTCCAGCATTGGAGACTTGCTGCACGCAACGCCGCGCGACAATCTGGAGGCCGCAATGGTCTTATTGCAGAATGGCGCGGACGGTTGGTTGCGACACAAACCCGCGGACGCCGATCCCGATGATACCTTCGTGTTTGACAGCTATTTTGAAGGTTTGGCGAACGCCAATCTGATGAGTTGCGAGCTGATTTTCAGACTGGCACAAGCGGAACTGTTGAAGCCCGGTCCAACCGATGTCGTTGACGCCTTCTTTGAACGTTACGAGCGTGTTGCCGATCAGTATCGCGATGCGTCTGGTCCCAGTGATCTGGCAACGGCTTGGGGCTTGGGCCGTGCGATGGAGGCGGCGTATACAAACCTGGGCCGCACACCCAATGAGGCGGCGCAGGCCGTCATAGACCTGACTATCCCCGACGACATCGGCGGCTTCTTTCTGGCGCCCACAGAAATCCGGTCTGACGATGACCCGGATCAGCGTGTGAACAACGACAATCAGGTCGGCAAAGAGAAGTGGCATGACGGGTAGTTCGACCAGCACCGGTGACGCAATTTCCGACCTGTGTGTGCAATACGCAGGCCTGCTAAACCTTGATATTTACGATAGCCAGAAGGCTGACCTCCCGCCTGAGCTGCGCCCGAAGCTAGATGAGGTCAAACAATACTGGACCATGAAATGGGAGATGAAGAACTCTGACGGGTTTCTGTGCCGCTTTTACGAACCCAAGGCGGGCAACGACAACGACCCGGATTCCGTGTGTCCGCCCGTCTTGGTGTTTCGCGGTTCGGACAGCGAGCCTGAGGACTTCGCGGAAATTGCGATGGGGCTACAGCTCAAATTCAACTTTGATCTCGATACGCCCTTGGCCTCTGCCCGCTTTGTTGAAGATCAGGTATTTGATAAATCCGCTGGCGCAGGGGACCTGATGGGCAAGACGATGGCAGAGCTGTCGCAGCAACTGCCTCTTCGCGAAAACCTGTTCAGCAATCTCGCGGGCGAAAAGACAGTGCGGGTCGGGGGTTGGCGGTGGGCGCGATCAACCTTGACCGTGAAATGGACAGCCTCTGCAGCACTGTTTTATGGTACCAACGGCGATTGGGCGGTGAATTTTGCGCAAGGGCTGGGGCAGGTGCCGCCGCAATATGTGACTGCCGGTCAGGCCGGTGCCCGTGCCGCAGCCGACGCCAAGAAGGATTGGAACAAGCGGCTGATTGTCACGGGCCACTCTTTGGGTGGCGGTTTGGCTTCGGCCGCCTGCATCCGCATCCTGTCAGAGCATGATGATTTGAATATTCGTTGCGATACGTTCAACGCAGCCGGTTTGCACGCAAATACGGCCAAGGAGATGGGCGGCGATCTGTCGATGGGGTCCGATATCCCGATCCGGGCGCGTCATGTAAAAGATGAAATCCTGAACTCGATGCAGGCCAAGACCCGGATGGTGCCGTTTCTTGCGGACGTTCTGGCTTGGGGCAACAAGACCATGCCGCCAGCCATCGCCAATCCTGCCGCGTCACCGGGCAAGAGCCCCGGGCCAATCGACTTTTCAGGGCTCGCAAGGGACTATGGTGCCGCTTTTGAGGCGATGCCGATCTTGTTCACTATTGATAACCAGACGCTTGGCGACAAGTTCGAAATCATGAATGAAATCGTGGCGTTAGCCAATGCTTCGCCTGATATCAACGTTTTCGTCAGCAAACTGGTCGACTACATTTTCAACAAGCTTAAGACCGGGGATGTGATCACCTATACAGAGGTCTACCGGATCGTGCAGGGGGCCAGCGGCGATGGGGTCAGCGCGGACCTTGGCAGGCAAATCGGAAAGGCCTTTGTGGAGGGCACGGACCCGCCGGATCTGGATTTGGGGGACGAGGATTACCACAACACGATTCTAGAACCCTTTGTGAATACCTTGCTGAAAGAAGCGGTTCTGCTGGGCCAGATCATGCTTGCGTCAGGCATCTATCACACCTTCCCGCCGTGTGCGTATACGTTCCACCTACGGCAGTAGCTTTTTGGTTAATCTCCTTTAAGGTGTAGGAACATACTGCGAAAATGACCGTTGCACCCGCGACCACAGTGCCGCGGCAATGGGTCGTTAACCAATGTTTCCTGTTGATTGCAGCGCCTTACCGTGTTTCGGTCTTTGTTAACGGTTATTTTACCAAAGGAATTGCGTCATGCGTGCCCTGTTGACATCACAGCATCCCCGCACCCCGCTCAAAGCGCGTTTGCTTGGGACCTCTGCCATTGTTCTGGCAACCACATTGATCGGCGCCGGATTGCCCGCACCGCTGACGGCGGAAACTCTCTATTACGATAATACAGGTGACACGAGTTCGGCCCCGCTTGAGACAACAGATGGAATCTGGGACGTTTTCACAGACAGTTGGAACAACGCCGCGGATGGCAGCGGGACGCACAAAAGGTTTCGGAACAATCCGGCGAATGATGTGGTCTTTGGAGCGACGGGTGTCAAAGTGGATTTGCAGTCCTCGGTCCGCCCGGTGTCCATCACTTTTGACGTAAATGGCTATGTGATCCGTCCGGATGCGGGCGCGACAAATCCTGAAATCGTTGTGCGCGGAAGCGGGGCGTCCGATCTTGCGATTGACGTGACCAACGCCTCTGACGTGGCACAGATCTCGGCCAAGATTTCAACCAAGGGTGATACGGGTCGGACGATTACCGTGAACGCATCTGGTGCGGGCACCCTGCGCCTGACCGGCGATAACTCGGAAGCTGTCGGGACACTCAACCTTGAGGGTGGCCTTCTGACCAACCTCGCGGACTACGGCGGTCGGATCAACGTGAACGGTGGCCAGATGCTGGCGCTGGGCGGTGATATCCAAGATGTCATCACCGTGGATGGCGGTGAGCTGATTTTGCAAGGCGGCACCTATTCGACGACTGGCGGCAACGGTCAGATCGACCTGACCAGCGGCTCAGTCAAGGTGCGCCACGGGTCCGACGCCGCGACAGATGCGGACCGGCTTGTAGATGTGAACGTCAATGGTGGTGATCTTACCATCGTCAACGGCAACACGTTGACCGGCACTATCACCCAGACCACCGGTCAGGTGACGAACGAGGGTGTCTATGTCGGCACAGCATCAGTTGAAGGTGGAACATTCACCAACGAAGGTGATGTAACGGGCGGCATTGATGTCAGCAGCACAGGTGCGTTGGTCGTTGAAAGCGGCACAGTCACCGGCACCATCACAAATGCCGACACCGGCTCGATCCTGCTAAGCGGCGGGACCATAACAGCGGGCGTCGAGAATGATGAAGGCACAACAACGGTCGACGGAATGGTCGCGGCGACCATCACAAACGGCACGGATTCCACAAACGGTACGCTGAATATCCTGGCGACAGGCGTCGTCACTGGCGGTGTTGTCAATGAAGGCGGCACCACGACCAATGATGGTGAGGTCGTTGGCACGGTCGCAGCAAACGGCGGCACCTTTGACAACAACAGCACGATCACCGGCACTGTCTCTGCGTCTGGAGGTGGTATTTTCAACGCCAACAGCGGATCAACGATCACCGGGTTGGTTACCAATCAGGGTGGCGACATCAATGCGCTGGGCGGTGGCTTTGATACTGGTGTGCTGAACAACGCCGGTTCTTTTGACGTTATGGTCAATACCACTGCTGATGTGACCAATGCCGGGGGCACTGTCACGATCGACAATGGCATCACCCTGTCTGGTGCATTTACCAGCACCAATGGCACTACGGACAACTCCGGCATTATTGCTGATGCCGTGACGCTGTCTGGCGGTACGATCAACAACCTTGCCACCGGTGACATCAGCCAGTCGGTCACTTTGTCGAGCACCGGTGAGCTCAACAACGCCGCCGGCGGCGAGGTCTTTGGCCTTGTTACGTTGAACGGCGGGACCGTCAACGATGATGGCGGGACGTTTGCTGCGGGCATTGTGAACAACAGCGGCATTGTGAACCTGAACGCTGCTGCGACGTCGACGGTCGTGCAGAACGAGGGCGGCACTGTCATCGTGGATGCGGCAGCTACTTGGACGCATGACTATGTCAGCAACAAGGGTGCGACCACTAACAACGGCAGCATGATCGGAGATCTGACGCTGTCAGGTGATGCTGCGGATGCGATCGCGGATCAGTTCGACAACGTTGGGTCGATTGTCGGCGATATTACAGTCGATGGCAGCGCAATTCTTAACGCACAGCTTGGCAGTTCTCATACCGGCATGCTGACCTTGGATGGTGGTACTGTAAACGCCGATGGAGGGACGTTCACGCAAGAGATTCTGAATCAGGGCGGTGATCTGAACATCACCGGTCCGACGACAGTTGATGTACGCAACACTGCTGGGTTGTTGACGATCGAGAGCGGCGAAACACTGATCGGTGAGGTCGATAACTTTGGCGGTGATATGAACAATTTGGGCACCCTGACCGGCGCGCTTATTGTCGATGGTGGTTTGGTGACCAGCACAGGTGATTTCAGCAGCACGATCCGGTTGGTGGATGGCGCCGTAGATGCAAATGGCGGGACGGTTACCGGTCAGGCGCGGGTTCTTGATGGACAGATGACCACCGATAGTACCACCTTCCTTGGTGGGCTGCGTGGCCAGGGCGGTACGATCACCGTGGACGGCGATACAATTGCTGATCTGACGAACGTGGGATCTTCTGTCACGGTGCTTGGCGGTCAGGCTTTGACCGGTGCGCTCGTGAACACGGACGGTACCGTTGACAACCAAGGCACGCTGGCCGGAACGGTCAAGGCCAATGGCGGCACGGTTTCATCGAGCGGTATCATCACTGACAAGGTGACGGTCAACGCAGGCGGTACGTTTGAGGCGACGGCAGGCACGCTGCAAGCTGACGTCATCAATTCTGGCGGGATGATCGATGCCACGGGCGGTACGTTCCAGGGACAGTTCCGCACCAACAGCGGCACTACGACGGTCGACGGTGAAATCACCGTTGCGACCTTGTTGAACGCCGGCGGCAATCTTGACATTTTGGCCAACGGCGTCGTGGACGGCGCTGTTAGCAACACGACCGGGACCACGACGCAAGTGGGTCGCGTCGTCGGCGATGTGAACGTGCAGGGCGGCACCTACAATGCGCAGGGGCGCATCAACGCGGACCTCAACAACAATGGTGGATCGATTGTTGTCGACGGGCTACGGGCCGATGGTTCGGTCCGCAATAACTCTGGCACAATAACCGTGGCTGGCAATGGGATCGGTACGCTGATCAATGCGGATGCTTTGGATATTGAGGCCGCGGGCCGCTGGAATGGTGCGATCACGCACAATGGCGGCGTTGCAACAAATGCAGGAACTGTCACTGGTGAAGTGAAGGTCCGCGGCGGCACTTGGACGCAAGAAACGGGTGCCAATACTGTTGGCGTTACCACGTTGACCACCGGCGCGTCGCTTGTGGCTGACGGTGGCCAGTTCGCCGGTGGGATCGTGGCGAATGGCGGTTCGCTTTCGATCACGGGTGATACCTTTGCCGCGATCCGCAACAACGGAATCAACATCACTATCGGCTCTGCCCGGTCGGTGACTGGCGAATTCATGAATAACAGCGGAAACCTGACATTGAACGGTAAGCTGTTCGGTGACCTCAAGGTATCCGATGGAACCGTGACCAGCGGCAACAACTCGCGCGTGAACGGGGCAACCACGGTCAGTGGGACCGGCACGCTCAACTTGAATGGCGGTGTCTACACCGGCGAGGTGCGCGTGAATGCGGGTGACGTCACTGTACAATCCGACACCAATGCCGACATTCGCAATATCGCAGGCAATGTGACGGTGAACGCAGGCGTGTCGCTGACCGGTGAACTCGCCCAATTGGGCGGCACGAGTGCGAACGCGGGGTCAATCACCAAAGCGGTCACGTTGTCCGGCGGAACATTGACCAACACCGGAACGCTGAGTGGCAATGTCCGCGTCTCTGGCAGCGGTGTTTTGGATCACGATGGCGGGACGATCACACGTAACCTGACCCTGACCGGTGGTGATGTGAACCTGAATGGCGGTGATCTGTCACAGTCCATCGTGATCAGCGGCGGTGATGTGAACTTGAATGCCGATACCGCCGTCGAAGTCGTCAATCGCTCGGGTGACCTTTTTGTCAACACCGGGCAGACGCTCACAGGTGATGTGCGCAATCTGCAGGCTGGCTATGTCCGTCTTGATGGCGAGATTGACGGGAATCTGATCAATCGTGGTCTGGTCGACTACTTTGGCGACGTGACGGGCACCCTGACCAACACTGGGACCATCAACACCGATCCAAACGATGCGCGCGCCAAGGTTGCCGCACGGTCGAGCGCGCAGGCCTTTACGCTGAGCGGCCCGACGTCGAACATCGGTGTGCTTGAGAACACGCAGACCGGTAACCTGAATCTGGATGACCGCAATTTTGTTGCCGGGTCCTTTGACAACCTTGGTACGATTAGCATTTCTAACGGCTTCGTGCTTGCCTCGCGCAGCACCGGTACGTTCCGGTCCAACAGTACGCTGACCGTCGATGACGGCACGGTCGCGGGTGATTTGTCGTTTGCCAATGGTGCGACGGTGAACCTCAACGACGCCACGCTTGAAGGTACGGTGACCGCGAACTCTTTGATCACGACTGACGGAACAACCCGTGTCATCGAAGGGTCGTTCCCTGGCGTGCCGGGACCAATTGGCGATGGCAGCATCAACTTTGGCGCAACCGGCGCGTTGCAGGTCAATGGCGATCTGTTCTCGGTCGAAGGTGATCTGACAACCGACGGCGGCTCTGCCCTGACGGTTGCGGCTGGCGCGACGCTGGAAGCGGCCAACCTTACCAGCAACGGTACGCTGAATTTGGGTGCCGGTGCCACGCTGCGGTCGCAAGTCCTGGGGACCAACACAGGCACTGCAACCTTTGCAAATGGTGCGATGGTCGAAGGCGCGTTCTCGAACACAGGTGTCATCATCGGGTCCGGTACATTGAGCTTTGCCGACGGCCTGCGTGGCGGTGGTCGTGTCAATCTGACACGGAACGCTGCAACAGGTGACCGCGTAAATATCGATGGTGATCTAGGTGCGCAAACCTTCAATGTGGACATCGACCTGTCCGGCACAGTTGGCACCGCCGACCAGATCGTGATGTCGCCGGGGTCCTTTGTGACGGGCGATGTTGTGCTAAATTTCAACGTTCTGGACGCAGGTGGCGAACAGGATGTTGATGTTGTGGTTCTGGATGCGGCGAGTGGCCAGGGCGCAATTGACTTTACTGCCGATGGGCTTCCGGACTCTAGCGACCTGCGGTTGACTGATGGCATCATCATCTACGGCCTGTCGCAGAACGATGCCGGTGATCTAGTCGTCTTTGACGCGCTTGATCAGGGCATCTCTTCGATCGCGGGTACAATTGTTCTAGCGCAATCGCTGATCGGTTCAGTCATTAACCGTCCATCAAGTCCGTTCGTTAGCGGCTTGGCGTTCGAAGACGAAAACCCATGTGGTGTGGGTGTCTGGGCGCGTGCGATTGGCGGGTCTGCTGATGCAACTGGCCAGATTGACCAGATCAACGGCACAACAGAGCCTTTCGACAGCAGCATCTCGGCTGACTACTACGGTGTGCAGTTGGGTGGGGACTATGCCTGTTTCAACGGCTTCTATGACGGATGGGACCTTGCGTTTGGCGCCATCGGTGGTGTGAACATAGGTAAGTCGAACCAGCCGATCTTTGCGCCCGATCCGAACCAACCTAGCGGTTTGTCAGGCGTGCAGACTTCGGTCACCGACGTCGATTTTACTCAGGCCTACGGTGGTGTCTACGTTGCTGCCGTGCGTGATCGCCTGGCCGTTGACCTCCAGTATCGGCTTGAAAGAACCGACTATACGGCCACCAATATCGAGGCTGCCGGCGGCGCATCGTTGGGCCTGACCGACGAAGAGTTCTCGTCTGATGGTCGCACGCTATCCGGTGCTGTATCCTATTCGATCCCGATCAAAGAAACGGACCTGACTTTTGTGCCGACCGTTGGGTTCGCCTACAGCACAGTGTCGACCGACCCGATCACCTTTGAAGGGCGCGGTGTGGTGCAGATTGACGACTATGACAGCCGCATTGGTTTCGCCGGTGGCACGCTTACCCGAACCCGTGTGGGTTCAGATGGCGTGTCTGCCTTGACCCAGTTCGGGACACTGACGGTCTACAACGACTTTGCGGATAATCCGACCTCAACCTTTACGCGGGCCGACAACGGCGAAGAGACTCTGATTTCGTCTCAGAACCTTGGCACATACGGCGAGGTTAGCGCTGGTCTGAACTATGTGAAGATTTTGCAGCCCGGTGAATTTGGCGCGGTCAAGCAGTTCAACGCCTCTGTGCGCGGTGACATCCGTGTCAGCGACCGGCTGGAAAGCTGGGGCGTCACGGCGCAAGCCCGCTTCCAATTCTGATCAAAACAAAGGGCCGGGACAAATCCCGGCCCTTAAGCTATTGAGTGGACCGCTTTTTGCGCGGGCCAAGGCTTGACCGCAGGGGGTCAAGGTTCCAGACTTGCCCGCAACGCCCAGCCTATTGAAGATGATTGGATTGCAATGTCGTGGTTTAGCAAGGTTGCCTGGAAAGAAGGTCTGTTTCTGCAGCCGCAACACCTGCAACAAAGCGATCGGTACGTCGAAAAGCTGATCCAGTCTCGGACAGAAGTGATCACGCCCTATCCTTGGGGCATTTCAGAGATGACTGTAGACCGGGACATGGCGCAGCAAGGCCGGTTTGGTCTTCGCACTGTCACCGGGATCATGCCTGACGGGACACCGTTTGATGTTCCTAACGCCGGGGATCTGCCGACGCCAGTTGATGTGCCAGAGGATGCTAAGGGCCTTTATGTCTGGTTGACCCTGCCGGATATGTCCCAGAACGGTCAGGACGTCGGGGTCGGGCCAGAAGCCGCGACAACACGCTATGCGCTGTCATCGGCGACAGTGGCTGACAATGCATCCAATGCGCGGGTCGAGCATCTGATTGAAACCGCGGTCCCAAGGCTGGAACTCGACGTGCGCAAATCTGCCAAGCCGGGGTATCAATGCTTGCGGATCGCGCGGGTCAATGAAGTGCGCGATGGAGTGATTTCGCTTGATGATACGGTGCCACCACCTGCGCTGATCATTGCGGTGCATCCGGTCACCGTGGGATATCTCACCCGTGTCATTGGCTGGATCGAAGCGAAATTAGAAAGCCTTGCGCGTTATGCCTCTGACCCATCGGCGGGCGGCGGTATGCAGGCCACTGATTACCTGATGCTGATGACGCTGAACCGTAACATCGGCGTGCTGCGCCATATGGCGACCAGTCGCGCAGTGCATCCTGAACGGCTTTACGAGCATCTGATTGCGCTGGCTGGCGAATTGGCCACCTTTGATCAGGGTGAACGGATGGCGCGGGATTATGGCGAATATGACCACGGCGACCCCAAAGAAACGTTTGGCCCGGTTGTCGCGGACATTCAGCGCGCGCTTAGCCGTGATGTTGGTCGCGCGGTGCGCCTGAACCTGAACCAAGTACGGCAGAACTCCTATCTGGCCGAAGTAAGTGACCGGAACCTGTTCCGCGACGCTACATTTGTGATCGAGGTCGAAAGCGCCAAGCCGCTGACGCAGGTGCAAAGTCAGTTCCCAGAGCTATGCAAAGTTGGCCCCAACACACGAATGCGCGAGATTGTGACCAACAACTTGCCCGGGATCAGCCTTGTGCATTTGCCAAACCCGCCGCGGCAGATCAGGGTTGTCAGCACCAATGTCTACTTCCTGCTCGAAAAGAACACGCCCATGTGGCAGGAGTTTTCGACCGCGCCTGCCATTGGAATGCACTTTGCCGGTGACTGGCCTGAACTGAAACTGGAACTCTGGGCCATTCCGGAGAAGAACTGATGTCGAAGGACGACGACAAGACAGTCTTCGGGGGTAAGCTGCCGCAGCAGCCTGCCCAACCACCGCGCGCGGCACCCACAGGTCCGTCAGCGGACCGGACGGTAATTGGCGGCGCATTGCCGCCGCAACGGCCTGGACAGGCCGGGATCGGTACGCCTGCGTCTTCGCCGCAAGATGGGAACACCTGGCTGGGTGGTGCCTTGCCACCTGCGTCCCAGCCCGCGCCACCGGGGCAAGCACCCGGCGCTCAGCAGCAGGGATTTTTTCCTGATGTGCCATCGGGGCAACCCGAAGCGCCGCAAGGGCTTCAGACGCCGCGCATCGCGCTGGAAGAGGCTTTGCGCGCGACAGGGCTGGGCAAGGGTGGACCGACGAATCCGTTGTTGGCTGCAGCGGCCAATTTGCTGATCTTGTTTGGACGTCTACGCACCGGCATGGTCGAAATGCAGGCCGAGCCGCTGATGAACCATGTGGTGCGTGAAATTGAGGCCTATGAACGCAACGCTGTGCAAGAGGGCGCAGACCCGCAAGAGGCGCAAATTGGCACCTATGTGTTGTGCGGCACGGCGGATGACATTGTGCAAAATCTGCCCGGCACCGACAAAGGCACTTGGCTGCAATACTCAATGGTCGCGCGATTTTTTCAAAAGCGCGACTCCGGTGTAGGGTTTTTTCAAGAGGCTGAAAAAGCCATGCAGGCCCCGGCCCAGCGTTATGGCCTTTTGGAGTTGATGTTGGTCTGCCTGTCGCTGGGGTTCGAAGGACAGTATCGCACAATGCCGAATGGTGCCGTGGAACTGGCCCGGATCAGGTCGGCGATCTACGAAACATTGCGCCGGGTGAAGCCGCGCCCGGATGAAGATATTGCCGTCAACTGGCAGGCCGTGCCGATGGCCGCGAAGAAACGGTTGGGCGGGTTGCCCATGTGGGTCGCGGCGAGCATTGCGGGCGTTCTGGTCGTCGCGGGCTATGCAGGCATGTCCACCTATATCAACCGCGAAGGCGGGGCGTTGGCGACGCAGCTTTTCCGAATGCATCCCAATGCCGCAAACATCAGTCTGGTCCGCAAGGCCCCGGTGCAGGCCTTTGTGGCGCCCGTGGACACAACGCAGCTGGACCGCATTCGCGTCTCGTTGGCAGATCAACTGGCTGATGGGACGGTTGAGATCGGTGAGAAGGGCGCATTCATTTATATTCGCGTCGGCAACACGCTGTTGTTCCGGTCGGGCAGCGCGACCGTCAGGCCAGAGTTCGCAGAGCTGGCGAGCCAGATCGTTGATACGCTGAATGCCGAACAGGGCCCGGTCCGGGTGCTGGGATATACCGATGATATTCAACCGTCGGGCCGCGGGCTTTACAAGACCAACCTAGATTTGTCCGTCGGACGTGCCGCTGCCGTCAAGGACGTGTTGGATGACCTTATGACAGACCCTGACCGGCTCAGCATCGAGGGCCGGGGCGAAGCGGATCCGATTGCCGACAATGCCACCGCAGAGGGACGTGCATTGAACCGACGGGTTGAAATCATGCTGGCAAAAGAGGGCACGTTTTGAGGTTTTCGGTCCTTTTCCGTTTTCTGAAATGGAAGCCGTGGATGCGCATCCCGCTGATCATCATCGGCATGATCTGCCTGTGTCTGGCGATCTGGTTCGGCTTTGGCATGATCCCGTGGTGGCTGACCCAAGCGGTCTGGTTCCGCGCGACACTTATCGGCGTTTTGCTCGGCATCATCCTACTTGTGCAAATCCTCAAGTGGCGCAAGCGTCGCAAGCTTGCCAAGGAAATGGAAGAAGAGCTGGTCAAAGAACCAGCCGGCGATGGCAAGGTTCTGGCCGAAAAGATGAATTCGGCCCTTGCACGGTTGAAAAAGTCGGGCGGGGCTACGTATCTGTATGATTTGCCGTGGTACATCATTATTGGCCCACCCGGTGCGGGTAAGACGACCGCGCTGAAAAACTCCGGCATCGAATTTCCTGTTGCGGGCGATGAAGACGGCGGCATGGAAGGGTTCGGCGGCACCCGGTATTGCGATTGGTGGTTCGCCGAAGATGCGATCTTGATCGACACCGCCGGGCGTTACACCACCCAAGACAGCGATGCCGAGGCTGACAGTGCAAGCTGGACGTCGTTCCTGCAATTGCTCAAGCGTTCGCGCCCAAATCAGCCGATCAATGGCGTGATGTTGGCGTTTTCCGCCGAAGATATGATGACCTCGACCGACGAGCAGCTGACAGAGCATGCCAACATCGTGCGCGACCGTCTCGCGGAGCTGCACGAAGCGCTGCGCGTTGATTTTCCGGTCTATGTTCTGTTCACCAAGGCGGACCTGATCAGCGGGTTCCGCGAGTATTTCAGCAGCTTCAGCCAGCACCGCCGCAAGGCGGTTTGGGGCGTGACGTTCCAGACCAAGGATCGCACGGCGCAGACACATGACGATGTTGGCCCCGAATTCGACAAGCTGGTCAGCCGCCTTTCGGACGAGCTAATTGACCGCTTGTCCGAGGAACCCGATGGCATCAGCCGGGTCGCGATCTTTGGCTTGCCCGGTCAGATGGCGCTGATGCGCGAAAATGTCAGCGAGTTTTTGCGCCGGGTCTTTGCGCCGTCCAAGCACAAGACAAATGCGATCCTGCGCGGGTTCTACTTTACCTCCGGCACGCAAGAGGGCACGCCAATCGATCAGGTGCTGGGCGCGATGGCCCAGACTGAAAACGCCAGCGGTGCATTTGCGCCGTCTTTCATGTCCGGACAGGGCAAATCGTTCTTCATCCACGATCTGCTGAAACGGGTCATCTTTGAAGAACGCGACTGGGTCAGTCATGACGCCCGCGCTGTGCGCCGCACGGCGATTTTGCGCACCTTGGGCTTCTCTGCCATTTCACTTGCGACCGTCGGCCTTTTGGCGGTGTTTGGGTTCAGTTTCTGGCAGAATTACAACCTGCTGGGCAACGCCGAAGAGGAAACCGGCAAGTACGCCCGTGCCGCCCAAGATGAAATTGCCCGGACCGAAATTGACGATCCGGGGTTGGAGCCGATCTTGCCGTATCTTGACCAACTTCGTGACATGCCGGCGGGTTACGGTGTCGCGACAGAGCCGACATTCTGGGAAGGTCTGGGGTTGGGGCAGCGCGAACGGCTGAGTGTCGCGTCCGACAGTGCCTATGCCGATGCGCTGGAACAGATGCTGCGGCCCCGTCTTATCCTTGATCTTGAAACGCAACTGCCGCAGATCCGCGCCGCTGGTGAGCCCGCCCAGATCTATCGCGCGCTCAAGGTTTATATGCTGCTGGGTGGTCAGGCACCGCAGTCTGACGACGCAGCAGTCAAAGCCTGGTTCGAGGGTATCTGGCGGGAACAGTTTTCCAGCGCGTTTGAGGTCAACCAGCGCGATGCGCTGAACGCCCATCTGGATGCGATGCTGAAACTGGATGACACCCGCGACATTCAGGTCGAAATTGACACCGAAACAGTCAACGCCGCCCGCTCGGCCATCGTGCAAATGTCCCTGGCTGATCAGGCCTATGCGCTGATCACTGATCGCGCCAGCACCGCCGGGCTGGTCGATTTCAATTTGGTGCAGGCCACCGGCAATGACGCCAATCTGGTGTTCATCACCGAGGACGGTTCTGATTTGTCGACGGTAGGTGTGCCGGGGCTTTATACCTACGAAGGCTATTGGTCGTTCTTCTTTGACCAACTGCTGGATGTCCGCGACGCGCTGGAGCGTGACAAATGGGTTCTGGGCGATCAGGCTGATCTGGTGAATTTCGACAACCAGATGCGCGGCCTCGATCAGGCGTTGCAGTCGCGCTATGGGCAGGATTTCCGCGACGCGTGGTACACGATGTTCGGCAACATCAAGCTGGCCAATATGTCTGCGGACAAGCCGCAGTATGACATTCTTGCTGCCGCGTCTGCGCCGTTCTCTTCGCCGATCCTGAAGCTGGTCGAGGCGGTGGATGGCGAAACCCAGTTGATGCGAGAATTGGAACGGATTGCCGCCGCTGCAGAAGAAGCAGAGGCAGCGGCATCAGGTGGTGCCGCAGGTGTGGCTGGAACGCTGGGCAATGTGTTCCTTGATGGTGCGCGCCGCCGTTCGGATCGCGCAGGCAAGGTGCTGCTGGATGCAGCGCGCGACGAAAAAAATCAGAACCGAGTCAGCGGATCTGCCGATGGGCCACTCCGCCCCGTGGAACGCATTCAGGAACAGTTTCGCGACTGGCATGTGATGCTGGAAGGTGCTGAAGGACAGCGTCCGATTGATATCGTACTGGCCGACCTTGCGGCGATCCGCGACAACCTGCGGCTTGCATCCTCGAACCCAGGTCAATCTGCGGCCCTTCTTCCGCAACTCTTGTCCAACCTGACACGCAACAATTCACGTCTGCCCGGCGACTTGCGCGCGTTTGTGAACGACGCCGAAAAGGATTTCCGCAAC
The DNA here is from genome assembly GCF_041103235.1 of Yoonia sp. R2331. Taxonomy (NCBI): domain Bacteria; kingdom Pseudomonadati; phylum Pseudomonadota; class Alphaproteobacteria; order Rhodobacterales; family Paracoccaceae; genus Cognatiyoonia; species Cognatiyoonia denitrificans. The sequence continues at coordinate 95,019 of NZ_JBGCUN010000002.1, read as the reverse complement.
GAAGCCTCTGACGCGACATTGGCCGAAATGAATCGCGCGCTGACCAATGAGATCGCGTTCACCTGCCGTGAAGAGATCGCATCATTCTTCCCCTTTGCCGACACCCCGCGCCAATTGCCGCCTGGCACCTTTGGTCAGTTCTTCGGTCCCGGTGGCGCGATGGATCGCTACTTCAATACTTATCTGGCCCCGCATGTGATCCGCACAGGTGACGGGTTATCGGTAGATCCCAACAGCCCGCTGGCTGATCGAATCTCGCCTGCGACGTTGCGGCAATTCGATCGGGCAGAAAAAATTCGCCGCGCCTTTTTTGCCGCAGGCACGCCCGCGCCAGAGGTCAAGATCACCGTGCGGCATGTGGGCAACCACGCCTCGGTCGAACAAGCGCAATTGGACATCAACAGCTCTATCATGCTGTCGCGTACCGGTGATCCGGCCAAGGCCTTTGATTGGCCCGGTGCCGGTGGGTCTGCTACGATCCTGCTGTTCCCTTCGCTTGACCGGACTTCTGCCGTTGGGTTCCAGGATGGGCCATGGGCGATTTTGCGGTTGATGAAGCGGGCCGCGTCCATTCAGGACAATGGCGGACAACAGCGTTTGACGTTTAACATTGGCGGCCGGTCGATCAGCTATGACTTTGGCTTTAGTGCCGCGACCAACCCCTTCACCATGCCAGAACTGTCGGCATTCAGCTGCCCGCAGAGCCTGGATTGATGCGATGACCGAGGATCAGTTCACAGACACCATCCCAAGCGTCGCTGTTGGCCTCTACGGCAAGCACCCGGCCTTTGGTGATTTTGTCACGAACGGCCTGCCTGAAACTGCGCAGGCCACGCTCGAAAAGTGGCTGCACCACGTGATGCCCGCAATCCGAGATGGTTGGGGTGATGGATGGGGTGACTTGTTTGATGCCAGCCCGCCAATCCGGTTCTGGTTTGGTGGCGCGCTGGTGGATGAGGTCGGCCCAATCTTTGGCGTCATGGCCCCATCGCGCGACACCGTAGGGCGCCGGTTTCCGCTTGCTGCAGCGGTTGTCGGGTCAGATCAGCCTGCCCCGGTGCATGGCAGCGATCAAGCGATTTACGTGGCTTTGACCGATGCCATGCGCAGTTTTACCCGCGACAGCGACACAGGTGCCAGCGATTATACCGCCCATGTTCAGGCGGCTGTTGCCCCTGTGCTGCCCGGCCCCGCCACCCCGATAGAGCCAGACTTCTGGGCCGCGCGGGGCGATGGCAATTTGCAGCGACTTTGGGGCGATGTGGCAGAGGTTGATCACAACCGCGCCGCTGCGGCACGCAGCTATCTGTGGTGCGAAGGCCCGGGCGGTGCGGCTGTGCACGTGACGCGGGGCTTGCCGGATGCCCCTGTGCTGGCGTGGCTGATGACGGATGCCGTGCGGGCAACCGCGCCTGCAGCCGTGCCAATGCCTACGCTTGATGATGATGATCGGGGCGCGCCCGCAGCGCCCGAAACTGATAGAACTGTGCCGCCTGCGGCTGACAATGAAAACACCGTCTCGCCGGTTGATATGCCACAGATGACGGATTGAGGGGCACTTGATGCAGACCGAATACTTCCTTTTTGAAACGGGTGCTGCGACCGATACCGGGCGCGTCCGTGACCACAATGAGGACAGCTATTTTGTCCGGCCGGAGTCCGGTGTCTGGGTTGTGGCTGACGGCATGGGCGGCCATGATGCGGGCGATTTTGCCAGCCAGACCATCACCGGCGAGATGGAGACCGTCGGCTTTTCCATTTCCGCAGGCGACCTTCAGGCCCGGTTCATGGAACGTTTGGGCCGCGCGCATCACAAGATTGGCGATCATGCCATCAGCCTTGGTGGCGGCACCGTGGGTGCGACGCTTGTCGCGCTTTTGGTCTATGAAGAAAGCTATGCCTGTATCTGGTCCGGGGATAGCCGGATCTATCGGTTGCGCAATGGAACGCTGGAACAGCTGACCCGCGATCATACCGAGGTGCGCGAGCTGCTGGACGCGGGCATGATCAGCAGTGATGAGGCCGAAAACTGGCCCCGCAAAAACGTGATCACCCGCGCCATCGGCGTATCAGAGGAACCAAACTGTGATGTCGTCAGCGGGGAAATCCGGCAAGGAGACATGTTCCTTTTGTGCTCTGACGGGTTGACGGAACATAACAGCGACGAAGATATCGCGGAGGCGCTCAAGCGCGGGCAAACGGCGCAGTCCGTGTGCAATGATCTGATCGCCCAGACGCTTGATCGCGGTGCAAAAGACAATGTGACAGCAGTGGTCGTGCGGTGTTTGCCGCCCGAGCCGTTCTTTTAGGCGGAGGGTGCGTGATGCAAGACGAAACACCTGATCCCGACAAAACGCTGCCACCAAAGAGTGACGCGGAAGAGGCGATTTCGCCGCCGCCAGCTGATCCTGACCGGACAGTGATTGCAGGCGCGGCCCTGCCGCCTGCGGATGATGACCGAACAGTAATTGAACCGATCGCTGATGCAGCACCTGCGGATGATCGCACGCAGATTGTGACAGACACACCTACGCCGGAAGAGGAAGACCGCACGCAGATTATTGCGGATGCACCTGCGGCTGTCGCGCCCCCTTCGGCAGAAGCATTGCCCGAAGATCCGGCATCGGAAGAGGCTGTCTCGAACCCGCCCACTAGCCTGCCGCCAGTGGCAGAGGACAGTGGCATCTCGACCCCGCCAGTCACCGCAGCACCCGTTGCAGAGGCGGACAGCGGCATCGCTTCGCCTCCAAAAACTGAAGCGCCAGCAGAGGGTCAAAGTGACCTCGCCTCGCCGCCTAAGACCGAAGCACCGGCAGAGGGTGAAAGTGGCCTCGCATCTCCACCCAAGACAGAGGCAACGGCAGAAGGTGAAACGGGGATTTCTAGCCCGCCTGTGCCAGAGGATGTTAGCCCAACGGACGAAGGCATCGCGACGCCACCCGACGCGGCTGCTCCTGTGGAAGAGCCAAGTGGCGTGTCGACGCCACCGCCGGTCGTGGCCGCAGCGGTCGCAGAACCAGAGCTTGAAGAACCCGCAGAGTCGCCGAAAGAGCCGTCGATTGCGCCACCGCCTGACGATCTGTCCGACGCGCCAATTGATGCGCCGACCCCTCCCAAGGACGCCGTGCCAGTCGGCACGATGATCAACAACAACTACGAGATCAAAGAGTTGATCAGCGCCGGTGGCATGGGCGAAGTCTTTCGCGGGGTGAACGCCTTTACTGGCGATGCGGTGGCGATCAAGATCGTGCTACAATCACTGGCCAATGACAGCAAGATCGCGGCCCTTTTCATGCGTGAAGCCAAGGTGCTTTGCGGCCTGTCTGACAATGCGATTGTGCGTTATTTCAACTTTGTCAAAGATGCGGACCTCGACCGGTTCTGCCTGATCATGGAGTTCATCGACGGGGTGTCCCTGTCGGACTTTGTGCGTGACGAACGCCCCTTGACCGAAGACGAAGCGCGTGGGCTTCTGCGTCGCGTCGCGCGCGGTCTGGACCGGGCGCATCAGATGGATGTTGTGCACCGTGACCTGTCACCAGACAATGTGATGCTGCGTGATGGAAAGGTGTCAGAGGCCGTGCTAATTGACTTTGGTATCGCCAAGTCGACCGAGATGGCCGAAAACACGTTGCACGGCCAATTGGCGGGCAAATTCAAGTACATCTCGCCTGAACAGCTGGGCCACTTCGGCGGAGAGATCGGGCCGCGCACAGACATTTATGGCCTTGGTTTGTTGATGGCGGCTGCCCTGCGGGGCGAGCCTTTAGATATGGGTGCCTCTGTCGTGGAAGCGGTAAATGCGCGACGGGAAATTCCGGACCTGAGCGACGTGCCAGATGGGCTGCGCCCGTTGCTGGCGCATATGCTGGAACCCGACCCGATCCACCGTCCCGCACGGATGCTGGATGTGATCCGTTTGTTGGACCATCCCGCTGATATTCCTGAAAAATACGGCGGGGTCCGGCCTGTTGCAGATGGTCAAACCAATCCGCCCCAAGGGCAAGCCATGGCCGGGTTGCAGACGCCGGGACTGCGGCAACCGCCAACCCATTCGGGCCAGACCCAACAGCCCGCGACCTTGGGTGGGCAGAGCGTTGTTCCTGCAGCGGTTGACGCCACATCGGCAAGCCCCTTTGGCGGACCAACAGGCGTCGCACCAGGGACCTTTGCTCCGGGAATGACCGCACCGCCTGCGACCTTTGCGCCGGGTCAAAACACGATGGCCGGTACACCGAAACGCCGCCGCGACAGCGAGGGCGGCGGCGGTTTCCTGCGGTGGCTGATGATCCTGGTGGTCATTGCCGGTTTGGGCGGATTTGTTGCGTGGCAACAAGGACTTATTCCGGATAACATGCTGCCGGAAGGTATGCGGCACGCAGATGCGGGCGATACCAATACAGTCGAAGACCCCGTCACCTCTACACCGTCCGGGCCAATGACGCGCGCCAGCTTTCTGGCCAGCTATGAGGCAGGGCCCTGTTCCTATGCCACGCGAATTGCGACAGGCCCCGAGGCTGGAGTTGTTGCGGCTTATGGAAACAACTTGGCCGGGTTTGACAGGCTGGCGGACGATTTTGAGGCGGCATTTGACAGCCGCCCAACAATCCGGACCAGCCCGGTGCCGGACACCCATTGTGCGGCCCTTGATCTGGGTCGAACGCTGCAACAGACCGAAGGTGCGCCGCCCATTTTGGTGTTGGATTCCAATGAGATGCAAAGCGGTGGTTCGATTGTTGGTCGGTTGAGTGACCGCCGCGGCCGCCCGGTTTGGCTGGTGCTGATTACGGCAGCAGGCGGAGTCTATAACCTGACGGACCGGATGACCGAGGGGGCTGATGGAAGTGCCACGTTCAGCTTTGGCCTCAACAGCGATGGCAGCGGCGAAGCGCAGCCGCAGATGATCATGGCAGTCGCATCGGACGCGCCGCTGATCGCGGCAGCGGCGGCCAACAATGGGGCCCGTGCGTCGGATTTGCTGCCGCTGATCGAGGCGGAAATCGCGGGTCGAGAGGGACGCGCCGGGGCCGCGATTGCGGTGTTTGATTTGCTGCCCTAGAGCAGGGCACAACTGATGCACATACCATGCACAAACCGTGCAGGTGCAAGTCCTGACAAGCGTTAACCGTACGGTGGTTAGCGGACCTCGAACGGGATCATGACAAGCGGCACGCTGGTCCCGATTTCGGCTTTGAGGGCGGGAAAGAAATCCTCTGCCAGTTGACCGTTTTGTGCATCCAGTGTCCGGGGGCGGCTATCGGTCGTGAGGGCGATAAGCATCTGGGACGTATCACGTGCAGCCCCTTCGCGGCGCATCGGAACAGAGAAACGGGCGTCGGCGCCGGCAAAGGTCAGATAGCTGCCGATGTCCTGCACCACGCCGTTATCATCGACCAGCAGAAGCGTCACGTAGGCGCCCGCAGCGCGGCCCACCACGCCCGTTAACTCTTCGCCAGATGGTAACCGATCATTTACCACACCGAGTGACAGCCGGAATGCCGGGTAGCTGACGTTTTCGCGGATGAAGGTTGCCGCCGGGCATTGTCGCGGGTCGATCAGCACACCGCGTTGGCCGGGGCGGGGATCAATCTCTTCCAGCACGTCCGCCGCGAAGGCCGAGATGCTGGGTTCGTCGGCGGCCAGCATCACCAGTTCGGGCGCGCCATCCTGCCCCTGTTGCGGCATGGCCACCAGACAGGCATCGGTGGTGTTGGCGCGGATCTTGGCGACCAATTCGTTGACGACGGCCTGCGGACTGCCAGGGGCGGGCGGTTCGGCGGCGGGCCTGCGCGGGGCAGGCGGAGTAAGTTGTGGGCGGGTCGAAACCGGCGCGATCCGGGTGGTGGTTGTGCCAGTGGCAGGTGCCACGGCGATGGGCGCGATAGAGGGTGCGGCTGCCGACAGACGTTCGGGCGACCCGCCGTCGATGGGGGCCAGTGCCGCGACGGTATCGTCATCAGGGCGCAGCGGGCTAAGCGGTTCGGGGGCCAGTGCGGTGGGTTCGGCAGGCACGGGTTCCAGCGCCTCTGGCACAGCCTCGGCGATCTCTGGTTCGACCGGTTCGGCGGCCAGCGGTTCGGGTTCCACGGCTTCGGGTGTCAGCGTTTCTGCCTCAACCGCCTCTGGCGTCTCGGGCGCGGGCAGGTCGGGTTCTTCAGGCTCTGCTGCGGGTTCCGGTTCAGGCTCTGGCGCGGGTTCCGGGGCCAGCGCGGGGAGGTTCTCGGGCGCGTCCGGGTCGGCAACGTCCCCTTCGCCGTCGATCCCTTCCGCGCCAGTCGTGTCAGGGGGCTGTTCGACAACGATGTTGTCGAATTGCAGGCTGGTGACGATGATGTCGGCGGCGGTGTCTTCGTCCGACGGTTGAAATAGCTGCAGGTCGCGGACGAAATCCAGCGCAAAGAAGACCAGACCGACGTGGACTAGGGCCGATAGGCCAAAGGCCTCGGCCCAGTGGATGGGTTTGCCGCCGCGCCCGGTCATGCGTCGTCACCCGGTACGCGCAGGGTGACAAGCTTCATATTGGTGCCCGAGAGTTCTGGGCGGTTGACGATGCCCAACAACGTGCCTGCGGGGGCATCGCCAGAGATCAGGATATGCAGGGTCAGCGGTTGCGGCAGGTCCGCGATGCTGACGCCCAGAAGGTCGGGGGCCAGTGGCTGGCCGTCCAGTTCCCAATTGCCAGCGGGGTCCACCACAAGGATCGGCGAGGGCAGTTGGTCAAGCGGCAGGTCGGTGGTTTCTGCCAGATCGACCCCTTGGGCGGGCGGGTTCAAAAGCTGGCCCGTGGCCAGAAAGAAGAAGATCAGCAGAAGCACGATGTTGACAATGGCCAGTGACACATCAAGTTGAATCGGCTTGCGGGGGCGCGGCAAGGCTTGCATGTCAGGCCCCCCCGCTTTCAGCGATCTGAACAGAGGCGACACCGGCGGCGGTCAGCGCCTCGAGCACGTTGGACAAGTCCTGTACCTGTGCCGTGTCCCGCAGGATCAGCACGACGGCGGCGTCATCATTGGCGGCAAGGGCTGCGGCAAGGGCCGACAGCTGGTCTGGTTCAAAGCGCTGGCCCTGTGCTGTGACTTGTCCGGCGTCGACGGTCCAGATGGCGGCATTTGCCGGGGCTTCGGCGATTTCGTCCGGGATCGCCTCGCCCGTGCTTTGTGCGCCCTCTTCGCCAGTCAGTCCGGTTTTGAGGGTCAGCAAGGAATAGGGGGCGAGGTTTGAGGACAGCATGAAGAAGATCAACAGCTGGAACATCGCGTCGGCCAGAGGGGTCAACACAAAGTTGTAGCGCCCGGTGTGCCGGGGCAGCGCAACCTTTGATCGGGTCTTGGACATGCCGCCCTATTGCGGGGTGTTGGCGTCAACGCGCCCGTGGATCGCCGCAGAGATCAGGGTTTCGATGGACTGGCGTTCGTTTTCGATCCGCCCTTCGAGCCAAGTGGCGATGAAGTAGGTGATCAGCGCGATGGCCAGACCGGCGGCGGTGGTGGTCAGCGCGGTCCAGATGCCGCCGGCAAGCTGGGTCGGGTCCACAGCGCCATCGGCACCGGCAAGGGTCGAGAAGGCGTCAATCATGCCGATCACCGTGCCCAAGAGGCCAAGGATAGGTGCGGCTTGCACCACGGTTTCCAGCACCCGCATCCGGCTGGTCATGTTGGAAAGTTCGACAAGGGCGGTTTGTCTGCCGAGTTCTTCCGCGAATTCCTGATTGTCGGGGCGCGCGCGCAGGCCCGAGAAGACCGATTGCAGCACGCGGGCAAGGACGAAGCGGCGTTCGGCAGCACGGCTGAGGGCGGCATCGGCGCGGCCACCCAGCCAGTCTTCCAAGATGTCTTCGGCTGCGCGGCCTTTGCCCACACCCATGCGCGCGAATTGGAATACCTTGAAGAAGGCCACTGTCACCGCCAGCAGCGACATGATGGCAAGGGCGCCGAACACGGCAAGAGTGGACGTGTTGAGGGCCGATAGGTCAGGAGCGTTCATGGAATGCCTTTGTCATCAAAATCAGAGGCCCGCGACGGTGCGCGGGCCGAAGCGATCAGATCCCGAACTGGATCGTAGAACGTGAGGCGGTGACCAGACCGGAAAGGCAGAAGTCGCCCTCTCCCGTGCCGTCGGCCAATGTGCAGGCAGCAACGTCATTGACCACGATGCGGCTGAGGCCGGTGCAAGGTTGGTCGGAGAGGTCAAACTGCACGACTTTGGTCTTGCCCACGGTCAACGCACCGAATTCCAGCACAAGGATTCGGCTGACGACACCGTCCGCGTTGAACACCGCAACCTCGTAGGCGGTCTGGGCCAGTTCCTGACCGGTTTTGTTGGTCGCCACATAAGTCAGACGGCAACCACCGGCGGTGGTTTCTGCGGCGTTATTCAATTCAAGCGAGAATTCAGCGGCGTCTTGGGCTGCGGCAGGCAGCGCGGTCAGCGCAAGCGACCCAGCAAGGACGGCGGCGCGTTGGATGTTTTTCAGCAATGACATGGCTTCCCCGGACAATAATGATGTGGCGCAATGGTATTAGACCCATCGCGGTTTTGTCTATGGCTGATCGGGGTTTGATCGTGGTTTCAGGTCAGCGGAAGACCCCAACGCTCCACCCTGCTGATTTCAGCATCAATTGGTGCAACTGATCCTGTTCTTCCAGCGGCATATCAACCAGCGTGGCGGGTACGCCCTGATTCAGCAGGGTTTGGTAGGTAGCGATTGTGACGTTGTGGGTTTCCGTCGCGCGACCAATCCGCACAGTGACCATCTGGTCTGCAAACGATTGCTGCAGTTTCGCGGCACCGGGATCAAAGGCGAGGGCCATCGCAGGAGTCACACAGGTCGCCACAATGGCAATCACGGTGCGGAGGGTCGAAAATTCCATCAGGAATATCCTTATCCAAAGTCACAGACGCCCCAGCAATGCGTGGTCTATGACACAAATTGGCCTATCAGGCAAAGGTTGCGGGGTCGTGAACGGGTTTGCGTTCGCATTCGCGCAGCGGCGTTGTATCAATGCCCCATGCCCCGGTTCGCCCTCTCTGCCTTGTTTGCACCTCTGTTTTGCGCCCTGCCCATGCAGGCCAAGGCCGCTTTTGCCGTGTGCAATCAGTCATTTGACGTGGTCAACGTGGCCATCGGCCAGTTCGAGGAAGACACGTTTGTCACGCGCGGGTGGTGGACGATTGGCCCCAACCAATGCGCCAATGCGATCAAAGACAGCCTGACGGCGCGCTATATCTATGTTTTTGCGCAGGACGTCTTTGGCAATGAAATCATGAATGGCAGCACACCGATGTGCATCGGCACCAACCGGTTTGTCATTCGCGGGGTCGAAGATTGCCTGATCCGGGGGCATTTGCCTGCAAACTTTGTTGAAGTAGACACGCAGCAGACCGAACGCTGGACCCTCTTTTTGACGCCGCAGCCCTAGCTTGAACGGGTTGGTTGCAGTAGCCTGAGGCTGGAAGGAACGTGATGATGTGGCGCTGGAACAGACCCATGACCGATCTGGCTCGCTTTGGCGGGGTGGCGGGCTTGTGTCTGGCCGCTGGTCAGGCTGCAGCGCAGGACCGCAATGCGCTGGTCATCGCCAACACCGGATATGCCGCAGAGGCAGCATTGGACGGGTTGCGCCGGGATACCGAAAAGATGTCAGAGGCGCTGTTTGGCCTCGGCTTTACTGTTACGCGGCTGGAAAACGCAGCGAAGTCGGACATTGATGCAGCCTTGGCAGATTTGGCCGCGAAAGACGGGCCAGGTGTTGTCTACTATGCGGGACACGGCTTTGCGCTGGACGGGGTCAGCTATGTGCTGCCCGTCGGGGCCGCCGGCGAGACACCGGAAGAGACCGCAGCCGCGTCGGTGCAGGTTGTCGATTTGCTGGGACGCGACGGCGCGAGGGTTGTGATGCTGGACACCTGCCACGGAGCGGCGTCGCAAGGCATTATTGGCGCCGGCGCGCTGGATGCGTCCCTGGCCGAGGTTGCGGCTGTCACGCCGGATCTGGCGCTGTTCAGTGCGGTGCCGCCCGGGGTCGCCTGCCCGGCAGAGCAGGGCGATAACCTGACAGCGGTGCTGCTTGACAGGTTGACCGTGCCGGGGCTGCCATCATCGGAATTGCTGCCACCGAGGCCAGAGCCGGTGGTGGAGATCGCAGAAGACGGCACCGAAACGGTGATCTCGCAAGCCGGATTGTGGGCCGCATCGACGCTGCCGGACCCTTTTGTTTTCCGTCCCGCGACCAGTGGTGTGGCGTTGACCCAGAAGGACTATGAGATGCTTGAAAGCGTCTCGCCTTCGGCCCGGGCGCAATTGTTGGCAATGTGGCAAGACGCCGGGATCGCTGTGGATTTCGCTGGTGAGGTGCCAGAGGCCCCTGCCAGCGTCGGCACCGTGACAGAAGAAACCGTCGTGCTGATGGAACCAGTGCGCCCGGTCAGCGTGGCAAGTGCGGTGTCGCCCGTGTCCGTCGCGGCGTCCAACGTGGGGCAGGTGCAAGGCGATGTGTCGATCCTGACTGTGGCCCCGCAGCCTGTGTCGTCCGCTCCGCGCCCTGTGCCCGGCGCTGGCGGCTTACCAACACCGTCGATCATTGTGGGTTACCCCGAAGAGGTGGTCGAGGCGAGCTTTGACGTGGCACCAGATGATGATGGTGCAGCCGTGGGCGGATCGGAAGTCAGCGCCGAGGATGTGGCCCTGCGCCGCGACTTTGCCGAAAACAACCGAGAGCTTTACCTGAACCTTGTCGAGAGTGGCGCGTTTGATCCGCCAGAGCCGCAATTGGCCCGGTCGATCCAGACAGAGATGAAGCGGATGAACTGCTATTATGCAGAGATTGATGGCATCTGGGGGGGTGGGTCGCGCCGGTCGGTCACGCTCTATTTCTCGCAGTTTGGCGGCGAATACGCCGGGCAGGATCCGTCGATTGCATTGTGGCGTCAGATCCTGTTGAAGGACGATGTGCGCTGTCCTGATCAGGTCATCGCGGCCCCTGCGCCACGCCAGAGCACAACACAATCCGCGCCGCGTCGTCAGACCACAACGCAGTCCGCACCGCGCCGCGCGACGCCTGCGCCAGCAGCCCCTGCGCCTGCTGCACCGGCCCGCCGCACGCTTAGCAATACCGGCGGTACGGGCGTGTTCCGCTAGGCGCGCAGATGATCGAGGTCGACCCAGCCTTTCAGAAATCTCAGGCCCGGGCCAAGCGCAGACGCGCGCAGCGCCGCATCCAGCGGATTGCAGCGGGTGCTGGTGGGGTGGTGCTTGTGCTGGTCTTGGGCTTTGGCATCTTCTGGCTGTTCAGCGGCGGGGATGATGCGCCTGAAATGGCGGATGATCTGGCCCCCGAAGAGGGTCAGTTCGTGCAGGTCGAAACCGAAGAGGTGGCAGCCCCACCGGTCCGGGCGGCGACGCCATTTGTGGATATCGCGGGCGACCCGATGATCCTGCGGTTTGAAACCGGCGCTGCGCAGGACAGCCTGAGTTTGTCCGGGCCGATGACGCTGGACGCACGGCGGGTGGGCAGCCCGTCGCCGACGCGGTTGTCGCTGGTCCGCGAACCGCTGATCGTGCAGGAACGTCAGTTGATCACAGCGCTGCCGTCCAGTCGCGAGGATTTTGCGTTCTTTCAAGCGCAACGGTCTGCGTCGCTGAATGCCCCGGCATTGCCGGCGGCCGAGGTCGCCACGCCCCAGGATGAGCTGGACGTGGTGGTGGTGGCCGCCGACAGTGATGACAGTTGGGGGACCGCATTGGGCGAGGATGACGCGGCACCTGCGAGCTATGTTGAGACGCGGATCGAGAACACCACCAGCGTGTCGTTCGTTCGGCCAGAGGCACTGCGCAAACCGCTTTATGAAGACATTGTGGTTCGGATGATCACCACCCGCAGCATCGCGGACGTGATGGCAACCAATGGATTTGCAACAGAGGCGGCAGAGACATGGGCTGGACAGATTGCGACGGTCATTCCAGAGGCGGCAGAGATGGCGCCGGGGTCCATCGTGGCGATCCGCGCGCGGCGCGAGGGGGAGGCCCTGACGCCGCTGCAAATCTCGCTTTATGGGCCGCAGGGATACATAAATTCCACCGCGCGACGTGGCGCGCTGGGATTCGAGGTGGCGGCGGACCCTTGGGTGGATGTGGACCTTTATGCGCTGTCGTCGCCTGCGGCGAACATCGCGGCCCCGCAGCAGGATTATCGTTTGTTGGACGCGGTCTATAGCGCGGTTATTCGCAAGGGTGTGCCCACTACGCTGGTGGGCGAGATGATTGTGATGATGTCACAGGCCTATGATCTGGATGCCTTTGCGGCCCCTGGTGACGAGGTCACGGTGCTTTATGCGCCCGCACCGGGGCCGGGCGGCAGCGGGCCGGGGCAGATCTTGTTTGCGGGGATCACCGGACCATCGGGCGAGATGCCCTGCTATGTGAGCGCCGACGATGATGGCAAGTTCAGTTGCTTCAGCAACACCGGTCGGGCCGGGGCCGCATCGCAAGGCGGGTTCACCACGCCGGTGCAGGGCACGTTGACCAGCAAATTTGGCCCACGGCACCACCCGATCCTGAAGACTGTGCGTCTGCATGGTGGTGTTGACTGGGCAGCCCCCACGGGCACGCCGATTGTGGCAGCCCTTGCCGGGACGCTGAAGGTGGTTGGTGACGGCGGTGGATATGGCAATGTGATCTACATTGATCATCCCGGTGGGTTGCAGTCGCGCTATGCCCATATGAGCCGGTTTGGCGAGGGTATGCGCCCCGGACGGCAAGTGCAGCAGGGTGAAGTGATTGGCTATGTCGGCACGACGGGCCGGTCAACCGGCCCGCATTTGCATTTTGAGTTCCGGCAGAACGGCACGCCGGTTGATCCCTTTACTGTGAATGTGCAGGGCGGGTCGGTTGTGGCCTCTGGCGGGGCGGCCTCTGGCGCGGTGGAGGCTTTGGTCAACCAGATCATCAAGGTTGAAAGTGCGGGCAATGCCAATGCCAAGAACCCGTTGTCCACGGCAACCGGATTGGGTCAATTCATCGAAAGCACCTGGTTGCGGATGATGCGCGATTACCGCCCGGATCTGGCGGGCACGATGAGCCGGGCCGATCTTTTGGCGCTGCGCACGGATCCGACGCTCAGCCGCGAGATGGTGACCAATCTGGCGCGCGAGAATGAGCGGTTTCTGTCAGGGCGTGGGCATAGCATCACGCCGGGGCGCCTGTATCTGGCGCATTTTTTGGGGCCGGGTGGGGCCAATACGGTGCTGTCGCGCGGCGATGGCGAGACAATCCTGGCGGTGATGGGATCGGGCGTGGTGAATGCCAACCCGTTCCTGCGCAATTACACAGTGGCCGATCTGAAGGCCTGGGCAGATCGCAAGATGCGCGGTGCGGGATCAGGTGGTGGTGCTGTGGTCAGCGCGCCCCGGCCCGTGATGACCGCGGAGATGCGCGCCTATAAGGAGGTCATTGATCAGCTGTTGTCGGAGGCCGGATAGGTCTGATCCAAAGGCGCGGGCAAAGCCCGCACACGATTTGTTGTTGGGGGGACGCTGTCCCCCCAAGACCCCCCTGGGATATTTGTGGCCAGAAGAAGTTGGAGGACAAGATGGGACGCAAGACCTATGAAGGCGCTGAAATCAGCGTGAGTTTTGACATGAAGCGCTGCATTCATGCGCGGAATTGTTTCCTGAAACTGCCGGATGTGTTTGACCCCGCGCAGCGGCCTTGGGTGCAGCCTGACAATGCCCCGGCAGAGGAGATTGCGGCGATGGTGCGGACCTGCCCGTCAGGCGCGCTGACCTTTGCCTATGCTGATGGACGCGCTGAAGCGGCACCGAAGATCAACCGGATTGCGGTGTTGGAAAACGGGCCATTGGCGGTGGCTGGCAACGTGTCAGTCGACGGGGCCGAGGCCGAGACACGGGTGACGTTGTGCCGTTGTGGGTTGTCGAAGACGAAGCCCTATTGCGACTATTCCCACGTGGATGGCGGGTTTGAGGCGACGGGCGAGCCCAAGGTCGAGGTTGCGGGGCAGGTGGAAGAAAGCGGCGGGCCGATTGCTGCGCTGCGGATTCCTGACGGTCCTTTGAAGATTGAAGGGAATGTAGAATTGACGACCGGGACAGGTCACAAGATGGGGCAGGTCGGCAAGGCGTTTTTGTGCCGCTGTGGGGCGTCCAAGAATAAGCCGTTTTGCGACGGCAGCCATAAGGCCGCAGGGTTCAGCGACCCTGTTTAAGAGCGTAGCGCCCGGTGGCAGGTGTTGGCCGGGGGCGCTGCCCCCGTCAGCAAAGCTGACTCCCCCGGGATAATTTTTGGCCAGAAGAAGCCCGATCAGTCGTAGAAGTTCTTCCAGAAGCGGTCGAGCTTGGTGTTGATGCGGCGGCCTTGCGCGTCATAGAGCGTTTCTTCCTGTATGGCGTCCATCAGCAGGTCACCGCCGATGGACCCGACCACGCCGCCGATGGCAACCGCCGCGATCACGCCCCAGCCAACAGGGGTGCCGACAAGTGCCAGTGTGACGAGGCCTGATCCGATTGCGGCCCCGACATTGGTGCCGACGTTATCCAGAAGGATCACGGTGCGCTCTTTGTTGTCGGAGGCGTTGTGGATCTTGGTGCCGGTATCAACGATGTCAGCGACTTTAAGGACAATTGCGCCGTTTTTGGCGAGTTTGACGGCGCGGTCGAGGTTCATGATCTCTTTGTTGATCTTGTGGGTCCGCACCTCTGCCAGGCGGTCAATGCGGATGGCTTGCCGCCCTGTCTTGCCCGGTGTCAGCAAGGGGCGCATGATGCCCAGTTTTGCATCGGCGCGTTTCAGCGCAACCTTGCGGCGGTAGTCGTATTGGCCGCGGGTGATGGTCTTGGCCTGCATCTGATAGTAACTGAGGCCGACCTTGCGGATGTCGTCAGCGGCGGATTCGCCGATCTTGGTAACGCCATCGAGAAAGCCCATGCCAGAGGCTTTGAACAGTTTGTCTGCCGAGAGCTGTTCCATGATGGATTGGGTCACGCCGTCCGTTTCCGCAATGGTCTTTGCCAGCGCACCGGAGGCCACTGCCAGATCAGGGGCGACACAGGTCATTTCAGCAGCATGAGCGGGGGTATCAGGCAGCATGATGACCTGACCGGGAAAGATCAGGTCGATGTCGGCGATCTGCGGATTATTGGCCTGAAGGTTTGCTGTGAGACTGGCCTGATTTGCGAAGAATTTGGCGTCGCCATAGTGGCTGCGCATGATGCGGTAGAGTTCGTCGCCACGACGGACGACGTAATAGTTCAGAGACATTTAATTAAAACCTGTCAGAAAGAGTACTGCTGGTTAACCCAACATGATGTCGGAGCGCAGATTGAAGTCGCCGACGTTGCCGATGGATTTGTCGAGGCCTGTCGCACGGGCAACGCGCAGATTGGATTGCATCCATTGCCAGCTCGCCAGTGCGCCCGCTTTGTCCTGAGCGACTGTGACGTTGGTGAAGTCGTGAATGTCTGCCAGATGTTTGCCCATCGCAGCGACTGCACCGATTTTTGCCTTTGTCGACATTTCTTCGATCTTGCCGGACTTGCCCGCCTTGTCCCAGGGACAGCCGCCGACACCGCCATGAGTGCAGAAGAATTTACGGAACACGGGCAGGCCCTTGGATGGGTGTTTCAGGCCGCAGTTGCCAAAGCTTTCGCGCGATCCTGCCTTGGGGTCGCGTAGGGCGTGATAGACCATCGCGACGTTCTTGGAAATCGTGTCGCAGTTTTCCAGTGGCGAACGGTCGACCGCATCAAAGAGCATCATGCAATGCACGGGGATGCCTTTTTTGTTGAGGTTGTAGGCCAGTTCGATCACAGCCGCACCGCCACGGCTGTAGCCGCTGAGGAAAATGCGGGTTGGTTTGGCCGAAAGAGCAGAGCGGACCGTGGCCAGTTTCTGCTGTTTCTCCCATTGCTCGACGACCCAATCCAACCCCTGCTTTGACTTGGCGGGGGTGCCGGTTCCGTGCCAGCGCGGGCCACGGAGATAACCAGCAAGGGGCGTGTGCCATTGTTCGAAAAGTTGCCTGACGTGGCTGGACTGAAAGTCCGTTTTGTAGGTGTCGTTGTCGTCGGGACCCGTCCCGTCGATGCCAAAATAGATGTCCATGATCAGGCCCTTAGCTGAATTCGTATGCGATTGCGCCGTCTTTCAGGACGACCTCGACCGCTTGCATTTCTTCGCCCGAGACCATCTTGGACAGGACCTGACGCGACAGGTCCGGCAAGATGGAATTGGTGATGATGTTGTCGATCATGCGGCCACCGCTGTCAGGGTCGCGGCATTGTTCGACGATGTGGTCCAGCACGTCCTTGCTAAAGGTCATATTGGCGCCATGCGCCTCTTTGAGGCGTTTGATCACCGACTTCAGCTTGAGGTTCGTGATCCCGTGCAGCGCTTCGGTCGAGAGCGGGAAGTAGGGGATCGTGACAATCCGGCCCATCAGCGCCGGTGGGAACACATCAAGCGTGGCGGGCTTGAGGGTTTCTGCGAGCGCTTCGGAGTCGATTTCATCATTCTTGCGGCCCTGATCCGTGGCGTCCATGATGACGTCTGTGCCAACGTTGGATGTCAGCAGGATCAGGCAATTCTTGAAGTTGATCGGGCGGCCAGAGCCGTCTTCCATGATGCCTTTGTCGAAGACCTGAAAGAACATCTCGTGGATGTCGGGGTGGGCCTTTTCAACCTCGTCCAGCAAAACGACCGAATAGGGCTTGCGCCGCACCGCTTCGGTCAGGCGACCACCTTCGCCGTAGCCAACGTAGCCCGGAGGCGCGCCTTTGAGCAGCGAGACAGAATGTGCCTCCTGAAACTCGGACATGTTGATGGTGATGATGTTCTGTTCGCCGCCATAAAGCTCTTCGGCAAGCGCGATGGCAGTTTCGGTCTTACCGACGCCAGAGGGGCCGGCAAGCATGAAGACACCGATGGGTTTGTTGGGGTTGGACAGGCCCGCGCGGTTGGTTTCGATCCGTTTGGCAATCATCTTGAGGCCGTGATCCTGACCCACGACACGTTCTTTCAGGTGGTCGGCGAGTTTGAGGATCCGATCGAGTTCGTCGGCCATCATCCGGCCCGCAGGGATACCTGTCCAATCAGAGATGATGGAAGCCACGGCCTGTTCGTCGACGTGGCTATAGACCATGCGGTCGTCGGGGTTGCCTGCCTCGAGCTTGGCCATTTCTGCCAGCATCTCTTCACGGATGGCGTCGGGGTCGGCAGGGATGTTTTCGCTGACCTCGGGTGCGGGGGGTGGTGGTGCGTTATCACCCTCGGCTGTGTCTTCTGCCGGAGTGTCCTCTTCGGTTGCTGGCGCGCCCTCATCGGGGTCTGCGGCCTGGGCGTCTTCTTCCTCTGCGCCCTCGGCTTCTGTCAGCGCGGCGCGCAGGGCAAGGATGCGATCCACGATGATCTTCTCGGCGGCGTATTTTTCCTCGTATTCCGCGAGTTCCTTTTCTTTGGCGGCCTTTTCTTCGGCGGCCTCAGCCAGGCGTTCTTCGTTCTCTTCGCCAAGGTCTTTTTGCGCGGTCTTGGAGGACATTTCGACGTCCAATGACACGATCGCCTCTTTCAGATCGGCGATACGGGCGGGGATTGTCGCCTGAGAGACGGCGACGCGGGCGCAGGCGGTATCCAGAAGGCTGACCGCTTTGTCGGGTAGTTGCCGCGCGGGAATATAGCGGTGCGAAAGGCTGACCGCGGCGACGATCGCCTCGTCTGAGATGCGGACCTTGTGGTGGGCCTCCATCGGGTTGAGAATGCCGCGCAGCATGTAGCAGCAGCGGTCAACGTCGGGTTCGTCCACCTGCACCGGCTGGAAACGGCGGGTCAGGGCAGGGTCTTTCTCGAAGTACTTGGCGTATTCGCTTTGCGTGGTGGCACCGATGGTGCGCAGGGTGCCGCGCGCAAGGGCTGGTTTGAGCAGGTTGGCGGCATCGCCGGTGCCTTGTGCGCCGCCTGCGCCGATCAGGGTATGTGCCTCGTCAATGAAAAGGATGATAGGTGTGGGGGAGGATTGGACCTCGTCAATCAGGGATTTGAGGCGTTGTTCAAATTCGCCTTTCATCGAGGCACCGGCCTGCATGGCCTGAATGTCCATCTCAAAAAGCTTGGTGCCTTTGAGTTTGGGCGGCACGTCACCGGCGGCGAGGCGCTGGGCGAAGCCTTCGACCACTGCAGTTTTGCCCACGCCAGCCTCACCCGTCAGAATCGGGTTATTCTGGCGGCGGCGCAGCAGGACATCGACGATCTGACGGATTTCGTCATCGCGGCCAACGATCTTGTCAGTGTCACCAGCAGCGGCGGTCATGTCCTTGCAGAACCGGCCAAGCGCGGTCGAAGCAGAGGCCGTAGGATCACCGGCGGCCCCACCTTCGCCGCCACCAGAAGACAGGCCAGAACCGTCCATCGGGCGCATGTCTTCTTCTTCGGATTCTTTCCAAAGATTGCGGCTTTCTTTGCCGAGGGTGTCGACGGAAATGCCACCCAAAATGGGGGACAACCGTGTGATTTCGCGTGCGAGGTTCTTGTCGTTGAGCATTGCCAAAAGGGCGTGGCCGGTGCGGATCTGCGCTTCGCCAAAGAACAGCGTCGCATAGGTCCAAGCGTGGTTCAGCGTCGATGACATGCCTTCGGAGATGCCAGGGCTTTCAGTGACGTTTTTGTCGAGCCGGGACATGGCTGCATCGAGTTGCTTCAGGACGGCCCCGCGATCAAGGCTGAGCGCGTTGAGGGTGACAGAAACGTCGCAGTCTTTGTTGGCGACGACGTGAAACAGCCAATGCACCACTTCGATGTTGCGGTTCTTTTCGGAACGGGCGTGGCGCATTGCCTTGAGAAATGCGTCATAGCCAGCGCGGTTCATCTTCCCGGCATATTTTTCGATATTGATCTCAGCCATTTTCCGTCCCCTTGGAAATTTTATATATTATCAATGCGTTATGCTACTTCGGTCAAGGCGTATGTGGCGCCTTGGACCGGTGTGTTGGCGGGTGGCGGGATGCGCGGCGGCATCACGGCCATCCAGCCAAGTTCGGCGCTTTCGCCGATTTTGGCGGCCTGCACCTGATCGGCGGGCAGGGTCAGTGAGACGTTCACCTCGTAAGCGGCACCAAGGTACCAGTTCACGATGTCCTGAAGTCGGGCATGAGAGGTGCCGCCAGGCAAAAACGCGCGGTATTCGGCCAGCGTTTCGGTGTGGATATGCAGGACGATCTTTTCCTCGACAGATTGAGCGCGGGCCCCCAGATACATGTCGCGGCCCAGTGAAGACCCGGCCATGCCAAGCGCGTTGCGCGCGTCCTCTTCAAAGGCGATCCAGACGGGCACGTGTTCCTCGACCGCGATGTCTGCACCCAGATCGGTTTCGAGCATTTGTTGCAGTTTGCGCGGACTTTTGACGCGGCCCAATGCCAGTGGGGCCAGCGCAATCTTGTTGAGGTCATGTAGGCTGTCGCGGGATTGGAATGCGGGTGTGCCAATGCCAAGGACCGCGCCCACGTAGTTGGCAAAGCGGTCGTCGTGGGGGTGGTCGAACTGGGTGATCGCGCGGGCGTCTGACCACGCGCGAAAGAACAGCTGCTGAAAGCGGGTGGCGAAGATGTCTGTGAAGCGGACAAATGCCATGTCGCCCGACAGCGCCCAGCGATAAACCTCTTCGGTGATATCAAGCGGCAGCGCGCCGTTCGAACCGAAGAATCCAATAATGTTGTTGCGGACTTCTGGCAGGCTACGCTTGCCGTCAAGCAGGCGGTTGAGGTCGTGTATCGGGAAGGCCATCAACGGGTCTTGGCCGATGTTCACCGCTTCTTCGCGCAGGGCGGTGTTGGACCCGATGCGCGGCTTTTCGGCATTGCGCTGTTCGACCGCGCGCAGAAAGTTCAGAAACCCGATGCCGTCGACGGGTTGATCTGGAGTTTCTGTGACGACCGGTTTCTTCATATCAACGGGCCCGATCCGGTGCGGGGCGGGAATGTGGTGATGTCGCCGCGTTCCTGACTGGCAATGATGGTTTGGGTGAAGCTGTTCACGGCTGCGTATTCGGCCAGAAACCGGTCGAGAACGGCACCGAGAAGGATCACGCCTGAACCTTCGAAGGCGCTTTCGTCGAAGGTGATCCGCACTTCGATACCACGGGCGGCATGGAAGCTGCCGGAACGCAGGATCGAGCGCACAACGGGGCGGGTCTGCACCTCTTTAATGCCTTGCAGTTGCGCTTCTGTGATGCTGTCGGAGAGGTCCGCAAACAGCGAGAGCATTTCGCGCAGACCATCGGCGGCAGAGATCGCGTCATTGCCATCAAGCGCGAATTGCGACAGCGACAAATAGCTGATCAGACGCCAATAGTTGTCGCCTGCAGTGTTGCGGTGGCCCGCGGTCTTTTCGACGTCTGTCAAAGCGGCGCGCGGCGCGGTCGGACCCGCGATAACAGCCAAAGAGACGCTGACATCGTCACACATGTGGAAGTCATCGCGGGATTGCGCGATGGGCAGGTATTCCGGCAGGTGCCGGTTGGAACACAAGGTCCGCACTTGCAGCCGCTGCGCTTGACCCTGCGCCCCGGTTTCCGGCGGTTCATAGAGCGAGATGAACGTTTCTGTCCCGCGATAGCGCTGGGTCGCGCCGAACCGGCGTTCCTTGGCCGTAGGGCGGCGTTGCCGCGTGCGGGTGGTAAAATAAAGCGCTTGGCGCGGTTTTCCGATGCCTTGTGGCACCGAATAAAGTGGATGCACCGGAACCTTGGACGCCAGATCGGCGTAGTAGGCATTTACAGCGGTGACTTGATAGATTTCGTAATGCGTCAGTGGGCTGCTGTCGGGGGTGACGACGTATTCGGTGCGCTTGCCGTCCATGCGGATCTGGCTTGCGGGTTCCTCGAAGAGGTTCACCGCAGGAGCCGCATTCAGCGAAAAGTCATCCGCCTCAATCCGCGCGGCAAGGCCTTGGTTGGCATGGCCGAATTCCAGCAAGAGTTGCACGTCAGAGCCGGTGATGTGGCGCAGCACCTGTTTCAAGCCAGTCAGGCGGAAGCCAAGAGTTTTGCGCGGAAAGACGAAAACCTCGCGCAGGCGAGCGAAGCCGTTGAACATGGACCCATTGCGCGGAAACAGGTGGTCTTTGTCGTCAAAGCCCACTTGTTCAATGGCGCGTGGGTCGAGGCGGACAAAGACCGGGTCGCCGTGTTTGTCGAGGTAGCGCAGTGAGGCGCGTTTGAGGTCACAGAAGATCTGTTCGTACAAGGCGACCGCATCAGGCATGTCGCCGGTCAGATAGATCGGCAGCGTGTCGGCAGCGATTTCGGAAAGCGGGCCGCCGTCCTGGTCGCTGCCCGCGCCAGCGGGGCGGTGGATGGTCAGATGCAGGCCGCCCTTGGTACCTTTTGCCACCTCTGATTCGCCGGCGGCAAGGAATGGCGCGGGGCTGGCGTAGTAGGTGGCGTTGCTGACAGTAAGGGGCCAGATTGAGAGAGGCGCGCAAAGACGATAGCGGCACGAAACGCGCTGATCGGAATCCACAAAGCGTGCATCAAGGTAAGCGCCCGCATCAAAGTGCAGCCCGTCGATCAGGTCCTTGTTGTCGTAAGGCGGGTTGCCCTGCACCAGCATCACAGAGGGCGTAGGTGCCAACGCATCCGGGAAGACCTGATTAAGAAGCTCTGTCGAGAAGGTGCGAAATTCGTCCTGAATTTTCAGCTGCACCCGCGCGGCCATAAAGGCGGTGCCTTCCAGCAATCCCGCCACAGCCGGATCAAGGTTTTCGCGCATCAGACCGCCCAGACGATCCGCGATGCCGGGATAGTCCTTTGCAAATTCTGCAGAGCGTTCGTAAAGCAGCGCCAATTCGCGGTTATAGGTGTCGCGGAATTCCTTTTTCACGTTTGCACCCGCAATTTGGTCATCTGGATCTTACCTGCGCCGTTGTCGACCTCGGCCACAAAATTGAGCGGGATATCAACCGGAGAGGCGGCCATTTCGGCGGAGATGTCAAAGGTCAGGCGCGCGCCTGCGACATCGTTTTCTTCTGATGCGGTGACTTCAAGTGTGTCGGCGATCAGGCGCGGTTCGAAGGCAAGCAAAGTCTTGCGGATCAGCGCGGCGATCTGGGCGGGGCCATCTACTGTGCCCGCCAACTGGCTGAGGTCGCCAAAGCCAAAGTTGGCCACGGATTTCTGAAGGTACGGATGATCGTCAAGCGGAACCGTGGCATCCAGATTGACCGTGTTCATCAGGCTGGCCATGTCGCGGTTGAGGTGTTGGCGCAACGTGTCTTCGTCGGTACCCGCACGGCGTTCCTTGCTGCGCTGGGTCAGTTCGCGGTTGCCTTCGACGAGGTTCCTTTCTTCTTTCGCGGCGTCACGGTTGGCGTGTGCTGCGCGAAAGACGTGCATCAAGGACAGCTGATGCCGGTCCCGAGGGGCCAGCGTCTTTTCCTGCGTTCTTGATGTGGTGGCGTTCATGTCCTGAGCCTTGTCAGTCGGGTGAGGCGCTGCGAACCGCGCGGCCCGCGACGGGGCAAGTCATGCCGTTCCGGGAACGGACCGGCCCCCACACGAAGGCCGGTCCAGTATTTGTATCAGCGGGTCCGCCTGGACCCAGCCAATTACATCGCTTCGTTCTTGGCGATGTCCCACTTGACGTCAGGCTTGTCGCCTTCGGCACCAGTGTCGGTCTGTTCGATGTACTTATAGTCCACCTGGCTGAAGTTCAGCGTGACGTTCTCTGTCAGACGATCCTCGCCACCGGAACCACCGGTCGAAACCGAAGACACGATGATGTCGTTGATTTTGATTGTCATGTACTCCAGCGGCTTGTCGCCGGCTTTGCGCACAACAAGGGTTGCTTCAGTGATGTGACGACCGGTCATACAGGCCTTCATCAGTTCGGGGGACGATTTGTCCACGTACTTGGTGAAGCTGATGTCCTGAACGTTGACTTTGCCCGAGCCACCGCCGCCGCCCATGTGGGTGGTTGCGGACTGGGACATGCCCCAGCTCCATGCAAGAACGTCGATCTCATTGGTATGAGAGCCGTCTTTCGATTCACCGTCGATGCCTTCGATTTTGAAGAACATATCAACTGCCATGGGGTAGTCTCCTTTTTGGAAATGCCGGTCTTTCTATGTATTGCCCGACAGGGGGGGTTAAAATGAGGGGTTAGCCACCAGATGGTAGCTTGGATACAAGGCTCATCCCGATATCCATTCCTTCCATCTGGAAGTGCGGTTTGAGGAAAAATTTGCCCATGTAGTAGCCGGGGTTTTCTTCGTCCTCAATGACTTGGACCGTGGCGGCTGCCAGCGGTTTGCGGGCCTTTTCCTTTTCGCTTGCGGTCGAAGGGTTGGCCGTGACGTAGTTGTTGATCCAGCTTTGCAGATCGTTCTGGATCTGTGTGCGGTCAGGTGTGCCGCCCACTTTGTCGCGGACCATACACTTCAGGTAATGGCTGAAGCGGGACACCGCGAAGATGTAAGGCAAACGCGAGGACATGTTGTCGGATGCGGTCGCCTCTGCATCGGTGAACTTCTTTGGTTTATAGAGCGACTGACCACCGATAAAGGCCGCCTTGTCGGTGTGCTTGCGGTGGACAAGGCCAATAAGGCCCGCCTTTGAAAGCTCACCCTCGCGACGGTCGGTGATGGACACCTCTGTCGGGATTTTCATGTCTTTGGCACCGTCGCCGGTGTCAAAGGTGTGGGTCGGCAGGTTCATCACCTCGCCGCCTGACTGCACGCCGCGGATGCGGACGGTCCAGCCGTGTTCCTTGTGCGCGCGGTTGACGTTCACGGCCATGGCGTGGGCTGCGTTCATCCAGGCGTACTGCTTGCCGTCGTGGCCATCTGTCTCTTCCTCGAAGTTGAATTCTTCAACAACGGAGGTGGAGTTCTGGCTGTAGGGTTCGCGCGACAGCACCCGCGGCAAAGTCATGCCGATATATCGCGAGTTTTCGCTTTCGCGCAGAGAGTTCCAGCCCGCGTAATCGGGGGTGTCGAAAATCTCGTTCAGGTCCTGCGGGTTCGGCATTTCGTTCCAGCTGTCCATGCCCAGAAGTTCCGGCGCGGCAGAGGTCAGGAATGGTGCATGAGCAACAGCAGCAATCTTGCCCATGTCGCGCAGCAGGTTCACGTCGCCAGAGGAATGGTCGAAGTAGAAGTCGCCGACGATAGCGCCGTACGGCTTGCCACCCAGCGTATCGAATTCCTGGCTGTAGATCTTGGTGAACAGTGGGGACTTGTCCCACTTGGCACCGGGGTAGCGGCGCATCTCTGACTTGAGCTCGTCCTTGCCGACGTTCATGACCTTCACGCGCAGGCTGCTGTCGGTTTCAGAGTTGTTGACCGTATAGGCCAGACCGCGCCAGCTGGCTTCCAGTTTCTGGAATTCGTCAGCGTGGATGATCTGGTTCACCTGATCGGTCAGCTTTTTGTCGATCTTGGCAAGCATCGCCTGGATCGTGTCGATGATGTCTTCCTGAACGAGTGTGTCATCGCTCAGCGCTTCTTTGACAAGCGTGGTTACTGCGCTGTCGACTTCTTTCGAAGCCTCTTCGGTGCGCGGCTTGATCGTTTTCTGCAGGATGTCGGAAAACTCGTCGAGTTCGCTCAGGCCGCCTTCGACCTGTCCTTCCTGTTGTGTGCCGTCGTTTGCCATCGTGTGATGTCCCCTGTTCGTATTCTGGATAGCACGCCAAACCCAGTGTCGGGCGCGCTACGTATTTTATGCGTTGTCTTCGCCTTCGGCGTCGTCGTCATCGTCGGACCCGGCACGTTCGGCTAGTGCTGCCATCAGTTCCGGATCGTCGAGCAGGGCGCGGATGTGATCCTGGGCCTTGGACTTGCCGTTCATGTAGCGGGCGAGGTTGGCGAGTTGTTCGCGCGCCTCAAGCAGTTTGTTCAGCGCGGGCACCTGACGGGCAACCTGGGCCGGGCCAAAATCGTCCATCGATTTGAATTCAAGGTTCACGCCCAGACGGTCGGTGCTGTCGGGGTCCAGCTTGTTTTCAACATTGAAGGACAGGCCGGGGTTCACCGAGGCGACATAAGCGTCCAGCGTGGAATTGGTGACGTCGGTAAAGTCGCGATCACCAATTGCTTCTTTCTCGACCGGAGAAGCGTTGCCCGAAAGATCGGCCATAACGCCCATGACAAACGGCAGCTCAACGACCTTCTCTGCGTCATAGGGGTCGGCGTAAGAAATGTTTACGCGGGGCGGACGGTTGCGCTTGATAAATCCTGTTGCGGAATCTGAAGCCATTATTTTTCTCCCAATATTTGAAGCAGATGAAACTGCGAATGGTGGTGTGAGTCAACGGTTGTGACTGCGGCAGCGGAAACGATTCTGGTTGTTTATTCGCTTTGTGTCTCAGCCGGGGGTGGTATGAGTTCTGCAACGATCGCGGCGAAGTCCTTTTCGAGATACGACCGTGCGCGGAAGAGCAAAACTGGTATAGGGCTGGCCGGTTCGCGTGCCCGAAAGAATTCTTCGAGCGCGGACAGGTGGCCTGCCACATCGGCCCGGTTGCCGACAACGGGGTCTTCACCGGGGTCTTCATTTTCGACGGCACCCGCAAGCGAGGCAGATTCGCCTGCCAGCATCTTGAGCCGGTTCATGTCCATTTTGAACCCGGTCGCGGGGCCAAAGTCGATCATCACGCGGGGTGCGTCGGCGGGCAAGAGGGTTTCAATCGCTTCGATCAGCGGCTTGCCAACCAAAAGCCGGGCCTGCGTGATCAGCAAGAGTGCCGGTGCGGCGGGTTCGTGGGTTGCAAAATAGGCCTCAACCGCGCTGAGGGTGCGCAGGGCAGCGGTCCGCGAGGGGATTGCGGTGACGACTGTGGGGGCCGCGACTGGAGCAGCTGCCACCGGTGTCGGGCCATCGCCGCCGTCTGCTGCTGTGCCGCCGTCATCTTCGGCCGGGTCGTCGGAAGCTGCGCTTTCGGTTGCGGCGGCTTCTTCCGCTGACCACGGGGTCAGATCGGGGCGGGCATTTGCGATCATCGCCTGAATGTCGGCGATGGTGGTCATTGTTGGGTCGACTGCGGGGTTAAAGGGCGGGTCGTTCAGCAGTCCCGCCTCTTTGATGCGGGCCAATGCGCCAGCTGCGCGGCTGAGCAAGGCATGGGCCGCATCAACGGCTTTGGCATTGCCCGGAGAGGCCAGTTCAGCGGACAGTTTACCCGGATCAAGGCCTAACTCGCCTTGACGCGGTTCGGATTTGCCAAGCGCCACCTGCATCCGGCGATAGCTCACCTCGCCCGGTCCGGCGAGTTCGGTGTATTGCAACGGAATGCCGACCACGACGGAATTACCAAGCTCGTCCAGTGCGCCGCGCTTGTCAGACAAATCCTTGGGGTTCACGTCAGCGGGGAAGGCCGCAAGTACATCGGCGGTGCCTTCAAGCGCGTCGACAAAGCCGGTCAGGTCACCGGCCAGAATGCAAAGGCGCGCCTGCAACGACAAAAGCCGCAGGTCGCGGCTGCGTTTCAGCAGCCCTTCGATCTTTGGGTTATGATCTTTGAGGCTGATCGACTTTTTGTCGAACAAAGCACCGGGCGCGAATTCGTCCTTGTCGCTTTTGATGCCGGGGGTGAAGTACCGCTCTGGCATAAGCGCTTCGGCTTCGTAGTAGTAATCAAGAAAACCTGCGTCGTCCGCCGCTTCGAGGTCTGGGCCCGCGGGTTCGTCGTCAGAAATAGGTTCGTTGAGCCAATCAAGCGTCATAGTCGTGTCACCTGCCCCGTCAGGTTAGCCATTCTGGCCTGCACAGTTACCATCTTACCCTGCGGTCAACCGACGCGCGGGTCAAGCAAGGGATTCCTTACTCTTGTGACAAGAGTGTGGCGATGGTGTTGATATTGCACGCTATCTTTTGGCCGATTGCACGGCGGTGCGGTAGCTTTCGGCGAAATGTTCAAGGAAAGCACCCAACATTCCGTTTTCATGCGCGCCCACTTTTTCGTCCCAGCGTTCGACAAATGTGTCCCAAGCCTTGCGCTTTCCGCCCCCAGACAAGAGCCCGCCACTGCCTGCCGAATCCTCAATCGCCTCGGGAGAAAGGTCGGACAGAAGCTGAATCAAGGCAGGCTGGATTGCGGCAAAGACGGCCATTTGATGCGTGCGGACATCGCGTAGGGCGGCGTCCATGCCGGTGCCGCCTTCCATAAAGCCGGGGCGCGATTGCAGGAACATCACCTCGAGCGCCTGAGCAGCGTCAGGCAGGAATTTCAGCGGGTTGTTTTCGGTGTTGCCCATCATGGTGCGTTCGCCACCACGGGTGAATTTCTTGGCCGATGCCCGGTCTTGCAGCATCGCCATCAGTTCCTGACTGGCGACACGCATGGTGCGGCCAAGTTCGCGGGCCAGGGCTTCGGCATCGGCGTTGCCGTAGCTGCCCGCGGGCAGGCCTGCACCTTCACAGAAAGCCGCCAGCACGTTGCCTGCGGCGGCTTGCGCCTGTCCCGGGGGCGGAGCGGCTTGCGGCACCATTGGCTGGACGGGTGGCACACCTGCGGCGGGCGGTGCATCGCCAAAGGGAGAGGCCGACCCCTGATGCGCAGGCTGTGGCGCAGGTGCGGGTGCCGGTGGTGTGGCAGGCGCATGGGGATTGACGATGAAATCCTGCGAGAAGTCCGCAAAGGGATCGCGGTTCGGTGTCGGATTAGGGTTTATTGGCGTGGCTGGCGCACCCATCGACCACGGATCATTGTCATCAGCCGGGGCCGCCGCCGGTGGGGGTGCGGCAGCAGGGGCCGCAGCGGTTGGCGTGAACCCGGTCGGCTTCGGGGCCGCGCCTTCGACGGAGGCGACAATGTAATAGTGACCCACCTGAAAGCGATCACCCGATTGCAACCTATGCGCGCCTTCGATCCGGTGCCGCTGACCATCCAAGAAGACGCCATTGGTCGAGGTATCCACAAGGAAATAGGCGTTATCGCGGTATTCCACGCTGAAATGGTGGCTTGAGATATGGCGTTCAGGATCCGGCAGGGTCCAATCCATCGAGGTGGAGCGGCCTATTTGCAGCCCCTTGCCGGTGACGGTCACAAAGGTCGGACCACCGTCCTGCAACACGTCATAATTGTCGATTTTCAGCGTTAGCGTCATGGAAGTCCGGGCGATTCAGGTGTGTGTTGACGGTTCAATACACTTTGAAGAGCGATTGTGCCACGTCCATAAACCGCGTCAAATAGATCGTGCGACGGCTGATGTTGGCCTGCGCAAGGCAGGACAAAACCGCAGTGTTGATCGCGCGGGGGCATCGGTGCAATGGTACGGATGCCGGGTCATTGGGTGCAATCGAGCCACCGGACCAGCCCACCGCCAATGCAAGATGCACACCGGGACACTTTTCGGTGGCCCAAAGCGCCTCTCGCATCAGGGTGTGGCGGTTTTCCATCGTTGGCTGCCCGATCCATTGAGCGATGCCATCCATCATCTCGCGGTCGAGCGGGGTCAGCACCTCTGGGATTGAACGAAGGCATTCATACCCCCACCAGATCGCCAATTTTGGCACAAACGCAAAGGCGGTAAAGGTAATCGCCTCTTCGGGGGTGTTGGAGCGGCGCAGGCGAAACAGCACATCTTGCGCGTCTTCGTTTGGGCGCGGGCGGTCGCGGGTCAGTTCGGCCAGTTGCGGGATGGCAGCAAAGAGGTCAGCCAGCGTTTCATAGCGCATCGTCACGGCAGGGGGCCGGGTCTTTTCGCCTTCGTCGCCGGAGCGTCCGACGGGGCCGTTTGCTGGCATGGTATGCGTGTCCAAAGCGCGGGCCTTAAATGCTGTGCGTGACAATATCACCCCCAAGTGTTCCGGTTTCAGGGCGAACCGTCAAGCGCGCATTCGCTTGGCACGCGCGCTGCTTGCCCCTAATCTTGGCGCAGTTCATTTGTTCAAGGCGACCGCGTTGTCCCCCACCCCCGATCCTCAAGCCGCCCCGGACCCCGCGCGCACGGCCAAGCAATTGGTCGTTCTGGCGGCGCTGATTGGCTTGTGCTGCCTGATCGAAATCGTGCTGACGCTATCGGATTGGCAGGTCATTGATTACGTCCGGCTGCGGCAACGCGCCTATGAATACGCCGGGTTCTGGCCCGGTTTGTTAGATAACTGGCGGCCTAACTATGCCGCGCAACCGGCAACCATGTTTTTGACCTATGGGTTTCTGCACGGGGGGATGGGGCATCTAATTGTCAATATGATCACGCTTTTCAGCCTTGGCAGTGCTGTGATGGACCGTGTCATCGGGCGCGGGTTCTTGGTGATCTATTGTGGTTCGATCCTGGGTGGGGCTGTTGCTTATGCGCTGTTGGCGCAGACACCGCAGCCAATGGTTGGTGCCTCTGGCGCGCTGTTTGGTTTGGCGGGGGCTTTGCTGGGATGGAATTATCTGGACCGGGTTGATCTGCGCGAGGGGATTGGACCTGTAATCCGCATGGCGGGCCTACTGATTGCGATCAATATTGTCATGTGGTGGGCGTTGAACGGACATCTTGCCTGGCAGACCCATTTGGGCGGTTTTTTGACAGGCGCTGTGCTGGCGTTGACGGTTTATCGGAGGTCCTGAACGGTGGTGCGCATGGGTCACGATGGCGCGGGGGTAGGGCTGGTCGGACTTGCAATAGCGCGGCCGATCACCGACCACCCAAGGGAACCGCGAACCAATGCTGGATGTGATGTGTGAAGATTGAAGCGACAAGCCTGCCGGGTGTAATGAAGATTACGCCACGCCGTTTCGGCGATGCGCGCGGCTTTTTCAGCGAAAGCTGGAAGAAATCAGCACTGGATGAAGCGGGTCTGTCCTATGATTTTGTGCAGGACAATCATTCACTGAGTGAAGCGACAGGAACGTTGCGTGGGCTGCACTTTCAAGCGCCGCCTTATGCGCAGGCCAAGCTGGTGCGCTGTGGGCGCGGGGCGCTTTTTGATGTGGCCGTTGATATCCGCAAAGGCAGCCCGACCTACGGGCAATGGGTCGGCGAAGTGCTGAGCTTTGACAATGGCGCGCAACTTCTGGTGCCAGAGGGGTTTGCCCATGGGTTTGTCACGTTGGAGCCGATGACAGAGATCATCTACAAATGCTCTGACGTTTACGCACCCGATGCCGATGGCGGGGTGCATTGGGACAGTTGTGGCGTGGATTGGCCGCTGGAGGGTGCGCCCGTCCTGTCTGACAAAGATGCCGCAGCACCTGCATTGGCCGATTTTGACAGCCCATTTGAGTATCAAACATGAAGATATTGGTGACAGGTGGGGCGGGGTTCATCGGGTCTGCCGTGGTGCGGCAGGCGATTGCGCGCGGTGATGCGGTCGTCAATGTCGACAGCCTGACCTATGCGGCCTGC
This sequence comes from Yoonia sp. R2331, assembly GCF_041103235.1. Classification (NCBI taxonomy): domain Bacteria; kingdom Pseudomonadati; phylum Pseudomonadota; class Alphaproteobacteria; order Rhodobacterales; family Paracoccaceae; genus Cognatiyoonia; species Cognatiyoonia denitrificans. The sequence goes on along the minus strand of NZ_JBGCUN010000002.1, from coordinate 64,685 downwards.
CTGGACAACGTGGCAGAGGCCGCGACAAGCGACCGCTATGTGCTGGAACAGGCAGACATCCGGGACCTCGCCGCGATGGACCGCATCTTTGCGGCACATCGGCCGGACACTGTCATGCATCTGGCCGCTGAAAGCCACGTGGACCGGTCGATTGACGGGCCAGAAGCGTTTGTGTCGACCAATGTCATGGGCACCTACACGCTGCTTGAAGCAGCGCGCGCCTATTGGATGGCGCAGGGCCAGCTAGAGGCGTTTCGGTTCCACCATATTTCGACCGACGAGGTCTTTGGGTCGTTGGGTGCCACGGGGATGTTTACCGAAGATACGCCCTATGATCCGCGCAGCCCCTATTCGGCGTCCAAGGCGGGGTCAGATCACCTTGTCCGGGCATGGGCCGAGACCTATGGCCTGCCGGTCATCGTGACCAATTGTTCAAACAATTACGGGCCTTATCAGTTTCCTGAAAAGCTGATCCCGGTGGTGATTTTGAACGCGCTGGGCGGCAAGCCGATCCCGGTTTATGGCAAGGGCGAAAATATTCGGGACTGGCTATATGTCGAGGATCACGCCGCAGCGCTGTTGCTGGCGCTCGACAAGGGGCAGGTCGGACGGTCCTACAATATTGGTGGCTTCAACGAGGTGAAGAACATCGACCTGGTCCACAAGTTATGCGCCATTCTGGATGAGTTGCGTCCGGCCAATCACCCTTACGCCGACCAGATCACCTTTGTTACCGACAGGCCCGGCCACGATCAGCGCTATGCCATTGATGCCAGCCGTGTTCAGGCGGAACTGGGCTGGACCCCGTCCGTGACTGTGGACGAAGGGCTGCGGCTGACGGTTGAATGGTATCTGGAAAACGGCGATTGGCTCCAAGGGCTGATGGACCGCGCGGGCGTGGGCGAACGGCTGGGCACCGCATGAGTGTGCTGGTGTTCGGACGCTCCGGTCAGGTGGCGCTGGCGCTGGGGCGTTTGGGCGCAGATTGCGTGGGTCGCGAAACGCTGGATCTGGCAGAGCCTGACCCGATTGCAGAGTTGATCGCTGCGCGTGCGCCAAATGCGGTGATCAATGCTGCGGCCTACACGGCTGTGGACCGGGCCGAAGAAGACGAGGCGCTTGCGACGGCGATCAACGCAACGGCACCCGGCCATATGGCGGCAGCCTGTGCGGCGCGCGACGTCCCGTTTTTGCATATCTCGACCGATTATGTGTTTGATGGCAGTGGTCACGCGCCTTGGGCGCCGGATGCGGCGACCGGCCCGCTGGGTGCCTATGGCCGCAGCAAGCTGGCGGGCGAAGTTGCTGTGCGCGCGGCGGGCGGGCGGGCAGTGATCTTGCGCACGGCGGCTGTCTTTTCCGCCGATGGTGCGAATTTCGTGAAGACGATGCTGCGGTTGGGGGCCACGCGCGATGCGCTGAATGTGGTGGCTGATCAAGTGACTGGTCCAACGCCCGCAGATGCGATTGCGGCGGCCTGTCTGGAGATTGCCGCGCAGTTGGATGATGCGCGCAAAGTGGGCACCTATCATTTCAGCGGCCAGCCCAGCACCTCTTGGGCGGATTTCGCCCGCGCGGTGTTTGCGGCAAGCGGCCAGCGGGTGACCGTGACGGATATTCCCAGCAGTGCCTATCCGACACCGGCAAAGCGGCCGTCCAATTCAAGGCTTGATTGCGCCACGTTGACGGACACTTTCGGGATTAGACCACCTGCATGGAAACCAGCGTTGGCGCGGGTTGTGGCAGAGGTAATGGAGGCAGACGCATGACGCAGCGCAAGGGGATCATCCTCGCCGGTGGGTCCGGCACGCGGCTTTATCCGATGACGCTTGCGGTGTCGAAGCAGCTTTTGCCGGTGTATGACAAGCCGATGATCTTTTACCCGCTCAGCATCCTAATGCTGGCCGGGATACGCGAGATTGCGATGATTACAACGCCACAAGATCAGGCTCAATTTCAGAGACTTATGGGTGATGGATCGCAATGGGGGATCAGCCTGACCTGGATTGTACAGCCCAGCCCTGATGGGCTTGCACAGGCCTATGTACTGGCCGAAGACTTTCTGGATGGCGCGCCCAGTGCGATGGTTCTGGGGGACAATATCTTTTTTGGGCATGGATTGCCCGATAGCCTGCAAAAGGCCGATCTACAGGCTGAAGGCGGCACGGTTTTTGGCTACCGCGTGTCTGATCCTGAACGTTATGGCGTCGTCGATTTTGAGGGCGATACGGTCAAGGCAATCATCGAAAAGCCCGAGGTCGCGCCGTCACCCTATGCGGTAACGGGCTTGTACTTTCTGGACGGCAGTGCGCCGGAACGTGCGCGCGCGGTCAAACCGTCGGCACGTGGCGAGCTGGAGATTGTTACGCTGCTGGAAATGTACCTAAACGACGGGCTGCTAACGGTCGAAAAGATGGGTCGCGGCTTTGCTTGGCTGGATACGGGCACACATGCGTCACTGCTGGACGCAGGGAATTTTGTGCGCACTTTGCAGGATCGGCAGGGACTGCAGACTGGATCACCTGAAGAGATCGCCTATGAGGCGGGCTGGATTGATGATGCAGCGCTGGAGGCGCGCGCAGACATGTTCGGCAAGAACACCTATGGTGCCTATCTGCGCGGTCTTTTGCGTCAGTAGCCGCCGTATCCGTAGCCTTGGGTCTCGTCCACGAACCGGCAATGGTTCAGCACGACACCGACCACGTTTGTCTGCTCTGCCACTTCTTTTTCGCAGACGTCGATTTGTTTGCTGGTCGAGGATTCGGCGCGAGCTACCAGCAGCACACAATCGGTATAGGGCAGGAATGACCGGGCATCGTCGTTGACCAGCAATGGCGGCATGTCAAAGATCATCATGTCGGGGTCATATGCCTCTTCGATGGCGCGCAGCTGGTGTTGCGTTTCATCACTGGTCAGATAGCGGGTTGGGTCCGCCGATCGGCGCGATGCCATTGAAACAGCGACGTTTTGACCGATCCGCAAGGCCTGATCCTGAAACGAGACTTGCCCTGTCAATACGTCACGGATGTCGTGATTGGGTTTGACCCCAAGAATGTTGGACAGGTTTGGTTTGCGCAGGTCAAATTCCATCAGAATCGCGGATTTCGCACCTTGCCGAGAGACACCATAGGCGAGGTTGGCGGCCAATGTCGTCTTGCCACATCCGGGCATCGGTGAGGTGATCATCAGGCGTTTCCAGCCGTTTTGCTGCATCTGTTGCATCACCTTGGTGCGCAGCACGTCAAAGGAGGACGACGCAGTATCGGCCTTGTGCGACACGATCCGGTTGCGAGTCATGTGCCGCGCGTCAGGGTTCATCTGCTTGATGTCGTCCCACAGCGTTTCACCACGCTCTGACGTAGCGCCTTGCGGTTTGCCCCGTCCAGGCGCACCGGCGGTTTTGCCAGTGCTGGCACCAGCGCGGGATTTGCGCGCTTCGGCAATCGCTTTTTGCAGCTTTTCCATCGCGGGCCTCTTTATTGGTGCGGGGCTTGGGTGCTCACAACCCAACCCTGCGCATGATTTTTTGCACGATTAGTTCGATCGGCATGTAGTAAGTGTCGACCACATAGATACTGGCGAGAATGGCGACGATCAGCACCAATATCGCCAGAAGCTTGAAGGAGCGGCGCGCGATGCGGCCACCCCGGCTTTCGATAAAGGGAATCGTGGCGATTGGTGTGATGCCCAAAGCATTCGTCAGTTCAACCGGGCGACGGATCGTGCGATTGATCAGTTCCAGCAGTGCAAAGAAGGCCGCAGCGGAACCCAGGCCAAGTGCGATGCCCATCATCGCAACACGTGGTCTGTTGGGGCTGCTGGGTTCATCGGGCGCGCGCGCCGCTTCGATCAACAGCAGGCGCTGGCCGCGCGAGGTCAACTCGATCCGCTCACCCATGTTGGCACGCGCCAAGCTGGCCACTGAACGGTCATATTGGGACCGAACATTTTCGTAGTCACGTTGAAGCGCATCTAGTGTCACGGCCACTCCGGGGGTGCGAGAAATGCTCTCGGTCAGGTCGGCAATCTGCAGCTGGGTGCGCGTGATTTCTTCATTGATGCGTTCAACACGCGAGTCGATTTCGGACAGTTGAAGTTCGAACACCAGTTCTGCGGCGTTATTGGTTTGCACCGGTTGCGCTTGCTCGGCGGCCAGCTGCGCCTCGAGCAATTCAATCTGATTGCGCAGCGAGACAACATTTGGGTTGGTCTCTGAATAGACGGTCAACGCCTGACGCAACTGCGTGCGCAACGAGGCGAGTTGGCGCTGTTCGGTGGAGTTTTGCTGCTGAACAGGGCGGCCGCCGGTGCGTTCGAATGCGGTTTGAATACGCTCTTTCTGTTCGTTCAGATTGGTGCGTTCGCGTTCAGAGGTCGCAATGCGTTCTTCGAGCAGGGACAGGCGCTGTTGGCGGAACGACAGATCGCTGGGAAGCGCATCGCTGTTTTCGCGTTGGAATTCGGAGATCGCGGAACTACGGTCATCCAGCTCTCTGGTCAGGCGCTCGACCTCTTGCGAGAAAAAGTCGAGCGTATCTTCGGCGGTGTCGGTCCGCAGGCTAACGTTTTCGTCAATGATGCGGGTTACGAATTCATTTACAACGTTGGCCGCAATCCGGCCATCGCGGGCTTCGAATTTGACCGTCACTAGCGTTGGGCGCGCGCTGCCGCGACCGCCACCTGACCCGCTTTGAAAGCTGCGGATGTCAGTGCGTCTGCGCATCTCTGACACGATCTGGTCAGGGGACATGTTGCTGGTGTCGGCCAGCACGTTCAACCGCTGCTGAATTTCCAGAAGGTTGGTGCGGGTAAAAAGCCGCTGGCGGATGAATTCGATTTCTTCGGTGGCCGAGATGCGGACAGTTGAAGCGGCGAGTTCATCGGGGATTTGCGGGGTTTCGACGATCAGCCGGGCCGAGGCTTCGTAAGTGGGGGGGAGGCGCCAGGCGGTAGCAAGGCCTGCGACAGAGAAGAGGATGAAGAGGACTGCCATGACAGGCAAGCGGCGCAGAAACAGCGACCAATAGAACCGAACAAGTGCACCCATAACCCTAACCCTCGTCCGGACTGTCGGACGTTACACCTTGCAGCAAGCCATCGTTCATCACACTTTGAACGATGGTTTTGTCGATGACCGTTTGTTCGGCCGTTGCTGCATAAACAATTGCAAAATCACATAATTTGTTGATCAGACGGGGGATGCCACCGGTATGTTTGTACACAAGTGCCGCCGCGCTATCGGTGATCTGATCACCTGATCCGCCGGCGTGTTCCAACCTGTGCCGGATATAGGCTGAGGTTGTGTCGGCATCCATCGGACCAAGGTGGAATGACGCCATGATCCGCTGTGCGAACTGACGCATTTCGGGGCGCGAGATCACCTCGCGCAGTTCTGGCTGTCCAATCAGGACGAGTTGCAGCAACTCGTCGGTGCGGGTGTTGATGTTGGTCAGCATCCGCAATTCTTCCAGGCCCTCTGGGCTAAGCTGTTGGGCTTCGTCGATCACGAGGATTGCGTATTTGCCTGAGGCGTAGTTCTCGACCAGAAAATTCTGCAGAATCTGGAAGGTTTCCACGTAGTTGGCTTCGCGCGGGCTGGGCACGTCGAGGGCAGATAGCGCCCAGCGCAGCAAATCACCACGGTTGCCATGGGCATTCGAGATGAGGCCCACAATCGTGTCGTCAGAGACCCGTTCCAGCAGGGCCTGCAATAATGTGGTTTTGCCCGCGCCCACATCACCGGTGATCACGGTGATCGGCGCACGGGTCATGATCCCATATTCAAGTACAGAATAGGCGCGTTTGTGTCCCGGGCTCCAATAGAGAAAATCTGGATCGGGCAAGAGCGTGAAGGCACGACGCTTCAGCCCAAAGCCTGTGGAAAAGAAGTCGCCTACAGGTTCGGTGTCATCGGCTGCGTTGCCGTCATCGTCATCGGGCGCACGCGCGCTCCGAAACGCGGGTGGGTCTGGCTGTGGCGCCAGTAAACTGTTGCCTTTGCGCCCAAACAGCTTGGACCAGATGGTCGCGTTTTCGGTGTCGTCGGTCTTGGCCAAGCCGATCATGCCTCGTTCTGGTTGCGCAATATCTGCCATAAATCCCGGTGGCAGGCTTGATAGATAGCGTTCCGATTCGCAGAACACCATTTGATCGTTGCCTAATCTGCCACAGTTTCCCTGAATCAGTGCTTTGTTCTGGTAACTTGAAACAAAAAACTAGGGCTGCTTCATGGCATAAACGCGCATAAATTCATGATTTTCTGCGCAGAAGGCTGAAATTTTGCAGTTCTGGCTAACAAAAGGTGAATTTCCCGAGGGCATTGTTTGCAAATTTGGCGAAAATTTGCCTATAAAGGTATGTGGTCATAAAATGGCTGCGGGGGATGATGGTAAGCGACCGTTTGTGGTGTTGATGAAACATCGTTCCTGATCGTTCGTTATAGGTAGCCCAATTTTTGGGCGTGTTTAAGGATAACAGTTTATGTCGTTTCATGATGACGATCTTTCGAGTTTCCGATCGTCCCACAAACCGGTCATTCTTTCGGCCATCAAATCAGTCACTACTGCCAGTGCAACCGACGGTGCCTACGCGCGTTTTGTGAAGCCCACCTTCGATTTTCTGATCGTATTGCTGTTCGCACCTATCATCCTGACAATCGTTGGCCTGAGCGCCCTGATCGTTGCGCTTGATGGGCATAATCCGTTTTACGCGCAAGAACGCGTGGGGCAGGGCGGTCGTGTATTCCGCCTGTTTAAGTTGCGTTCAATGGTTCCGAACGCTGATGCGCTGCTGGAGGCACACCTTGCCACCAACCCTGATGCGCGTCTGGAGTGGGAATTGAACCAAAAGCTTCGGGATGATCCACGTATCACCCGTTTTGGTCGCCTGATCCGCAAGACTTCGATTGACGAAATGCCGCAGTTTCTGAACGTGCTGCTGGGTGACATGTCCCTTGTTGGGCCGCGTCCGTTTACCGTTGATCAGCGGTCGCAGTATACAGGAGTGCGCTACTTCGACATGCGGCCGGGTCTGTCGGGCCTTTGGCAGATTTCGACCCGTCACGACAGCGAGTTTGTCGCACGTGCACAATTTGATGATCTCTACGCGAGAAGCTTGTCCTTTGCGGGCGACATTCGCATTATGCTTCGGACACTGGTTGCCATCGCCCGCGGGACTGGCTGCTAAGAAAGCGGGGCAAGACGCCCCGCACCGAACATGAGGTCATATAATGACGAATTTGATGCGTCCGTTCGCAGCGCTGTTGCTGTGCATTTTTCTTGTTGCATGCGATAGCGTCGAGGATCGCGCAGAGAAGCATTTCGAAAGCGCGATGGCGCTGATCGAAGACGGTGACTTCAACCGCGCAGAAATCGAATTCCGAAACGTATTTGAATTGGTTCCGCAGCACATCGAAGCGCGCACAGCTTATGCGCAGATGCTGCTGGACATGAACCGCGGTGGGGCAGCGAACGCGCAATACTTGCGTTTGGCAGAACTGCTGCCCGAAGATCCCGACCCGCGCCGCGCTCTTACCTTGCTGGCGCTGGAGTCCCAGAATTGGGATCAGCTTGAGCGCCACGGCACCAAGCTGGCGGAACTGCTGCCGGACGATCCGGTTACAGAGGTTGCCGAGGTAGCGCTAAGTTATCGCGCGGCGAGCGATGCCGAAGATCTGGCGGCGCAGCGTCAAGCTTCAGAAGCCGCCGAAGCGTTGTTGGACGAATTTCCCGACGTTTCGATGCTGCGGTTCATTCTGATCCAGCAGGCGATGAATGAAGAAAACGTCGATTCGGCTTTAGCCCAGATGGATGCTTTGATTGAAGGGCGCGGCGACGAGGTCGAGCTGCAGATCATGCGCCTGCAGATGCTTGGTGCGTTGAATCGACGCGAAGAAATCGAATCCAGCCTGATCGGGCTGATCGAACAATTCCCAGAGCGCGAAGAATTCTTGCCCGCATTGCTGCAATTCTATGCTGGCGAAGGCAGGATGAACGATGCGGTTACCTACCTGCGCGGATATGTTGATGCCAATCCAGGCGAGTTGGCCCCGATGAACACCCTGATCGAATTGGTCGCAGGTGCCGAAGGATCAGAGGCCGCGATGGCGGAGATCGACCGGTTGCTGGAAGCTGGTGAGAACGTCACAATTCTGGCCACACAACGTGCACGTATCCAGTTCGAAGGTGGTGATCGCGAAGGTGCAATCGCAGCGATAGAGGCGGTTCTGGCAGAGGTCGGCACAGAGACTGAAGACCCCGGCACGTTGGAAGATATCAATACAGCAAAGGTTGTGCTGGCGCGTATGTTGTTGGGCACTGGCAACGAAGTCGGCGCACGGCGATTGGTGGAAGAGGTGCTTGCCTCGGACACGTCCAATGCAGCGGCGACCAAAATGCAAGCCACGTGGTTGATTGCAGAGGACAACCCCGATGACGCGGTGACAATGCTGCGTGCGGCGATCGACAATAATCCTGACGATTGGGAAGCCATGTTGCTGATGGCTGACGCCTTTAGTCGCAGCGGCAGCCACGAATTGGCACGCGATTTTGTATCGCTGGCAGTTGATACGTCGAACAATGCACCGGGGCCAAGCCTGCGGTTCGCGAGCCTTTTGGTCCAAGAGGATCGTCTGATCCTGGCCGAGGAAACGCTGGTGGATGCGTTGCGGGCACGTCCTGATGATGTGGAATTGCTGGTGGCGTTGGGCCGGGTGCAAGTCGCGCGCGAAGATTGGCCGCGTGTCGAACAGATCGAAGACACCCTGCGCCGGATCGGTGGGGATCAGGCACTGCGCGTGGCGTCCGGTTTTGAGGTAGCGCGTCTTGCGGCGCAGTCGCAGGTGGAAGATGCCATTGGTATCCTCGAAGGATTGGCCGCCAGTGATGGGTCGATCCAGTCGGTCGCGGCATTGGTGCGCGCCCGTCTTGCGAACGGCGAGGCGGACACCGCGCTGGAGTTCGCCGAAGAAAGTCTGAGCGCTGATCCGGACAATGTAGGCCTGCAGATGATTGTCGCCTCGACCAAGGTTGGCATCGGGCAAGTCGAAGAAGGCCGGGCGATGATGGAAGACATGTTGGCAGAAAATGACCAGTTGGAAGCCGCGTGGACCACGTTGATCCGTATTGCATCGCTGCAAGGCGACAAAGAACAGCGCGATGCGCTGATGGAACGGGCCACAAGTGCTATGCCCAATTCGGTGGCGCTCGCCTGGGCGCAGGCCAGTGTTTTGACCGAAGAGGGTGATCCCGAAGGCGCGATTGAAATCTACGAACGGGTCTATGACCGGGCATCGGGGTCGCTGTTGATCGCCAACAACCTTGCGACTTTGCTGGCTAATTTCCGGGAAGACCCCGAAAGTCTTGAGCGGGCCTATACCGTGGCGCGCCGTTTGCGCGGGTCCGAAATTCCGGCGTTTCAGGATACTTATGGCTGGATCGCCTATCGCCGCGGCGACCCAGAAGAGGCTTTGCCGTATCTGGAAGACGCAGCCAAGGGCCTGCCCGATGATCCATCGGTGCTGTACCACCTTGGCGTCGTCTATCAGGCGCTGGAACGCGAGGCGGACGCTTTGAGGGCGTTCAATGATGCGACCCAGACCGAGGGGAGCCTGGCTCAATTCCCGGAAATTGCCCTTGCTCAGGCCGAAGCAGACAAGCTGATTGCTGCTGGGGTGACACCGACGGAGTAGGCCGAAAGTCACAAAAGCGCCTTATTTCAAGGGGGTTCTGTGACGGGAAGGAAACAAAATCCCGAAATTTCGGGGATTGAACCAGAAAATGGTTCCCCCGGATGCGTAACAGGTGAATAACGCTCTTTGGATGGGTGCGTTAACTGACAAAGGTCACCTGATGAAAAAGATTCTCGTTCTACTTTTTGCGCTGCTTTTCGCGAATGCTGCAGCCGCGCAGGATGGATACCGCGTTGGCCCCGGCGACACGCTGTCGATCGAGGTGCTGGAAGATCCCGGTTTGAACCGGAGCGTTCTGGTGTTGCCGAACGGGTCGATCACATTCCCCTTTGCCGGTTCTCTGCCTGTGCGCGGTAAGACACCTGGCCAGATCGGATCGATCATCGCATCGGGTATCGCCGCGCAGTTCGCGCAAACGCCCAATGTCTTTGTCTCGGTTCAGCAGCTGCGTCCGCGCATTCCAAGTTCATCAGGCCCGGCACCGGACCCAACCGTCGATATCTTCTTCTTGGGCGAATGGGCGTCGCCCGGTCCAAAAGAGCTGGATGAAGGCGTGACCATGTTGCAGGCGATGGCCGCCGGTGGCGGGTTCACAAATTTCGCCGCCCAGAAGCGCATCCAATTGCGCCGTACAAACACACAAACAGGTGCGGTCAGCACAGTCATCATCAACTATCAGGCTATCGCAGATGGGTCCGAGGTTCTTCGGGATATCGTTCTGCAGGATGGTGATGTTCTTGTTGCGCCAGAGCGCCGGCTATTCGAGTAACTGAACTGGAACTGACAACATGACACTACGGTTTGCCCGTTTTGGACACCTTCGGAAACGCGGGGTCCTGACCGTTATGTTGTGTAGTGTCGGCATTGGTGCTTTGGCGCAGGCGACGGATAGCAATCCGTCGCTTTTGCGTTTGTCTGCCGGGGCCGAGTTCGGGGACGACAACTTGTTGTTCTCGCGCGCTAATTTGCAGATCAACCGCGCCACCCGCACACAGCAGTTTCGGTTCTCTGCGGACGCCAAGATCGCAGAGATCAGCGAAGCCGACAGCAACTTTGGGATCATCAGCCCCCGCGTCCGGCTGAGCTATGCCCAGCAAAGCGGGCCGGTTTCGTTCAACGTCGGCTACAGCTATGCCAGCGACGACATCGACGGTTTAGCCGTCTTGGATGACCCGGATCTGTTGCTGGACGAGGATAGTTTCGTCACCACACGTGGCACCCGCACGCAACACACGGGATCGTTGGGTGCCGAATATGGAGAAAGCGGGCCGTTTGGCGTGCGGATTGATCTGGGATTTACGGACCTGTCCTATGACGACATCGGCAGTGCCGCGCTTTTTGACAACACGGTGCGGACCACCGATCTTGCCTTGCGGTTTGATGTCACGCGGGTCTTTAGCGTCAATGCAACGCTTGGTTACAGCGTCGATGATCGCCAGGATACGCTGAGCACTTACCAGGTACGTCGCGATGCCTCGATCGGGGTAGGTGCAAACGTCAACCGCGTCACGACAGCCGAAGCCACGGTCAGTTTTTCGGAGATTGAGACCGAGATTGATGATGGCACCGGCGGGCGGTCGAGCGTCACTGATGACGGCTTTGGCTTTGATCTGGGGCTCACGATTGCGCAGCGCGGCGGTGAAAGCCGGTTTGCCTATAGTCGGTCGGTGGATATTGGCGGTGCCGATGATCGTCTGACCTATTCCCGCACCAGCGAGCTGACCAAGACGCAATCGCTGAGCTATACGATCGGGGCGATCAAACAGGGCGATGATGTTTCCTTTCTGGGGAATGTGAATTTCGCGCAGCAGCTGCGTAACGGCCAAATTTCTGTCCGCGGGTCGCAGGATGGGTTTGTCACCAATGAAGGCACGCGGGCCATCGCGCGGCAGTTGCGGGCCAGCTATTCTACAGAACTGACATCGACGAGCAGTGTGACCTTTGCAGCATCTTTGGCGAGCCTTGACTATAATGATGCAGCCGTCGACGACGGCAGCAGTGCAGGCGCTTCGGTGACCTATCGCCACGAACTGACCCGCGACTGGGACGTGTCAGCGACCGTTTCGCATTCGGTCACCAAAGAAGGCGACGCTGAAGACGGCGACACCAGCCTGTCGGTCAGTCTGAACCGTGATTTTGAGCTGTTCCGCTAAGACTGGTCCAGCTTCAGCACGGTGTCGCGAAACTGCGCCATTTCGCCCTGTGAGGCGTGTTTTCCTGTGAACGCAATGATGTATTGCGCGACCTGATCCAGCCGTTCCTGGGTGGTTTCCTGGAGGTCGGCATCGGTATAGCCGATTTGCATGTAATAAAGCACACGCGCCCGAATACGGGAGTCTTCGGGTGTGTAGCCGTGACGTGAAAACATCGTTGCCAGCGCGTCGAGACGTTGATCATCGGACTGACGCAGAACCTTGCGCACATCCGGTGACCGACGCGCCCAGTCGCGCACTGCAAAGTCGAGCCTGTTGTTGAACCGCGCCTCATCTATGAAGCAGATAAAGACGTTGCAGATTGCGGCGGTGATGGTGGGTTGGTCCGCGTGGGAGTGACTGACCAGCGCCTTGGTATTTGTCGCAATCCAGTGGTCCAGCAGGGCGGTCAGCAGTTCCTTGCGGCTTTGGAAATACCAGTAAAAGCTGGAGCGTGAGACATCCAGACGTTGGGCGAGTGTCAGCACTTTGACCCGTTCAACCCCGTCAGAGACGAGGATCGCTTGCGCCGCATCAAGCCAGTCCTGCCGGGTGACTTTGGTATTGCCGGGAAGGGTGTCCTGATCTGTCATCAGCTGACCGGAGGCTCGCCGCCCGCGGCGGTGCCTTTGGCGATGTAGTCTTGCAACGCGCCAAGGCGGGTGGGGTCGACGGCGACGCTGGAGGGTTCAGCAAGGATGGATTGCCAGATCCCGGTCGCGCGTGTGGTTGCATCAACGGCACCCCGTTCTGTCCAAGTGCCGAAGTTGTCGTAGGTGGCGACAACGGGTTCATAGAATTCGGTTTGGTAGCGCGCCATCGTGTGGTTCGCGCCAAAGAAGTGGCCACCCGGTTGCACCTCTGCCAGCGCATCAAGGCCGATGTCGCTGCCCGCTTCGGTGCCAGCAGCGCAAAGCTCTGCCACCATGTTGAGCACCTCGATATCGGTAATCAGCTTTTCGTAGGACACAGATAGCCCGCCTTCGAGCCAGCCTGCGGCGTGGATGATCACGGTCGCACCGGCCATCAGGCAGCCCCAAGTGCCGAACTGGGTTTCGTTGGCGGCCTGAACGTCTGACAGGTTCGCCGCAGAGCCAGAGGCGCTGCGCCAAGGCAGGCCAATCAACCGCGCAAGCTGCCCGGCGGCGAGCGAGGCGCGAAAGTGTTCGGGCGTTCCAAAGACCGGCGCGCCGGATTTCATGTCAACGTTGCTGGTGAAGGTGCCATAGCAGACCGGCGCGCCCGGGTTGGTGAGCTGGACAAGTGTGATGGCGGCTAGTGCCTCTGCATGGGAAAGGGTGATCGCCCCCGCCACGGTGATCGGGGCCATTGCCCCCATCAGGGTGAAGGGCGTCACGATGCTGACCTGACCTGCCTTGGCAAAGTCCATCAGGCCCTGCGCCATGGGCACGTCGATGGTGCGGGGTGAGTTGGTGTTGATGATCGTGTAGCAATGCGACTGCGCGGCAAAGTCCGCGTCGGACAGGCCGCGAAAATCGCGCAGCATCTCGAATGATTGTTCAACCTGTCCGGTGCCGCGCGAGAAGATGAAGGGCACTTTGTCCGTCAGCGTCAGCTGCGATTCCATCGTGGCGTAGTGGCGCAAGTGGATCGGCACGTCCTGCGGTTCAATAAGCGGCGGAATCATGTGCAGCACATCGAAATGTTGGGTTAGCCGTGTCAGCTCGTCATAGTCATGACGGGTGCCGGGGCGGCGACCCCTAGTCAGGTCAGTGGCATGAGGCGCGCCTGCACCGGGCTGAAAGACAAGGTTGCCAAGCTCCAGCACGATGTCGCGGTGCCGCGCGCCGCCTGCAACGGGAATGGATTTCGGCGCGGAGGTGAGGGCGGACGTGACGATGTCACGTCCAATGCGCACCATTTCGGTGTCTTCGTCCACCAGTGCGCCGCCTGCGGCCAACATCGTGCGCGCTTCGGGCAGCAGCACCCTGATGCCAAGGGTTTCCAGCGTGTCGAGTGCTGCATTGTGCATCGCGGCGATGTGGTCATCGGTGAAGGCCTTCATCGGCGGGAAGGGGTTGCGCAGATTGCGGTAATCCACGTTACGGGCGGCAGGCGCTTCGGTTGCGCTGCGCCGCCTTCCGCCCCGCCGTGTTGGCCCAAGGGTCATCCGCGCATTGCCTTGCCCGATGGGTCATAAGGCGACGGTGCGATGACCTTGGCGGGGCGCTCTACCCCGACGACATGCACCGCAAGGTCGGTGCCTTCGTGGGCATGTTCAGCGTTGACCAGCGCCATTGCCAGCGATTTTCCGGTGGTGTGGCCGTATCCGCCCGAGGTGATAAAACCGACCTTTTCGCCGTTCGCCCAGATCGGTTCATAGCCGCTGGCGTCGGCGTTGGTGGCGTCGATTTCAAGCGTCACCTGCACCTGTGCCGGGCCATTGCCATCGCGTTCGGCAATGGCCGCGTCGCGCCCAACAAAGTCACCCTTGTCCCATTTGATCCAGCGGTCCATCGCGGTCATGCCGGGTGTATAACCTTGGGTGAATTCGGCGTTCCAGATGCCAAAGGACTTTTCAAGCCGCAGCGAGAGCAGCGCATTGAAGCCATATTCGATCATGCCTTCGTCGGCACCGGCGGCGAGCAGTGTCTTGCGCAGGGTGATGTGGTCGCCCATGCGGCAGTTGATCTCAAACCCCATTTCACCGGTCACAGACATGCGGGCCACGTGCGCGCGGATCATGCCGATGTCATAAGTTCCGCAGCCAAACAGCGGCAGTTCGCCGATGGGGGCATCTGTGAGCTTTTCGATGACGTCGCGGGATTTGGGGCCGGACAGCGAGAAGCCCGCCATTTCCTCGCCCAGGTCGCGGACGATGACGCCTTCGGCCATGTGATCGTCAAACCAGCGCATGTGCCAGCGGCGCAGGTAATAGCTGCCCATGATCCACCATGTGCCATCGCCCCAGTTGAAGAGCGTAAGGTCCCCCTTGAGGCGGCCGTCTTCTGCCAGCATCACGGCCAATCGCGCCCGGCCGGGTTTCGGCAGGGCGGTGGCCATGATGGAGTTGAGCCAGCTTTCGGAATTGGGGCCAGAGACCTCGAACCGGGAAAAGCCGGAGATGTCCAAGAGGCCGACATCTTCGCGGACCGCCTTGCATTCGCGGGCGACGATGTCGAAGGCGTTCGAGCGCTTGAGCGAGGGGGTTTCTTCAAAGCCCGGTTCTGCAAAATAGAGCGGCACTTCCAGATCCCAGCTTTGGCCCCATTGGCAGCCCGCGGCGGTCATGTCGCTGTAGGCCGGGGCGGTCTTGAGCGGGCGGCCAGCAGGCAGCTGCTCGTTGGGGTAGGTCATCACAAAACGGCGCGAGTAGAACTGGCCGGTGGTTTCCTTGATGTATTGCTTGTTCTCGGCCCAGATGCCGTAGCGGGCGACGTCCATGCCATAGACGTCCGCCTCTGGCGCGCCGTGGATCATCCATTCGGCCAAGGATTTGCCAACGCCGCCGCCCTGCAAGAAACCAGCCATGACGGCACAGGCCGACCAATAGCCGCGCAGTCCCGGCACCGGGCCGACCAGCGGGTTGCCATCAGGCGAGAAGGTGAAGGCGCCGTTGACCCAGGTTTTGACACCCACGTCCTGCAGGGCGGGGTAACGTTCAAACCCCATGATCAGTTCTTTCTCGATGCGATCGGGGTCTTCCTGTTGCAGTTCGAACCCGTATTCCCAAGGCGCGCCGTCCATCATCCAGTGCTGGTGATCGACCTCGTAAATGCCCAGCAGAACGCCCTTTTGGTCCTGCCGCAGATAGGTGAAGCCTTCGAGATCGACGGTCATCGGTACTTCGAAATCAAGCTCCTCGAGCGCTGGGATCGTGTCAGAGATCAGGTAGTGGTGGTTCAGCGGTGAAACGGGCAGTTCGATACCCGCCATACGGCCCACTTGTTTGGCCCATAGGCCACCGGCGTTGACCACGTGTTCGCATGAAATCGTGCCCTTTTCGGTCACCACGTCCCAGCCTTGCAGGGTCTGGCGGAGTTCCAGCACGCGGTTGTGTTCGATCACCTCTGCGCCGCGTTTCTTGGCGGCACCGGCGTAGGCATGAACGGTCCCGGTTGTGTCGACATAACCTTCGCGGTCGGCCCACATACCACCCAAAAGGCCATCGCCTGACATGATCGGGTTAAGTTCGACCGCTTCTTCCACAGTCACAAGACGGCAATCTTCGATGCCGATGGATTGGAAGGTGCGATAGGCCGATTGCAGCCATTCCCAGCGGTCGGGCGTGCCCGCCATCGTCAGGCCGCCGGTCATGTGCAGGCCAATGTTCTGGCCTGATTCCTCTTCGATCTCGGACAACAGGTCGATGGTGTATGCCTGAAGGCCCGCGATGTTAGGGTCTGCATTTAGGGCATGAATACCGCCAGCGGCGTGCCAGCTAGACCCGGCTGTCAGCACTGAGCGTTCGACAAGGGCGACATCTGTCCAGCCCAGTTTGGCAAGGTGATAGAGCACGGACGCGCCAACAACGCCGCCGCCGATCACCACAACGCGGTAATGAGATTTCATCCAGGTCTCCATTCGTCAAAAAGCGAGTCGTTTTGTGAACGCTAATCGACGTTGGACACTTGTGTCTAGACACTTCTGTCTAGTGGTTTGTTCGGGTCAACCGGTTGGGTCGTGACGGTATCGTTAGGGGTGATCTTCGCGGACCAGATCACTAACTTTTTCACCAATCATGATCGCGGGCGCGTTGGTATTGCCCGACACGATCTCGGGCATGATCGAACAATCTGCCACGCGCAGACCGGTGATGCCGTGTACGCGCAGGCGTTCGTCCACAACCGCGTCGCGGCCGTTGCCCATTTTGCAGGTGCCGGTGGGGTGGTAAATCGAAGCGGTATTGTTGCGCGCCCAGTCGAGCGTGGCGTCATAGTCATTCATGTCCAGCGTTTCGTGCGGGCGGAATTCCTGACTGATCTTCGAGGTCAGCGGCGCGCGTCGCGCAATCCGGCGGGCGATGTTGACGCCTTCGACAATTGTGCGGCAGTCGGTTTCGGTCGACAGATAGTTGGGAATGATCTTTGGGTATGTCGTCGGGTCTGCACCGGCAAGGCGGATTTCGCCTTTGCTTTCGGGGCGCAGCTGGCAGACCGACATGGTGAACGCCGAGAAGGGATCAGCCCCTTTGCCCGGGTTTTCGGCGGACAGTGGTTGGACGTGAAACTGGATGTCCGGGGTTTCAAGATCGGCGCGGGTTTTAAGGAACCCGGTGGCGAGGCTGGCCGCCATGGTCATCGGACCTGCGCGGAACATCGCATATTTCAGGGCGATCTTGGCTTGCCCAAAGAGGCTGCGAACCTCGTCATTCAATGTCGGTTCGTTGCACTTGTAGACAAGCCGCGCCTGCAGGTGATCTTGCAGGTCTTTGCCAACGCCCGGCAGGTCTTTTTGCACCGTGATACCATGCGCGGAAAGCTGTTCGGCCTCTCCTATTCCAGACAGCATCAAAACCTGAGGAGAATTGATCGCACCACCACACAGGATCACTTCTTTTGCGGCTTTGATTGTCTGAGTATTGCCGCTGCGATCGCGATAGCTGATCCCGGTGGCGCGGGTGCCGTCGAGTTCGATCTTTTGGACAAGGGCGTGAGTAACGATGGTAAGATTATCGCGCTCCTTGACCGGGTTAAGATAGGCCACAGCAGAGCTGCACCGCCGCCCGTTTCGCGCGGTTAGTTGAAAGAAGCCAACGCCTTCCTGGGTTGCGCCGTTGTAGTCGGGATTAAACGGGTAACCTTCGGCTTGTGCTGCCGCCACCCAGGCATCGGTGATCGGACGCTGAATGCGCATGTTGCTGACGGAAAGTGGCCCCTGATCACCGTGGAATTCATCTGCGC
Organism: Yoonia sp. R2331; assembly: GCF_041103235.1. Taxonomy (NCBI): domain Bacteria; kingdom Pseudomonadati; phylum Pseudomonadota; class Alphaproteobacteria; order Rhodobacterales; family Paracoccaceae; genus Cognatiyoonia; species Cognatiyoonia denitrificans. Next base: position 46,941 of record NZ_JBGCUN010000002.1, on the reverse strand, counting down.
CGCGTTCGTTCTTTTCGGCCCGCTTGAAGAGCGGCAGAACGTCATCCCAGCCCCAGCCTGCGTTGCCCATTTGCCGCCAGCGGTCGTAATCTTCTGGCTGGCCGCGCACATAAAGTAGACCGTTCAACGAGGACGAGCCGCCCAGCACCTTGCCGCGTGGCCATTCAATAGAACGCCCGTTCAGTCCTGGATCAGGCTCTGTCTTGTAGCACCAATCGACGGACGGATTGTGGATGGATTTGAAATATCCGACCGGAATATGGATCCACGGATTCCAATCTTTGCCCCCCGCCTCGACGAGAATCACCCGGTGTTTTGGGTTCGCGCTAAGCCGATTCGCAACGACACAGCCCGCAGAACCCGCCCCAACTACAATAAAATCAGCCTCCACAGCGTCGATCCTTCCGTTTTCGAAAAAAACCCTAGGCAGATTACGAGAACCATACTAGTCTTTTTTTGAGAATAAGAGTCTCAATAATCGACAGTCTGGGAGGACACAATGAAGTTGCAGAAAAACCTTAGCGGCATCTCGCGCCGCGACCTGTTTAAGCTGGCTGGTCAATACGGGATGAGTTCGACGCTGCTTGCTGCCGGTAGCTTTGGCGGTGCGATGAGCTTGGCAAACCTGGCGAATGCTGCGGAATCGACCTACGAGAAACGTTTTGCCAAAGAAGCGAAATTCACGCTGAAGTTTGGCGCAGCCGGCTTCAACCAGCGCAACCTGCTGATCGAGCGGGCCGGGTGCTTGGAATTCGCACGTGACCTTGAAAGCCGCACAGACGGCGAAATCCGGGTCGAGTTCATCGGCGACAACCAGATCTGTGGTCAGACATCCTGTGTTGAAAAGACGCAGCAGGGCATCACCGATATCTATGCAGCATCCACCCAAAACTCTGCCGGTGGTGCGCCCTATCTGAACGTGTTGGACTATGCCTACATGTTCCGTAACCGCGCCGATCAGTACTATTTCATGTACAGCCCGGAATCGCAGGCGCTGCTGCGCGAGCCCTATGAGCGTAACCACGGCCTGAAATTCCTGTTCAGCCACGCAGAACTGCGCGGCATCCAGCTGGGTCTGGCATGGGAAGACAAGGACACCGTCACCAGCGTTGAGCAACTGTTTGGCACAAAGAACCGTGTGACAGGCACGCAGTTGGGTCGGATCGCGATGACCGCGCTGAACCTGAACCCGGTTCCGGTGGCTTGGGAAGAAACGCTTGATGGTCTCAAGCAGGGTCTGATCGACGGTGCTGAAACCTGGGCGTCTGCCGTGGCCTATGCCAACATGTCGCCTGTTGTGTCGCAGTCAGTTCACCTGAACTTCTTCTGCGGAACAGAGCACACCGCGATGTCCGCATCTGTCTTCGACAGCCTTGGTGGCGAATTGCAGGATGCGGTGATGGAATCGGCCTATCTGGCACAGGTCCACGTGCAAGCCGCCAACGAAGCGGCGCTGGTCAAGACCGTGGGTCAGTCCGATCCACAGCTGCCCGGCACCATCTTCGCAGAGAACAACGTACGCAACGCGTTCTTGTCTGATGCAGAGATCAAAAAGGCAGAAGAAATGTGCTCGCCCGAGTTCCAGCCCCAGCTTTGGGAAGAATGGCGCGAGCGTATCAACGGTTGGCAGGGTGGCGCAGACACCTATCAGGAGATTTATGACACGGTGCGTCAGCTTCCTGGTGACACATTGCCAGAGAACGTTGAGCCCCGCCGCTGGTGGAAGGCATAAACGCCACGACATGAAGAAGGGCCGGCCGGGCGGGAGAGTGGCCGGTCCTTTTTCTTCTGACGAAACGCACAAATACCGTGCCAGAATAAAGCGACACATTGGGGAGGGCGCGCCATGTCGATATGGTCAGACGCAGGAACAATTCTGGCGGCGACATTTACCGGGGACATTGACTTTCAAACGGTCAATGCATTCAGGTCAAACGCCGCTTGGCTTGTTTTTGGACCGATGACTGCTTTGGCAGCGGTCATCGTCTATTACATCTACAAGGCGGTTCCGTTCCTGGATCGGCATCTGGAACGGACCATCGTGGTCTGGACCTATATCGTGATCGCAGGGATCATCTTTGTTGGCGTGCTGCAGCGCTTTCTGCCGTTTCTGCCCGGACAGCCACCCTGGTCCACGACCGTGCCGCCGCTCTTGTTCATGGTCATGGCTTGGTTCGGGTGTTCCTTTAACGTCCGACTGCGCACGCATCTGTCGTTCAGTGAATTCCGGTCAAAGATGCAGCCACGCATGCAAATGACGATGCTGTCGCTTGACGCGGTTCTGTGGTTCATTTTCTGCCTGATTGTCGTGGTCACGACCGCGCGCGTGACGGTCAATGCGATTTCCAACTTCATGATCGTGCCCGGGACCAACAATCTGATGTTGTGGTGGTTTGTTGTCACCGTGCCGATTGCTTTCTCGCTGATGGCCGCGCGCGTACTGCAGAACTTTGTCGAGGATATCGGCAAGTATCGCCGGGGTGACCCGCTGATCGAACAATCCGTGATCGGAGGAGATGTGTGATGACTGACGGAACCTGGATCACGATAATCTCGTTGGCAGTTACGCTGCTGTTCATGCTGGGCACGCCTGTGTTGCTGGTCATCTTCTATTGGGTGCTGGGCTGTTCGTTTGTTATTGGACTGCCGGTCGACAACATCGGGAACGAATTGCTGAACGTGTTCAGCAAGGGCTTTGCCCTGTTGGCAATGCCGCTCTTCATCCTGACAGGTGACTTGATCAACAAGTCTGGCATTGCGCGAAGGCTTTCGGATTTTGCCTATTCCTGTTTGGGCTGGTTGCGCGGCGGACTGGCGATGGCGTCCATCGGGGCCTGTGGTCTGTTTGCTGCGATCTCGGGTTCGAACTCTGCCACGACGGCGACAATCGGCTCTATGTTGCACCCAGAGATGGTCAAGGGTGGCTATGACGAGCGGTTCTCTGCCGCGACGGCAGCCGCCGGTGGTACGGTGGGGATCATCATCCCGCCGTCGATCATCTTTATCGTTTATGGTTTTTTGCTGAACTTGCCGATTTCTGATCTGTTCGTTGCAGGGATCATCCCCGGCACGCTGATGGTGCTGGCGATGATGGTGATGTGCTTTGTGATCTGCACGATCCGTGGCTGGGGCTATCTGATCGCACTCAGCCCGATGCGGGTGATCAAAACCGCCATTGGCGCGTGGCTGGGATTCTTTGCCATCGGCCTGGTGCTTTGGGGCATCTATACTGGCAAATTCTCACCTACAGAGGCGGCAGGTGTGACCGTTGGCTTCTGTGTAATCGTGGGTTTGATCAGCTATCCGTTGAACAAGATCATGGGTACAGATTCCGACACGCCTGTATCAGAGCGGTCGGTGACATCGATGTTCGTGGTAGAAGGCTTCACCTTGCCAGAAATCCCGTCCATCGTGGTACGTTCCGCGCAGATCACGGGTATTCTGGCCCCGCTGATCGCGGTGTCGGTTGTGATGCAGCAGGTGCTGTCCTCGATGGGTGCACAGGAAACCATAGGTGGTTTTGTGACCAGCATGGGCGGCTATTATCCGGTGTTGTTCACGGCGATGGCGATGGTCTTTGTGGCGGGCATGATACTTGAATCACTGCCGGTGACGATCATTCTGGCACCGATTCTTGCGCCGATTGCAGCCTCTGTTGGGGTGGATCCGGTCCACTTTTCGGTGATTTTCCTGGTGGGTGCATCCATCGGCTTTATCACGCCGCCGTATGGCTTGAACCTCTATGTGGCGTCGGGTGTGACGGGTGTGCCGTACTTTAGGCTCTTGCCATTTAGCTCACTTTACCTGATTTCATTGATCAGTGTGTGGATTATCGTCGCACTGACACCGTCATTGGCGCTGTCGCTGCTTCCGGCCCGCTAGGGAATAAAGATGCCAGATGACCAAAGCGTAACAGAACGAGGGCAAATTCCCACGAACTTGCGACTTTTGGCAGTCATCGAAGAGGTGGTCCGCGCAGGTGTGCCGGTCACACCTTCGGCGGTGAACGACGTGCTGGGCTTACCAAAACCCACGGTTCACCGCCTGTTTGCCACAGCTGAGCAGCAGGGTTTTCTGCAACGCGACATTGACGGCCGGTCCTATGGGCCGGGGCCACGATTGCGGCGGCTGGCGGTAGACACGATGACATCCGAACGGGTGCGGGCCTTGCGCCTGGCCGTGCTGCAGCGTGTGGCTGAAAAAGTGGGCGAGACCTGTAATCTGGCGATACCGGACCGGGACGGCATGTTCTATCTGGACCGGGTTGAAACGCATTGGCCGTTGCGGATCAACCTGCCTGTCGGAAGTCAGGTGCCGTTTCATTGCACGGCCAGTGGCAAGATGCATTTGTCCTGTTTGCGCAGCGACTATCTGGATCGGTTGCTGAACAGTCTGGCCTTACGGCAAATGACCAAAAAGACCATCACCGACACCGGGATTTTGCGTCAGGAATTGGCAGCGTCTCGCGAGAACGGATATGCCACCGACAATGAAGAATTCATGGAAGGTATGTCTGCAATTGCGGTGCCTGTGAAGGATCGGCGCGGTCGATTGCTGGCGACGCTTTCGGTCCACGCGCCTGTGCAGCGACACACATTGGCGTCACTGAAGGGGCATCTGGACACCCTTATTGACGCAGCAGCAGAGCTGAGCGACATCGCTGCGGAATAGTGCTTGAAACTGACTGCTGTGGCGCGATGATTGGGGTCTGATCCCGAACCGGAGTTTGCCGTATGTCTACCTATCAACCTGCCGCTGATCGCTATGATCGCATGGCCTATCGCAGATGCGGACGATCGGGGGTTCAACTGCCCGCCGTATCCCTTGGGCTTTGGCATAATTTCGGTGGCGATACGCCGCACGAGGTCAAGCGTGCCATGTGCCGCACGGCGTTTGACCATGGGATCACCCATTTCGACCTTGCCAACAACTACGGGCCGCCACCGGGCAGCGCTGAACATGCGTTTGGTTCGATTTTGGCTGAGGATTTCAAAGGGTTACGGGATGAGATGATCATCTCTTCCAAGGCCGGGTATTATATGTGGCCGGGGCCCTATGGCGAGTTGGGTAGCCGCAAGTATCTGATTGCGAGTTGTGATCAATCGCTCAAGCGCATGGGGCTGGATTACGTCGACATTTTCTATTCCCATCGGTTTGATCCCAATACACCGCTCGAAGAAACGATGGGCGCATTGGACCATATCGTGCGCTCAGGACGCGCACTTTATGCCGGGATCAGTTCCTACAACACCGAAAAAACGCGCGAAGCTGTGAGCATTCTCAACGACTTAGGTACGCCCTGTCTGATCCACCAGCCCAGCTACAACATGTTCAACCGGTGGGTCGAAACCGATGGGCTAAAGGACGCGTTGCAGGACTTGGGGGTTGGGTCGATCGCGTTTACGCCTTTGGCGCAAGGGATGCTCACCAAGAAATACCTGAATGGCATTCCAGAAGACAGCCGCGCCGCGCAGGACAAGTCATTGGCACCGGGGCTGATTACGGATCAGGCGATTGAAGCGATTAAAAGTTTGGATTCATTGGCAAAAAGCCGAGGTCAGACTTTGGCGCAGATGGCGATTGCATGGGTCTTGCGGGACGAAGGGATCACCACGGCGTTGATTGGTGCGAGCAAACCAAGCCAGATTGAGGATTGTGCTGGTGCGGTGAATAGCTTGTTGTTTTCACAAGAAGAATTGGATGAAATTGACCGGATCGCCTCCGATCAAGCAATCAATCTGTGGGCGGCGTCATCAAATTCGGACAATGCGCCGAATTCTTAAAAATGATTGACGTTCCTCATTTTTGAATGATAGGGCGGTCGGCGAGGAGATTCCATGCCCCGCCCGACCATTCATGATGTTGCCGCCGCAGCCAAAGTCAGTCTTGCGACCGTTGACCGCGTTCTGAACGATCGTGGCGGCGTGGCTGCGAAATCTGTCGAAAAAGTGCTGAATGCCGTTGATAAGACCGGATATGTCCGGGATCAGACAGCGGCCAACCTGTCACGCAAGCGGGCGGAAAAGTTCACATTCGTCCTGCCTGGCGCACCGACCGCGTTTCTGGAGCGGCTACGCTTTTCGTTGCAACAAGAAGCGGAGCGATTGCAGGCCGATCGCATTGATTTTGAGGAACGCACCTCAAATTCCTTTGATACGGATGCAACAGCCACAACCCTGCAACATCTTATGCACAACCCATATGGGTGCGTGGCCGTCATGGCGCCTGACGGCCCTGCGGTGCGCGCCGAGGTGACGCGCCTGACAGAGGCCGGGGTCAAGGTGATTACCCTGGTGTCTGATCTGCCGGGCAGCGAGCGACGCGCGTTTGTCGGAATTGACAATCTTGCGGCAGGTCGCGCCGCCGCCCGCTTTATGGGCCGATTTATGAAGCAGGATCAGGGGCTTGTGAAAGTCATTGTCGGGTCGATGGCCGCACGTGACCATATGGAGCGTCTGATGGGGTTTCAGCAGATCATGCGGGATTACTATCCGCAGATCGAGGTTCTTCCGGTGGTCGAAGGATATGATGAACCGGATCGGATCAATGAAATTACCCGCCGCGCGTTAACGGACCCGTTAACCGGTATCTATCACACCGGCGCCGGAAACCGGGGTCTGGCCGACGCCTTGCGGGCGCACGACGGTCCGCGCCCCACTGTGATCGTACATGAGCTTACCCCGCAGACCCGCAACGGTCTGCATGACGACCTGTTTGATCTGGTGATTGATCAAGACCCCGCCCGCGCGGCCCGCCGCGCGATAACCCTGATGCGCGACCTGTCCGCAGGCCGCCCTGTGGCCGTGACCGATGGCGACATCCCCCTGAACATCTTTATCAAAGAGAACACACCATGAGCTATTTTGACGGCATCCCCGCAGTAACGTTTGAAGGCGAAGACAGCACCAACCCATTGGCGTTTCGCCACTATAACCCTGACGAGATTGTCATGGGCAAGCGGATGGAAGAGCACCTGCGGTTTGCGGTCTGCTATTGGCACAACTTTGTCTGGGAAGGGAACGATCCCTTTGGCGGACAGACGTTTGAACGCCCGTGGTTTCCGGCGGACACGATGGAACTGGCGAAACTGAAGGCCGATGCGGCCTTTGACATGTTCCGCATTCTGGGTGTGCCATTTTATTGTTTTCACGACCATGATGTGCGGCCAGAAGGTGGCAGTCTGAAGGAAAGTCATGACCGGCTGAACGAGATGGCAGATTACATGGCCGCCAAGATGGAAGCGGGCGGGCCAAAGCTGTTGTGGGGCACCGCAAATATGTTTTCCAACCGGCGCTATATGTCCGGTGCCAGCACCAACCCGGACCCGGATGTCTTTGCCTATTGTGCCAGCACGGTGAAATCCTGCATGGACGTAACCCACCGGCTGGGGGGTGAGAATTACGTGCTGTGGGGTGGTCGCGAAGGGTATGAGACCCTGTTGAACACCGATCTGTCCCGCGAGTTGGAACAGATGGGCCGCTTTTTGCAGATGGTTGTGGAATACAAGCACAAGATCGGCTTCAAAGGCGCGATCCTGATCGAACCCAAGCCGCAAGAGCCGACAAAGCATCAGTATGACTTTGACGTGGCCACGGTTTACGGGTTCCTCAAGCGGTTCGGGCTGGAAGATGAGGTCAAGGTCAATATCGAACAAGGTCACGCCATTCTGGCAGGTCATTCGTTCGAGCATGAATTGGCAATGGCGCGGGCGCTGGGCATTTTCGGGTCCATTGATATGAACCGGAATGATTATCAGTCTGGCTGGGACACGGATCAGTTCCCGAACAGCACGCCCGAGGCGGCGCTGGCCTATTACGAGGTTTTGCAAGCAGGTGGGTTCACCACCGGTGGCACCAACTTTGACGCCAAGCTGCGTCGGCAGAGCCTTGATGCAGAAGACCTGATTGCCGCACATGCGGGTGGCATGGACATTTGCGCCCGCGGCCTGAAAGCAGCGGCCCGCATGATCGAGGATGACGCGCTGGAAGCGCCGCGCCGCGCGCGCTACGCCGGTTGGGAAACAGCCGGGCATTTGGCGCAAGGCCAGACCTTGGATGGGATCGCAGCACAAGCTGAAGCGGCCAATTTGAACCCGCAACCGGTGTCGGGCGCGCAGGAAAAGCTGGAAAACATCGTCAATCGCTATGTCTAACTTGCGTTGATTGACCCTTTGCCCGCGCGTCCATTTTGCTTATGCAGCATGGGGCAAGCGCAGAGGGCCGGAATGGGCATTGTTGACACCGCGAAACGCCAACTGAAAGCGCTGCAGGATCGCACGATCCCGCAGCGCGTGGTGTTTCATCATGTGCCCAAATGCGGTGGAACCTCTGCCGGGCGGGCGCTGCGCAAGCGGTATCTGCTGAGCCAGGCCACGGTGAAACCCGAAGAGAGCTTTCGCGCGTTTGAGATGTTCACGGGCCGCACGGACCGAGAGGCGATGCTGGTCGATGTGTTGGATCTGCGCGAGCAGATGATGCTGTACCTGATGGCCGAGGATGTGCGGTGCGTGTCGCTGCATGTGCGGTTCAGCAAGACCGCACACGATCATTTCGCGGATCGCTACAAGTTCGTCACCTTGCTGCGCGAGCCGGTCGCGCGGTTCATTTCGCATTACAATTGGTCGTATCAGCGGGACGGGGCCTTTGGCCGGATTGATGAACCGTTGGAGGCGTTTCTGGATACACCCCGCGCGCGTCAAATGGGCGCGACCTATGGCGAGTATTTCAGCGCGCAGCCAGTTGGGTCCGATTTCGCCAGCGATGCATCGGTCGCGGCGGCTGTTGCAAATTTGAAGAAGATGGATGTGGTCGGGCGGCTTGATGATTTGCCCGGTTTTGAGGCGCAGTTGAGGGGGGCCTTGGGTGTCCGGATCAAGCTGGGCCACGAGAACCGCAAAGGTGCCGCCAGACCTGCGCATGACACGACAATCACACCCGAACTGCGCGCAAGGATCGCCACACTTTGTGCACCGGACATTTCCATTTGGAAGAGCGTCACGGGTGCCGAGTCTTGACGGCTGAACGCAAAGAGAAGGGGCTGCTTGGCGATATCAGCAGAACCCTGACGGGCAATCTGGTTTTTGCAGCGGCGCAGTGGTTCATCATCATTGTGGTGGCGCGTCTGGGATCGCCCGAGCAGGTGGGCTATGTGACGTTGGCCGCTGCCATTGTTACACCCATTTTTGCGCTGACGGGATTGTCGCTGCGGGATGCCCGGTCCGTCGATGTGCGTGGTGGGCACAGTGATCATGACTATATGCTGTTGCGGATCATGATGAACACCACCGCCGTCTTATTGTCGGGCGTTGTGATCCTTGGCTTTTATGGCGACCGGCCCGGTGCGGTCGTTTTTGCCGCTCTGGGTTTGGTGCTGACCAAAGTGCCGCATACGCAATCGCTTTTGCATTATGGCATCGCGCAGACGCGGGGGAGGTTCGATGTAATTGTCACCAGTCAGGTCTTGCGCGGGCTGCTTGGGGTGATGTGCTTTGGCGTCGTTTTTGCATTCACTGGCAGCGTCGGTGCCGGGTTTGTTGCGCAGTCCATCTGTTGGGCGGTTGTCCTGATTTTGGCCGAGCGGAGGCCGCTTGCCCGCGACGGGGTCGCCTTTGGGTTGGGGCGGATCGACTTGCCGAAGGTCCGGCGCGCGCTGGCGCTGATGGTTTGGATGTTGCCGTTGGCGATTGCGGGCGTCTTGCAGGTGGTTTCGCTTTATGTGCCGCGGTTGGTGCTGGCCGAATATGTGTCGTTCGAGGCGCTGGGCTTGTTCGGGGCCATTTACTATTTCCTGACCGCCATTCAGACGGTGATCCGCAGCATCTCTCAGGCCTCGGTGTCGCGGATGGCCAAGGCCGAGGCGTCTGGCAACCGGTCGCGCTTTTGGCGGATCACCGGGATCGTTTTGGCGGCAAACGCGGTGCTGGGGCTATTCATCATTGCCGGGGCTTATGCTGTCGGGGAATGGGTTGTCGCGGCGGTCTATGGGGCCGCTTATGTCGATCTGTTCCTGATCCTGATGGTGGCCGTTACCGCAGCGTTGCAGCTGATCATGGGTGTGACGCAATACACGATGCTTGCCAGCCATCACTTTTGGCTGCGGATGTGGGTCAATGGCATTTGCCTTGTTGCGGCGATTGGGTTGTCCTTTTTGTTCATCCCGGCGAGTGGCGTGACAGGTGCCGCTTGGGTGATCCTTTGGGTGTCCGTCATCCGGCTGGTGCTGGGGCTGGCGGTTCTGGGATGGTCGATGACCCGTCCTTCAACACCGCAATCAGGTGATGCAGATGCAACGCCCTGAGCGGATGATCCTGGTGACGGGCGCGCCGCGCGGGGGTACCACACCAGTGGGTGATCTGTTGTCCCGGCTGCCGCGCGCACGGATGGTGTACGAGCCGATGGGACCAAACGGCGATCTGTCCGTGCCGCATAGCTTTGCATTTCCCCAAGAACCGGAGTTTGAGCTTGGCGCGTTTGTCGACAGATTGATGGGGCGCAAATTGCGGATGGGGCAAGCAAAACGGCGCGCGTCCAATAGCGCGAAGATGGCGCTCGTCTACAGGCTACTGGGGACGCAAGCGCAGCATAGCTATCGGCTGTTCCGATACGATCCGTTTGTGCGAACGCTGATCTGGAAGGACCCGTTTGCGACCTTTTGCGCTGAGCATGGTGCGGCGCACAACTACCAGACGGTGATGACGATCCGCCCACCATTGGCCCATGCTGCGAGCTTTAAACGGATAGGGTGGACGTCGCGCGTGGCAGAGGTATATCTGCGTTACGCTAAGCATTTCGGCCCATTGCCCGGGTTTGAGGAGCAGGTCGCAACCTACGGAGCAAGCCCGCTTGGTTCAGGTGCTTTGATGTGGCGGCTGATCCATGACCGCTTTGCCAAGATGCCAAAGGCGGACCGGCAGGCCCTCTACTTGCTGGATATGGAGGCTTTGGGTGCGGACGAGGTCAGCGGATACGATGAGGTATTCGATTGGCTGGGCGTCAAGATGCCAGCGCGCGCGCGGGCGTTGATTGCGAAACGCGCGCAGGGGTCCGCGCAGCAAGATGCGCGGGCAGGACAGGTTCATGACTTTGAACGCAGTGCCAAGGCGACAAATGTCGCATGGAAGGGCATGCTGACCGAAGAAGAGATCGGCATCGTTAAAACGATCACGGGTGATCTTTGGGACCTGCTGCCGTGCGATAATCGCTAGCGATCAGACCAGCGGGACAAGTCAAGATCAAAGGCCTTGGCCAACTGTGCGTTGGCGGCTTCAAAGTCGCGGCGCAGCTGGGCCAATGCGTGATCATCCGCATCGGATGCCGCATCTGGAGCGCGGGTGTTCAGCCGCCGATAAAGGCCGCGCAAGGCGTTGTAGGCCGCACCTTTGGGCAGGCGGTTGCGGATGGCGATGTTAAGAGATTGCAGCCCGCGCGAGCGAGGCGCGTAAGTTTCATTGGCACGCGGGAATGCGTAGTCGTCAAAAAATGACGGTTCGATTTCAAGCCATGCGCAGATTGATTTCAGGAACGCCGATTGATCGGCCAACAGATCATCAAACAGCATGACCTTCATCCGCCCTGACCCGATTGCCGTTTGCCATGCCCTGAGGTGGTCCACGTAGGCGGCGTTGATCAGGCAGTCGCGGGCCAGTTCATTGCCTTTGAAGTCATGCGTACCAGCGCGGCAGGCTGCGAGGAACGCGGAGAAGGTCATGTCGCTTGGGATCCAGTCCCAATTGTTCTGGAAGTAGCGAAAGAGCGAGTAAATCTGGTCGGCCGGTTCGCGCAGTATGAACAGCACTTTGGGCGCGCCGGGCATGTCTGCCAAGGTTCTGCGGGCGGTGTCGCTGCAGATGTAGCCGGGGGTGGATTCCATGACGATCCGGGCCTGATCAACGGGCGGAAAATGTGCGGCATAACCTGCAAGCCCGCCGCTAATGTGGCTGTCGGGACGGTGCATATGCGTGCCGGGGTCGACAAGAAAATAGGTTTCTTTCTCGATTGAGCCGACGCAGTCGGGATGATCGGCAAGCCAGCCGTGGACAGAACTGGTGCCGGCCTTGGGGACCCCGGCGATCAGGAAGTTCGGGAGAATAGCCTGCGGGTCAGTCATCGTGGCGATCAACCTCGACAAAGGTACAGCCTTGGGGCGTCAGATGTGCCGCGGTCAAACGTCCGGTGGCATAGGCGCCGGTGTCAATGGCGATGCGCCCGTTGCGCGCCTCAGGCATGTTGACGATCGTGTGGCCGTGCAGAACCCACAGGCCATCGTCACGTTTGCGTTTGGCAAAGTCTGGGTGGCCCCAGATCAGTACCTTGTCGTCCTGATCGGCGGGGGCAAGGGCGGGGTCCGCGCCTGCATGGGTGATCATGACGTTGCCGCGCAAGGTCTGGCACGGCAGATCGCGCAGCCAGTCAATCAGAGCGGTGCCCATGGCGGTGCGCAATGCCTCTGATAGCCGCGTCAGCTGATCGGGGTCGTCGGTTTCCGCGCCACCTGTGACGCCAAAGCTGGCAAGGGTTTGCAGACCGCCAAAACGCAGCCAGCGGTTTGCCGGCCCAATGGGATTATCCAGAAACTTGAGCATCATCGCCTCGTGGTTGCCCATCAGGCAAGTGATGTCAGGGCGTGCCTGCAAAATTCCAAGGACGTCGGCAGAGTGGTCGCCGCGATCCACGTAGTCGCCGACGCAGATCAGGTCAGCGTCAGGGGGCGCGCGATCAAGGATCTTTGCCAGCAGATCCGCGCAGCCATGCACATCCCCGATCACAAAGCAGGGCGGGTCCACGGAAATCGGGACTGTTCGGTTGGACTGGCGGGCCGGCCATAGACGTTTCATTAGGCGCATGTGGGGTCCGCACGAAAATTGAACTTGTTGCCATTGTGGCGCAATTTCCAGCCGAGTGAAACGGGTGGCGGCAGAAATGGGCAGACCTGTCTGACAGGCGTGGTAAGCAGTGCAGGCAGCGACGTGGGGGCAGTATGATCGCGCAAGCGACACATCGGATTTGGCCTGTTTTGGCAGTGCTTGGTGCGGCTTCGCCTGTGGCGGCTGACACCTTGTCGTTTTATGGCACGCCCGGCCTGATCGACATGCCAAACGCCTATGTGTTGAACGACGGAGAGGTGGCACTCACCACTGCGGGGTTTGGGGACACGCTGCGCAATACACTGGCGTTTCAGATCACGCCGCGCCTGCAGGGTGTTTTCCGCTATAGCTATATCCGTGGATTCAACTTTGGCGGTGAGGACCGGTTCGACCGGAGTTTCGATCTGAGCTATCAGATCAGCCGCGAAACCGCGCGCTGGCCTGCGATTGCAGTAGGGTTGCGGGACTTTGGCGGGACGGGCGTTTTCAGCAGCGAATACCTTGTGGCGACCAAGGCGATCTCGCCCGACATCACGGTCACCGGCGGTCTGGGCTGGGGGCGGCTTGCGGGGCGTAACAGCTTTGCATCGCCCTTTGGCGGGATTGATGCGCGGTTTGAGACCCGTCCTGACGCCGCCGCAGGCGGGATTGCAACAACCGGCCAGGTGGATTTCGGCGCGTGGTTTCGCGGTGATGTATCACCCTTTGCGGGCATCAGCTGGGATGTGACGGATCAGTTGACGTTTGTGGCTGAGTATTCGCCGGACCTTTACACCAAGGAAGAAGAGCGCGGATTGGGCCGCGTGGCATCGCCTTTGAACTTCGGCGCGCAATACGCGTTCGACAATGGGGTAACGATTGGGGCCTATTCGCTTTATGGCCGCGATGTTGGCCTGTCGCTGAGCTATGTGTTTGACCCCGCCAAGCCCGCGATTCCCGGCGGGCGTGGGGATGCGCCACCGGCCTTGGCCCCGCGCGCTACAGGGATGGCCGATGGAGTGCCGACATTGCGGTCTGCGTTGGCGGCGCAGGGAGTGACGCTGGAAAATTTTGCGATTGTTGGAAACACGGCTCAGGTACGTGTGGTCAATACTCGCTACGGCGCGGCGGCGCAGGCGCTGGGTCGTACAGCGCGGGTTCTGGCAAACCGGGTTGACCCGGAGGTTGCGCAGTTTGAGGTTACTTTCGTCAACAGTGGCCTGCCGATCAGCACCGTCACCTTGCAGCGCAGCGATCTGGAAGAGCTTGAATTCAGCCCTGACAGCAGTTGGCGGTCACTGGCCCGCGCGCAGATCACCGATGCTTACGCAATGGACCGCGCCGGAGAGCTTGCCGGGCTTTATCCGGGGCGCAATCTGGGCTGGGGGGTCTATTTTACACCATCGCTTTTTGATCCTGATAACCCGTTTCGGTTTGAAACCGGGCTTAAGCTGACAGGGTTCTACGCGCCGCGTCCGGGCCTAGTGTTGGCTGGCGAGGTGCGTCAGCCGCTTTACAGCACGATTGACGAGTCGACCCGGCAGTCCGATTCCGTTTTGCCCAAAGTCAGGTCAGATGCAGTCCGATACTTCAGCGGTGACAATGCGCGTTTGACGCGGTTGACCGGAACCTATCTGGCGCATCCGCAAAAGGACGTGTTTGCCCGGATAACAGCAGGCTATCTGGAGCAGATGTTTGGCGGCGTCTCAGCCGAGGTGCTGTGGTATCCGATCGACAGCCGTTTGGCGCTGGGGGGCGAGGTCAACTATGCCCGCCAGCGTGACTTTGACGGTGGATTTGGGTTTCAGGATTATGACGTTCTGACCGGCCATGCCTCTGCCTATTATGACTTTGGCAACGGGTATTATGGGCAGGTCGATGCCGGGCGATACCTTGCCGGTGATTGGGGTGCGACCGTTACGCTTGACCGCGCGTTCAACAACGGCGTGCGGATTGGGGCGTTTTTTACGTTGACCGATGTGTCGTTCGAAGAGTTCGGCGAAGGGTCATTTGACAAGGGCATTCGGGTCACCGTGCCGGTAAGCTGGTTTACCGGGCAGCCGACCCAGCGCAGCATCTCGCAGACGATCCGGCCTGTTTTGCGCGATGGTGGCGCGCGGTTGGATGTGGGCACCCGGCTATATGACGCGACGCGCGCATCGCGCGGTGCAGAGCTGTCAGACAGTTGGGGGTTATTCTGGCGATGATCAGGAGAACCCTACTCTGGATTGGTCTTTCCGCTTTGACGGCCTGCGGCGCGCTGCCGCTGCCGGGACGGGCGCCGGCGGTTGATCCCGGCTTTGCGGCGTTGGCCCAAGCGGGTGCGCCACGTTTGCAGGTTGGACTGTTGTCGCAGCGCGCAGGTACCGTTGTGGTGCGCGACACTGTGCGGGACGGCTATGCAACATGGGTGTCGCAAGATGGTGCCAGTCTGACCCTGAACCGCGGGATGCTGGTGGCAACACGCGGTTTGGGCGGCGATATGCTGGGGTCTGATGTGTCCGAGCCTCTGGCGATTGTATTGCAGCGCAGCACCGGACGGGTGACCCGCTTTCACACGTTTCTGGATGGCGAGAACCGGCCCGTACGCCGCGCCTATATCTGTGACATTGAAGATCGCGGCCCACGCGCGCTGACTTTTGGCGCAGCGACGCTTCAAACTCGGTTGATCGGCGAGGACTGTGCGAGCCAGGACCAGACCTTTTTGAACCTCTACTGGATTGATGGCACAGGCCAGATCGTGCAGTCCCGCCAATGGGCTGGTGACTTTGCAGGTATCCTGACATTCCGTATTGTGCCATGAGACCACACCCGAAGGAGACGACGCGTGCGTAAACTGATGATGATCTGCTGTGTCGCGGCACTGGCAAGTTGCGGTGTGGCCTATAACAGCCCTGCGATTAATGCGGGGGATGCGCAGGTGCGGGTCGCCCTATTGACGGGTGAAAGCGTGCTGATTGCGAACAGCGCGCCTTACCGGCCCCGCACATTGCCTGCGATCTTTTCGGGCACTGCCGGAGGCGGTTCGGGTCTGCGCGGTGCTGGTGCGTTACCGGCGCCGGTGCTGGATGATCCTGCACGACCCGGCGCGTTGGAACTGCGGGTACCGCCTGCGGTTGATCCGGGGCCTTACCAGATTGGCGTCGGTGACGTTGTGCTGCTGGCTGTTCCGCGTGTCGGCAATACTGTTGAGGAATTGTCCGGCCTGCTGGCCGCGCAAAACGCGCGTCAGGGCTATACTGTTCAGGACGACGGGTCGATCAACATCCCTGATGTCGGGCGGGTGCGCCTGTCCGGTCTGACCATTGACGAGGCCGAGGCGGAGTTGTTCCAGCGTTTGGTCGAAAACCAGATCGACCCAACTTTTAGCCTTGAGATTGCGGAATTCAATTCACGCAAAGTGTCTGTTGGCGGCGCAGTGTCGAACCCGACGGTGGTGCCGATTGCGCTGACGCCGGTTCTGTTGGATCAAGTGCTGTCACTTGCGGGCGGCATCACGGTCGAGGATCAGGATTTCGCCTCTGTCCGGCTGTATCGGGATGGGACGCTATATCAGATTCCATTGAACAACCTGTTCAGTGATCCGCGCCTGCGCAATATCCGGCTGGTGGCCGGGGATGCGGTCTTTGTTGATACGGCGTTCGAGCTGTCACAGGCGCAGGCCTATTTTGAGCAACAGATCACCTTGGCCCAATTGCGCCAGCAGTCACGGGTGTCAGCGCTGAACGAGTTGACGCAAGAGGTGGCTTTGCGACGCGCCAATCTGAATGAAGCGCGCGATAATTTCCGCACCCGCACCGATTTGGGGGCAGTTGACCGCGACTATGTCTATCTGTCTGGCGAAGTGGGGCAGCAGACGCGCTATGCCCTACCTTACGAGCAGCAGGCGACCTTGGCTGATGCGCTGTTTGATGGCGGCGAAGGGATTCCGCTAAAAACCGGCGATGTCAGCCAGATTTACGTGTTGCGCGCCTCGCCCGATCCGCGTGAGTTTGGCGCGGTAACGGCTTGGCAGTTGGATGCGCGTAATGCGGCGAATTTCACGCTTGCGACCCGGTTCGAGTTGCGCCCTGACGATGTGATTTTTGTGGCCGAGCAACCTGTGACCCGGTGGAACCGCGTCATCCAGCAAATCACACCCTCATTACTGAACACCACGGTTTCGGCGGCAACGAATTAACGACCTGCAGAGGCGATGGGTTGTTGTGACCCCCAATTTCATGCTTACAGGCGGGTAAAGCAGTAGTGACGGATAGCGATTTGACCAACGCCGAGCCCAAGACGAACCGCGCCGCCGGTGTGACCAATGCCGAAAAGCGGCAGCTGCTGAACGTCTTTGTTCACGACCTGACGATGGACGAGGTTGTAGCCGATTTTGATGAGGGTCTGATGCTGACCCTTCACAGCGATATGCTGATCAAGCTACAGCGTGATCGGTCGTTTTATGATGCGTTTCAGCAGTTTGATCTGATCACCTGCGACAGTCAGATCCTGTATGCCGCGTTGAAACTGATGGGAACGCCTGTGCGCGAACGTGTGTCGGGATCGGACTACTTTCCGCGGTTTTATATGCACCACAAGGACAACCCGGATGTGACGGTGTTCCTGCTGGGTGGGTTGCCGGGGGTGGCTGACAAGGCGGCGGCGCGGATCAATGGCAAGGTCGGGCGCGAGATCATCGCGGGCACCTATGCGCCGCCATTTGATTTTGATGGCAAGCCCGAGGAAATCGACAGGATCGCCGAGGCGGTCAACGCGTCTGGCGCGACAGCGTTGCTGGTGGGGCTGGGCGGCGGGCGTCAGGAAAAGTTCATCGTGGCATATCGTGACCGGTTTCCAAAGGTGAAGCTGTTTTTGCCACTGGGCGGGACCATCGACTATGAGGCCGAAACGTTGAAACGCCCGGCACCTTGGGTGACGAACGTTGGGCTGGAATGGTTTTATCGCGTGATCAAAGAGCCGCGCCAGCGCTGGCGACGGTATTTCGTCGAGCAACCGCCGGTGATCTGGTTGCTGATCAAGCAAAAGCTGGGGCGCTATTCAAACCCGTTTGGGAACGGTTAGCGTGGCGGGATTTCTTGCCAGCACGATCCGCGCCGCAAACGCCAGTTTTCCAGGTTTGGGATTTGGTGATCTGCGCCTCAAGGCGCGATTTGTGCAGGCGGCCTTTGCGCATCGTGCCAGTGCTGTTTCGTTGCTGGACCCGACACCGGGGTCGATTTTGGCGGACGCCATGCGGGAGCGTCCGCAGATGGCCGGTATTCTGCTTTGGCCGTACCAATGCGCGGGCTGGGGACCGGACGCGCGGATCGCGCGGTTTGTGGCGCATTACGATGCTGCGGCAGCGCTTGGCCCACCGTGGCGGTTTGGGTTGCACGAAAAGCTGATCCTGAGCGATCTGGCGGATGAGTTTGCAGGGCTGCGACTGGTGATTGACCAGCCCAAGTGGCTGATGCGCGAAGGCGGGTTGGCGGTGAACCTGTTTGTAGACGATTTCCGCGCCTATTCGCTGGCGTTTTCGCTGTTTCGCACCGGCGAGGGGCCGCTGCAGGCGGTGATTGGCGGCTTGCAGGGGCGCAAGACGAATGAATCGCTCGGCCTTTACCGGGACCTGACAAAGGCGCTTTATGGGCTGCGTCCACGGGACTTTCTGATTGATGTGCTGCGGATGATATGCCGCGCGATTGAAGTTGACCAGATTGCGGCCGTCACGCAGGCCCACCGGCATCATCAACATCCGTTCTTTGGCAAAAAGGACCTGACACCGGACTATGATACGATTTGGGAAGAACGCGGCGGGATCAAACAGGACGAGATGTTTTACTCTTTGCAGGTCACGCAAGCGCGGCGCGAGATTGAAGCGATCAAGGCCAACAAGCGGTCGCTTTACCGCAAGCGCTATGCGTTTATGGATCGGCTTGATGCCCAGATTGCGAAAGACCTGCCGCATCTTTCGCCAACAACCTTTGTGGACCTATAGTCACACATGTTTCTGCTGAACCATCAGGACCGAAAGCTGATCGCGGCCATGCATGCCTATCAACGTGGGCGGGATGGATCGGGGCCTTTCGCGCGGTTGGCCTGCAATTGGGGAAAGCTACGATTCATGTTCTGGACGGTTATCAGCGGGTCGGACATCGACAGAGACGCCAGAATCGCAGCCACGGCCCGGTTTCCGCATTTGACCGGTGTTGTGATCCATCGTGACGCGATTGTGGACGACAATTGCCTGATCATGCAGCAAGTGACGTTGGGACAATTGGCGGAAGGTGGCGCCCCTCATGTCAAGGCGGGCGCCTATGCGGGCGCCGGTGCAAAAATTCTTGGGCCGATCACAGTCGGTGCAGGTGCGCGCATCGGGGCCAACGCGGTTGTGCTGCAGGACGTGCCCGCAAATGCCACAGCTGTCGGTGTCCCGGCGCAGGTAAAAGGCGCACAGAACGACTGATATGACTGCCTTATTGGGCTGGAATGAAACGCCCTAGTGGGGCTTGGACCTGTACTAACACGTCATTCAAGCGGGCCTCGGCATCTGCGTCTGTTTCGTTCGGCAGGATCGGCGTTGTCAGGCGCACCAGTGCGCCATCGGTACGGCCTGTGCGAACCCCGTCGATCATCAGCCACAGTTTGGCAGAGAAGTCCCAGGCGATGTGGCGCCCTTTTTGTTCGAACCAATAATAGACCATCATCCGTGTCTCACCCTTTTGGATGATCGCGCGGTTGATGTTGTAGGGCTCTGCACTGCCAAGCTGTTCGGTCACATCCGTGCGTTCCAGCCATGCAATTTCCCAACCGCCACCGGGGAGGCAAATCTCTGGCGAGTGCACGCCGCCGCTGCTTTGGTCATAATACCAGGCGGAGAAGAAGTTGACCGATGCAGCCGCATTAGGTGACGTGAATTGAACCTGATGGTAGTCGTCCGCGCCCAGCACAGTGGCAACGCTGGCATCCAGAACACGGCGTGGGCCAGTTTGTTCCCAGCTACCCAATGTGCGGGGGAAAGTTGAGAAGGATTCCCGATCGACGCGGATAGCACCACGTTCGGGCAGTGCTGCAAAGACGGCGACAGCCGCGAGGATTGCGCCGGCAGATGTAATCATCGCCGCAGAGGGCATGACGTGGCGCAGCCGCATGGCCTGTGTGCCAAGACCGTCAGTGTCGAGGTCAAGCGCCTCGATCAGGCTCATCTTGACCGGATTGAAGTACAGAAGAATGCGCGCCAGCAGGAACAGGATCAGGATACAGGCAACAAAGATCACCCAACCTTCGAAGAAGTGCGAAAAGCCCTCGACCCAGGCCAGACCCCAGTTGTTGACGATATAGCCCGCCACGGCGATCCGGACAGAGTTCATCAGGATGGTGATCGGAACGGCAGAGATCAGCAAAACGGCCTTGTGCCACATCTGACCGCGGTAGAGCACCGCAAAGATGTAGGAAAAGCTGAGGATCGGGAACAGGTAGCGCAGGCCCGAACATGCCTCTGCCACGTGTAGTTTGGTGACGCCAAGGTCGATGATATTACCGTCCAAGAAGACTGGTACGCTCATCAATTTCAGGAACCAGACACCCAGTTCGGAGGAAATGAACTGCAGCCATGTAGTGGTCTTGTAGTAGATCACGCCCGGCAGCGGCAGCATGTAGACAAGGTGTAGGACCGGGGGCCAGAAATGTTTGCCTGTCTTCCAGCCAAAGCTGACCAGAAGTAGGCCACCGATCCACAGGATCAGCGCATAAGCGACGATATCGTTGATATTCGACAGTTTGCCCAGCGATCCCATCGCAATGGCGGCAAGAATGACCGTGACGCCGATCCAGCGGTCGCGGATCGGGCCGGGACGTTCGGGAAATTCCTTGAGCTGGCGCAGGAACAACAGACCCGACAGCACGGGAATCAGTGGGCCGTGGCTGTATTCGGGCAATTGCCACGCTTCCAGCAGCGCGCCGATACCATCCCAAAAGAACACGCCTGCGGCTGCGCAAACAACGATCAACCAAAAGGTTCCCTTGTGCGCGAATGCGTCAAGTGCTGTAGATCTTTGGGAAATTTCGCTGCTGCTGGACATCAATACACTCTATTCGGTCAACTACACTGGGCCTTAACGGCGGGAAACGGCAACATCATGGCGATTGACCTTCAAAAATAAGATCAAAACGCCTGATAGCACGAGACACGCGAATTCCAAAGCCCGGCGATAGGCACAAAGCTGTTATCACTCACCAAATTGGCAACAGTGGGTTGTCCACTTGTGTGCAACAAATTTGCACAACAATGGAATAGAAGCGCTTTGTGCTTCCCCAATGGCCGGTTTCTGGGTCAAGAATGTCCGAGATTTCAGGCGGCCCGTTGAAAGCGATTTTGGTGAATTCAGCCACAAAGACCACATGTGACATCGGCGTCTTTGCTCATAATGAGCAAGACGGGATCGCGGCACTATTGGGCGAACTTGCACGGCAGGACCTGTTCGATGATCCCATACTGGATCTGCGCGTTCACATTCTGGCCAACGGATGCACCGATGCGACTGTGGGTCGTGCAAATGGGGCGATTGCAGAACTGCCCGCAACGGTCGGCAACCGGATTGCCGTGCTTGATTTAGAATTAGGCGGCAAGTCCCGGACTGTGCATCGTTTCATTCATGATATCGCGCGCCGGGATGCGACGATCCTGGGTTTCATGGACGCGGATATTGTTCTGCCGCAGGCCGATACCATCCGGCGCATGATTGCAGCGCTGCAAGACCGCCCAAAGCTGCAAGCCTTCACCAGTTGCCCGATCAAGGACGTTGTGCACGATCAACTTCCGACCGGCCTTGTTGGGCGGATCATCGGGGCCAGCGGGGGCGGCTTGGCAGATTTCAAAACAGCCATCTGCGGGCAGTTGTTCGTGATGCGCAGTGCGATGGCGCGTCAGATTGGATTGCCCGCTGGCTTGCCGGTCGAAGACGGGTTCATGCGTGCGATGATGCTGACTGATCTTTTGAGCGCGCCAGAAAATTTTGACCGGATCGACGGGGATGAGGCGATTTACCACGTCTATGAGTCAATCCGCACGATCCCAGAGCTGATCCGGCATCAGGTTCGGATTGTCATTGGCAGTGCGATCAATGCGGTTCTGTTTGCCAAGATACGGCGCGAGGCAGGTGATCTGGACGCAGCCCATGCGTTGTTGATGCGGGCCGCAGTGGATGAAAACTGGCTGCCCGATGTGATCAAGGCCGAGCTGCCAAAGTGGCCCTATGGCTACGTGCCGCTGCACTTTCTGACCTGGCGGGTGAAAGCGTTTTTTGCTGGGTCGCAAAAGAGCCTGCGCAGGTTTGCGCTGCTTTTGCTTGGTTTCGGCTTTGACTTTGTTGTTTATGTGCTGGCGAGCTTGCGGATGATGTTCCGGCCCAGTGCCGGTTTCTGGTAGGCCCAGATGACTGAAGAAAAGAAGACCGCACCGATGCCTGATCCTGCAAGTTACGTCGTGATTTCACCCTGCCGGAATGAGGCGGCGTATATGCGCCGCACGCTGGATAGTATGGTGGCGCAGACGGTGCAGCCGTCGCTGTGGTTGATTGTCGACGATGGGTCGACCGATGAAACACCAGAGATTTTGGCCGAATACGCAGCGCAGCACGACTGGATCAAGGTCGCACCCAAACCCGACCGCGGGCATCGTGCCGTGGGGCCGGGAGTGATTGAGGCGTTCTATTTCGGTTTGGATCAGGTCACGCTGAGTGACTATGCCTATTTGTGTAAACTGGACCTCGACCTGGATTTGCCGCCTGGCTACTTCGCGACATTGATCGCACGGATGCAGGACAATCCCCGGATCGGGACCTGTTCGGGCAAGCCCTATGCGCGCAATAGCCGAGGCGCGTTGGTTGCGGAAACGGCTGGTGATGAGATGTCGGTTGGGATGACAAAGTTCTTCTCAACCGCCTGTTTTGAGGACATCGGAGGCTTTGTCCACGAGGTGATGTGGGACGGGATTGATTGCCATACCGCGCGGATGAAGGGCTGGACGCCGAAAAGCTGGGACGAAGAAGGTCTGCGGTTCGAACATTTGCGCCCGATGGGGTCGAGCCAGCAAAGCATCTACACCGGGCGGCGCAGACACGGGTTTGGGCAGCATTACATGGGATCCGACCCGCTCTATTTCATCGCCACCGCGATCAACAAGATGCGGCACCCGCCGGTTGTGTTGGGTGGGCTGGCGATGCTGCAGGGTTATTTTGGCGCGATGTTGCGTGGCAACCGACAACATGATGATCCCCAGTTGCGGGCCTTTATTCGCAGTTATCAAAGGCGCGCCTTGCGTATGGGCAAGGCCAAGGCCATCGCCCAGATCGAGAAAGAGCGCGCACCGATTTTTGCCGCAAAAGCGCGGGCAGGCTGATTAGCCCTGCGCGGCGAGCCAGTCCTGAAACATCAGGACGGCCCAAAGTTGGCGACCCCAGTTGTGGCTGGCTTTTTGGTGTTGATCCCATTTCTGGCGGATGAGGTTGGTGTCGAAGTAGCCCTCGCGCGCAAGACGGTCAGGCGCCAGCAAATCCTCTGCCCAATCGCGCAGGTCGCCGCGCAGCCAAAGGCCAATCGGCACTTCGAACCCCATTTTGGGGCGTTCAATCAGATGGCGTGGGACGTGGCGATAAAGGACTTGCCGCAAGAGCCATTTTGACTGTCCATCCCGGACCTTAAGATCAAATGGAAGCTTACAGGCGAATTCAACGACGCGGTGATCCAGCAGCGGTGCCCGCGATTCCAAGGCGACAGCCATCGTGGCGCGATCGACTTTGGTGAGGATGTCGTCGGGCAGATAGGTCATCATATCCAGCTGCATCATCCGCTCGCTGACCCCCAGATCGCCGCGGTCGGGAAGGTCTTCAGCCAACAGACTTGGGACCGCATTTGCCCCCATCACGGCCTGATCCGGGAAGCGCCAAACGGCAACCATTTTGCGATGAAGCTCTTCGACCGTGGCGCTGGCACCATAGTCCGCCAAGCGGTGCAGGCGTTGCCCATTGGGTTCCTTGCCCTGCGGCGTCGCGCGCAGCGGTTCCATGAACCGGTTGAGCATGGTGGCGGGTATGCTGCGAAGTGCAGCGGCCCCCATGTTGCGCAAAACGCCAGGCATCTTAGCGGTCTTGTTCCAAAGCTGTGCGCCTTGCAGGTAACGGTCGTAGCCGCAGAACAATTCATCCCCGCCATCCCCCGACAGGGCGACCGTCACATGTTCCCGCGCCATAGCGGCCACCAAATAAGTCGGTATCTGAGAGCTGTCCGCAAAGGGTTCGTCATAGATCGCGGACAGGCGTGGAACCACGTCCAGCAACTCCTGTTTGCCGACGTAAAGCTCTGTATGGTGGGTGCCGAGGTGCGCGGCAATTTCGGCTGCAAATTCAGCTTCGTTGTAGCGTTTTTCGTGAAACCCGATCGAAAACGTGTGCACCGGACGGTCAGAGAGGTGCTGCATCAGCCCGACGATGGTCGAGGAGTCGATGCCGCCCGACAGAAAGGCGCCCAATGGCACGTCAGACATCATTTGCTGACCGACGGCATCCAGCAAGAGGGCTTCGAGTTGGTCGGTCGCCGTCTGCGGCGACAGCCCGTGTTGCTGCGGCTGTGTGGTGACGTCGTCAATCGACCAATAGCGCTCGGTTTTTGGCAGCGGGTCGGCCAGCGATACGGTGACCATCTCGCCGGGTCGCAGTTTGTGGATGCCGGCAAAGATCGCATGATCCTCGCCTATGTTGCCGTGTCGCAGATATTGCGGCAGCGCATCGCGGTTGATCGTGCCTTCAAATGACGGATGCTGCTTGAGCGCATGCAATTCTGAACCAAAGAGGAACGCCGCCTGTGGCCCCTGACCTTGCCAGCCATAGAACAGTGGTTTTTCACCCATGCGATCCCGTGCAAGGGTCAAGTGGCGACTTTCGTGATCCCAAATCGCAAGCCCAAACATGCCGATACAACGCTTGAGCGTCTCTTCGATGCCCCAGACGTCAATCGCGGCAAGCAGCGTTTCAGTGTCAGATGTCCCGCGCCATTCCGGGCTATGACCGCCGTCTGAAAGGCTTTTGCGGATGTGTTGGTGGTTGTAGATTTCGCCATTGAACGTGATCGTATAGCGCCCAGAGGCTGCCGCCATAGGCTGATGCCCGGCAGCCGTCAGATCAACAATGGCTAGGCGCAGATGGCCAAAACAGATGCCCGTTTCAAGGTCTCCCCAACTGCCGTTTGAATCCGGGCCACGATGCGCAATCGCATCCATCATCGCGGTAATGGTGGCATCACGCTGATCACTGGAAAGCGCCCCAGGTGCCTGCAAGTAGCCGGTAATTCCGCACATCAGCTGTCACCAGTTTCGGTTGGAAGCGTTGGACGCGCAGAGCCTGCGGGGTCACCTTCAAAAAGCATCAGCAGGCGGGCCGCTTCGGTTCTGACATCAAATTCCGACGCGACGCGGGCTTGTCCGGTTTGCCCCATGTTGGCCCGCAGATCAGGATCCGCAGCGAGCTTCAGGATGCGGTCGCGCAGCGTGTCGACATCGCCCGGCGGAACGATGAAGCCGCTTTTGCCATCTTCGACGAGTTCTGAAACGCCCGCGACTTGCGTGCAGATGACGGGAATACTTGCGGCCAGAGCCTCCATCAGGACCACGGGAAGGCCTTCGGCAAAACTGGGCAAAACAAATGCGTCGGCGGTTGCGAGTGTCGCCGCGACGTCTTCCTGTGACAGATATCCGGTAAATGTTACTTTCTCTGCGTCGGGTGCCGACAGTGTTTCCAGCTTTGCGCGGTCGTCACCGTCACCGACGATGGTCAAGTGCAGATCGGGGTTGGTTTTGAGCGCTTCGGAAAACGCCTGGAGCAGCACCCGAACCCCTTTGATCGCTGTCAGACGTCCGACATAGACCAGATGCGTTTTGCCGGGCATTGGTGTTTTGGGATGTTGGTACATCTCTGGGGTCACGCCGCAGTGGATGATCCGCAGTTTGGGCCAGTCGTCAGGGTCCGAGAAATACATCGCCTGACTGCGGGCAAAGTGGCTGATGCAGGCGACGAACCGCGCGTGGCGCACCTTTTCGCGAATTTTCCAACGCTCCGGCGCAAATAATTCTGCCGGGCCATGCAGAGTGAAACTGAATGGAATATCAGAGAGCTTCGCGGCCAAAACGGCGACATTTGCACTGACGTCAGCAAAGTGGTTGTGCAGATGCGTGACGTTGTGGCGTCTAAGGTCATCAGCAATGATCGTCGCTTCGGCGAAATAGATCAGCTGGTAGATCAGCGCGCGCAATCCTGGTGCGCGCATCGAAAGCGCCAACAAAAGGGTTGCGAAATAGGTGCGAGGCTGCCGGAACAACAATGCCTGCGCCGCCAGCAACGGGATTATTCGCTTTGCGGTGGCCAGCACATAGAAGGTGTCTCTTGCCGCCTCTTGTTCTGCAGTGCCACGCAAGTGATCCGCCGAGGGGCGGCGGATCGCATAGGTGCGGACCTTTGCGCCCAAGGATCGCAGCGCTTCGACCTCTCGCAAGATGAAGGTGTGCGAAACTGCCGGGTAGTGTCCGGTCAGATAGGCAACCCGCACCCCATCACTCGTCTTGGCCATGCAACCCCGCAAACGTTTGGCTTTCCCGGCACTCTATGCCGGGAGACGCGTCGCGGGCAAACAGGTTTGCGCAGGGTTACAGATCAGCCTCGAAGGCACCCATGGATTGGTGGACGGGGCGGAAGTTGCCAAAGAAATCTCCGACGGTGCGCAAGCTGTCGTCAGCGCTTCCCAATGCCGGAGACCCGATGTCCGGGCGGTAGATCGCGACCGGCACGTTATTGGTGGCATGGTTGCCGTGGGTGGCAGGGCTATCAGGGCAATAAAGCACGATCACCGCCTCACCGGCAGGCCAGGTTGTTCCGGTGTCATTAACGACCGTCAGCGAACTTGAACCAAAGGTGACCGGCACATCATGTTTGGGGTTGGCGTTCTTGTGACTGTTCAACCCGATGCGATGTGGAAGATCAGGGACGACGGCATAATCCGATTGTCCGCGACCCGTGGGGTACCCCAGCGTGATGCTGGCGCCGTCTGTCACGTCGCTTGGGATGATCACTTCGATCCGTTCAAATTTGGACCGGTAGCCGTTGTGCCGTGGCGTCCAAATCGGCGTGGCAACAAGCGGCGCCGCCGCGATGCTTGGCGTTCCGGTTGCCGGTGCGTGAAGGATGTTGTTGCTCTCAACGATATTTGTGAATGTGCCCAAGTTTGTCGCCTCAAAGACGATGACAGGCGGATTTATCTGATGTGCCGCGTCCATGAGGGACACACAGGTATTGTTGTAGACCTTGATTGGCCCTGCGGCGCATTCAGCGACGTTTCCCGTTTGCGCGCCTGGGTCTTCATAAAGCTCTGTTTGGACAAAGCCGCTGGGATTGAAGAGGCCGTAGAAATCGATCCGTGGCGCGTTTGGAACGGACATCAGGTTATTGCGAATTGTTGCGCCACCATAGGTCAGAACGATCACTCTGCGATCGAAGGCGGTACCTGCCAGCACGCACCGTTCGATCAGGTTGTTTTGCACGTTCACTTGAACATTATTGTTCATGCGAGCAATCGAAAGGCTGCCTTCGATGCTACAACGCTGCACGTTGAACCGGGTTCCGCGATTGCCCCGTTGATCGAAGCGAACAGCGGCCTGTTGTGTGCGAATGCCGAACATGTTTTCGAACCAGCCGGTACGGACAAAGATGTCGCAACCGTCGATTACAACGTTTTTGGCACTTTGAAAGCGCAGGATCGCAGCATCGTTGTGGTAGCTCGGCCCATTAAGACGCGGTCCGCCAGAAAGTGCATTGATGTTGGACATCGCCCGCACCCCCAAATAGGCGCAAGGTGCATTGATTTCTTCATAGAAATGGTATGACCGGCTGCCTTCACTGACGAGGTTGTGGAAGATGCGCACGCCAAGTTCGTTCGTAAAGCTGATCGCGACATAGGCATGGGCGCCAAAGTTCATGACATCAGTTTCGGTGACCAAGAGGTAGCTGCCCTGATCCGTCGACTGGCTAAAGCAACTGTTGTTTGCGGTTCCGGTTTCGGTCGTACTGTCCCAACCGCCTTCGAAGCTGATTCCGCTGATAACAGCGTCTTTGACATTGCTTGTGTCCCAGCCGACGAAGTAGATCATCCTGGATCCGCCAACGTGGTTGAGCTTGGGGCGGAGCGATCCAGTGCCAGACCCGACGACGTGCAACGACGGGCTGAGCGACGTCATCGCGACACCGGCGGTGTCCCATTCCTGATCATCCATCAGCATGACGCGATACGGTCCGGCCTTATTGTCGGTGAAGCTAAAGGCGGCCTCGATCGTCGTGCGCACGTGGGCATTCGGATATTGGGGTAATCCTGCCCCGGTCTGATCGACGATGATCGTAAGACCATTGGCGAACACATCGTCAGGGTTCTGGATCGTCGGTGTGTCTTCGTCAGGGCCGCCAATTTCGAACGTGGCCGTCGTGGTCTTGCCGCTTGATGGTTCGACCACAAGTACGCTGACCTGATAGTCGCCATGGGTGCTGTAGACATGAGCTGCCGTCGGGCCATAGGCCACATTGGCGTCGCGCTGATGGTCCATAACATTTTCAGTGGCCGTGAAGGTGCTGCCGGGGTCGCCGAAATTCCAGAAATAGTAGACATCATGATGCTGCGGGTCATAGGCATCAGGGTCGACAGGCCCCGGCGTGTCGAAGCCGACAAGATCGACCTCAAAGAACATACCTTCCGGCGCGACCTGCAGGTTAGACCGTTTCACAAGCCGGATTGACGCGGACACACCGGGAGAGGGATCGCCCCATGGATTGTCCCCGCCGCCCCAGTTGTCGGTCGACCCCGCTGCGGTTCGGCCTTGCTGTGCCACTTGGATGGCAAAGGAACTTGTCTGTGGTATGCCTGTTAGGCCAATTTTCCTGCTCATGCGCGCTGCCTCTATCCAGAGTTGGTGTTGTAGAAGTTGCTCGTGTCATGCAGCGTTGCAAACTCCGCAGCCAGCCGTGCATCCGAAGCATAGCCATCATAGAGAAATGCAAAAGACATGACTGCCTTAACGTGTTCGGTTGGGTTCGTGTCCTCAGCGCCAGTGAACCAGATCATCTGGCCGCCGCCGGGACGCGGTGTCACACCGGGATCGACAGCATAGGGGGTGCCATCGAGTAGCAACTTTCGTTCGGTCGCACCGTTGTACCCATACGAAAAGCGAACAGTTTCGGCGATTTCGGGGCGACGCGTTGCCCCAGGTACCATCCAGCCGTTCGCGTTTGACCAAGCATTGTAGCTGTCTGGGTTTGAGGATTCGCGGATCGCTGCCGTCGCGCGGTTCGCCTCGCCGCCTTGTCGCACCAAAGAGATCACCGCGCCATTATGCGGTAAGTCCAGCGGCATCACGCTCACACTGGCCGTCCAAACGTCCTGCGACGGCAGGTCTTGCACGCGCAAAGCATTGGTTTCGAACTGTAGTAGATCACATTTGTCAGATGGGCAGAGGCGGTAGATCGACGATGGATCGCTGTCGATCAAGACGAAAAGATCGCTGCCATCGGACGTGATCCCTTCAAATGAGCCACCCAGCATTGAGGTGAAGACTGGGGTCGGTGTGACGGTGCCGTCCGGCAAAGCCTCGTACAAGTGATCGCCTGCATCAGAGCTGAGGTACATTTTCCCGTCGTGGAAAACGATCCCTTGAAGCTGATTGATGGTCTGCGACAGCGCCAAGTTACCGAGATATGTGCCAGTCGGCGTGAAGTATGGAATGTTCGAACCATCAGTGTAGTCCGTGCAATAAAGGTTTCCATCAGCCGGGTTGATGGCAATTGCTGACGCCTCCCGACCGGCTGCTGAAATGTCATGACTGCGCACAAAGCTCAGGTCTGCTGGATCAAAGACGGCAATGTGTTGATTGGTGAATGGTCCGGAAGGCCAGACCTCAAGCGGGATCAGCAATTCGCCGTTGTGAATGCAGGGGTCACCAAGGTGGTTGACCGCCGAAAGGCCGCTAAGTCCAATTGGGTCGTCTTCGGTTTGAACAAGGTTCCAATCGACATCAAACTTTTTGATCTGGTTGGTATCAACGACAAACCAATGCGTGCCATCCCATGTTACGCCTTGATGCATCTGGATGTCTGGACTGACCCTTTCAAGCACATAACTATCCGGGAAACCGCCCGTTTCGAACACGGCATTTTGGCCGGTGCGGTCGATCCGTTCCGGGAAAGCAATGACTGACAAATAGTCCGCCCAAACCGCATTGCGTCCGATCGGGTCGTCTGTTGGGGCCAGCGGTGTGGACAAGCTGCGGGCGCGCAATGTGAAATCGGCATCTGCTGTTGCAAGAATGTCTTGTCTTACAAAGGCTGTCCCGCGCTGCAGGATCGGGTCGATCCAGATGATGTCCAGTGGATAAGACTGATCGTCCGCTGCGTTTGTCGCGCGTAGGTTACCCCCGTCGGCGCGCAGAGCTTGCCACATGACGGGTGACAGATCGGCCAGGTCGAAACGCACGGGGAAATTGGTTTGATCGACACCAACTGTGCCCGTTGGGATCGTGACCAACTGCGATGGGAACGGCAAAACAACGACGTTGCTGTCTGCATTGACGGCTGTAAGGCCTGGCTGATCGAGCGTTTCGGTCAACGATACATCGACGCCCGCGTTTTGCAGGGTCAGCGTGGTCGCAGTCTCACCCGGGATGGCGGTTCCATTGCTGCGCCATTGGATCGTCGATACCGGTGGTGCGAGACTTGCATCAAATATCCAAAAGCCGAGCGTCGCGGTCAGAACTTCGCCAACGTTTGCAGCACCGGAAATGACCGGCGGCACAAGGTTCACCGGACCCAGCGCCAATGCATCGGTTGTGGTCTCGTAAGTTCCGGCAAAGGGCGAAGGCGGCAGCACAGTGATCGTGAGAGCGCCCGCCTCAGCCGTGATTTCTAACGTCCCGCTCGATGTTGTTGCAACTGAAAGAACGCCGCCCGGCACATCAAACACGCCCGAAAACATGCCCTGCGCTGGGCCAAGGCCAAGCCCCAATCCGATGCCGCTCATTAGGACATGACCACAATGCCGGTTGCAGTCGTGCCAGTGGCCCAAATGCGGGCGGCACGAATTGGAAAGGCGATCCCTGCGGCAATGTTGACCGTGGCGACTGCACCATCAATCGTCGTTAGGCGCACGCTGCCATTGGCGGCGACGTTAATGGCCCGGCTTACGGTCGCGAGGTCCGCCGTATCGCTTGGTGTGACCTCGATGACAGAGGTTGCAGGGCTTTCAAGGCCAGATGAATGGTCAGCAAATTTGTCCTGTGGCATGTTGTGATCCTGCTCGATAAAATTGTTGTGGAGAGACGACGAGGATGACCTGCAATCGTTAGGGCAAAGGTCGCTGGCAAAGGTTAATTTGCCCAGATGCCACCGTGACGGACCAGATTTCCGCCCTCGCAATGCCAAAAAGTTGAGATAGCTCGCACCGAAATCCGCTACAAAGCCATCAGGTTCAACAGCTAGGAAAGGGGCCGAAAGTACATGTTCGCGTCGTTGGTTCTTTACAGTTGGCCTGTAGTGGTGCTGGTGCTGTTCCAAAAGTACCGGATGCCGATCGCAATCTCTGTCGCGATCATTGCCGGATATCTGATCCTGCCTTCCATTGCGGGATTGGACCTTCCTGTATTGCCGGTGCTGGACAAGGATTCGATCCCAGCGCTGACGGCGTTGTTCCTCGCGTTCTTTGCGCTGAAACGACCCAACATTGATGCATTGCAGCGTTGGATCCCGAAAAGTCTTGCCGCCTGGGTCATGTTGGTGGGCCTTGTCGCGGGTGCGTTTCTGACAGTCCTTACCAATGATGACCGTGTTGGTTATTTGCCAGGGTTGAGGGTCTATGACGGATTTTCTTCAGTTCTGGGGGTCATGATCCAGTTGATTCCGTTCATCTTGGCGTACCGTTTTCTGGCCAGTCCTTCGCAGCATCGCACATTGCTTATGGTGCTTGCACTGGCTGGTTTGGGTTACTCCCTGCTAGCTCTCTACGAAATTCGCATGTCTCCACAGCTTAATCGGATGGTCTATGGGTTCTTTCCACACGACTGGATTCAGCATGTGAGGGGCGGCAATTTCCGGCCTTTGGTGTTTCTTGAACATGGTCTTTGGCTTGCGATATTCTTTGCAATGGCGGCAATCGCAGCGGTCGGTGCGTCTGCTGCCTTCCCGAAGCAAAGGACAAAGCTACGGCTGGTTGCAGGCTGGATCTTTTTGACACTGCTTTTGTCAAGTTCTCTCGGGGCTGCGGCGATTGCGTTCGTGCTGGTTCCTATCGTGTTTTTTCTACCGCAACGGACCCAGATGCTGTTGGCGCTGATCATCGGTACCATTGTGTTGACCTATCCCATCTTGCGTGAACGCGGATGGGTGACTGGTGATACGGCGGTCTCAATTGCGGCTTCAATCAATGCTGATCGTGCTGGATCACTTCAATTCCGGTTGGAGAACGAAGATATCCTTTTGCAAAAGGCCAACCAACGCCCGTTGTTTGGATGGGGTGGCTGGGGACGCGCGCGGGTCTACGACGAATTGGGGACCGACATCAGTGTGACCGACGGCTATTGGGTGATCATTTTTGGTGTTGGTGGGTGGACAAGATACCTGTCCGAATTCGGACTGATGATCGCACCGCTTGTTTTCTTCTATGTTCGCCGAAAACGCTACAATGTCGGACCAGAGACAACGACGCTGACGATCGTATTGTGTGCCAATCTGATTGATCTTCTCCCCAATGCGACGATGACGCCATTGACGTGGTTAATCGCCGGTGCGCTTTGGGGCCGCATGGACTGGAAAGGTAACGATGGTTCTGATCAACACGACCCCGAAGAGCTAGTCCCGGTTGCAGTTAGCCCCTATACCCGCCAAACCAAACGGATCAAACGACGTCAGGCGATCTGAATTTTCCATGCCCAGTGAAATCTCTGTCTCGATTATCAACTACAAGACCGGCGACATGACCTTGTCGTGCGTGCAGTCAGTTCTAGACGACATTGGCGACCTCGCCGTGGATATTGTGGTGGTGGACAACGCGTCGGGCGATGGATCGGCTGAACAGATTGCCGAATGGATCGCGGCCCATCCGAACATGCCCGTAAAATTGGTAAGATCGGATGAGAATACGGGCTTTTCAGGGGGCCACAATCTGGGCATCACAAATAGCGATGGTGCCTATGTGCTTGTGCTGAATTCCGATGCTTTGCTTAAGAAGGGTTTCCTGAAGGCTATCATGGATAGGGCGAATTCTGCGCCTAATGCCGGTATGATTGCGCCAAGGTTGGTAGGTGATGACGGGACTGAGCAGATCAGCCGATTTCGCTTTGCTTCACCGCTGAGCGAGCTTGAAAGGGCAGCGGCAACTGGCCCCATAACAAAGTTGCTACGACGCTCATTGGTGGCGCTGCCCAAAGGCGCGCCAGAAGATAAGATCGACTGGGCCAGTTTTGCCTGCATCTTGCTGAACCGGGACATGATCAATCAGATCGGTTTGATGGATGACGACTATTTTCTTTACTTCGAGGATGCAGAGTATTGCCTGCGTGCGCAGCGGGCGGGGTGGCGAATAGTCGTGACTGATCTGGCGACCGCAATCCACTTTCGGGGTGGAAGCGGGCCGGTCAAGGCGCTGGAAAAGGCCCGCAAGCGGATGCCGACATACTTCTACGCATCGCGCTCTCGTTTCTTGCGTCAGGCGCATGGTTATTCAGGCCTGATCCTTGCCAATTTGTGCTGGCACCTTGGTCGGGCAATCGCACACCTCAAGCGTTTGGCAGGGAAAGAGGTTTATCCCGCCGTTGAAAATGAAGCGCGTGATATCTGGATTGGTGCGCGGGCCCCGCTCAAACCCTATCGGCAGGCGAATCAATAGGATGTCACCGGACTTTATGATCATTGGTGCGATGAAGTGCGGGACATCTACCTTGCAAGCACAGCTTGCAGCGCAGCCGCAGGTATTCATGACCACACCGAAAGAACCAAACTTCTTTTCGGATGATGACGTCTTTCAGAACGGCTTGGACTGGTATGCGGCGCTTTTTGCGGATGCAACATCTGGTCAACTGACCGGAGAAGCGAGCACGCACTATACAAAACTACCAACCCATCCGCATACGATTGCGCGGATGCGCGCGGCCCAATTGCGGCCAAAGCTGATATACATGGTGCGCAACCCGGTAGAGCGTGCTGTCTCGCATTTTATTCATGCATGGAGCATGGGAGAGGTCGATCAAGACCCGACAACGGCGCTTGCTGTGCTGCCCGAGATTGTCGAATACGGGCGTTATGCGATGCAAATTCAACCGTATTGCGATACGTTTGGTGTCGAAAATATCCACCTGACCAGCTTGGAGCAGGTGAAAGCTGATCCAGACGGAGAATTGGGTAAGATCGCAATTTTTCTGGGGCTGGAAGGGCAAGTTGCCTGGCAGCATGAGATGGAAAGCCAAA
Organism: Yoonia sp. R2331; assembly: GCF_041103235.1. Taxonomy (NCBI): domain Bacteria; kingdom Pseudomonadati; phylum Pseudomonadota; class Alphaproteobacteria; order Rhodobacterales; family Paracoccaceae; genus Cognatiyoonia; species Cognatiyoonia denitrificans. Next base: position 12,582 of record NZ_JBGCUN010000002.1, on the reverse strand, counting down.
ATGTGTCGGCGGACCGCATGCGCCCCTTCCCGCTGCAAGGGCTGATTATTGACAACCCAGTCGCGCGCGGCTTGCGCCGTGTGCTTGTGCCCAAGGCGCTGCGTGATCGCATTCGCAAGTCCCGGACGATGCAGGAACGCCCAAAGCTGACCACAGAAGATGTGGGGCGACTTGAGCATGTCTATCGGGCGGACCGCGCACATCTTGCAACGATGTTTCCGGGGCACCCTGCGTTGGACCTTTGCTATCCGTTTGCTGTCAAATGACGACCTTTGATGATATCGGCGCGGTCGTGATCGGTCGCAACGAAGGTGACAGGCTGATCACCTGTATCCAATCGCTTCTTTTGCAGCTCAAGACGGTGATTTATGTCGATAGTGGGTCGACAGATGACAGCGTCGACAAGGCCACCGCGCTGGGCGCAACTGTGGTTGCATTGGATCCCAACACACCCTTCACGGCGGCGCGTGCAAGAAATGCGGGACTGGACGCCCTTCTGGACGCTGGTGACTTTGCATTTGTGCAATTCGTGGATGGCGATTGTGAAGTTGAACCTGCCTGGATCACTGCAGCTCGCGCTTTTTTGGATGCTCATCCGGCAGCAGTTGTTGTCTGCGGGCGCCGCAAAGAACGCTATCCTGACGCGACGATATACAATCGACTGATCGATGCAGAATGGGATACTCCGATAGGTAAGGCGCGCGCCTGCGGTGGCGACGCATTGATGCGGGTCACCTCATTGAGAGAGGTTGGCGGGTTCAATCCTAACCTGATCGCTGGCGAAGAACCGGAATTGTGTGTCCGATTGCGCGCTGCAGGTGGAGAAATCTACCGGATTGCTCATCCGATGACCATTCATGACGCGGCACTCAAGCGTTTCGGGCAGTGGTGGCGCCGCAATCGTCGGGCGGGGCACGCCTATGCCGAAGGCGCGGCATTGCATGGCGCACCGCCTGAGCAGCACAATGTGACAGAAACCCGGCGCGCTGTCGCCTGGGGGGTCGTACTGCCCATTCTCTCGCTGATAGCGGTACTTCTCGGTGGCTGGGCGCTCTTGCTACTTGTGATTTGGCCGCTGCAGGTTACCCGCCTCAACATGCGCGGGATGGATTGGACGCGCGCATTCTTTTTGACCCTTGGAAAAATACCCGAAGGTTTGGGAGTTCTGGACTATCTATGGCGTCGCATTCGTGGCCGTCAGCCTGAACTGATTGAGTACAAATGACTTTCCTCAGTACCGAGGTCGGACTATGGGGTTCGGAAGCCAGAGAATGTCACGGGCGAGAACATGGCGCATCCTGATCCAGCCGCGAGCACCGAAAGTCTGAAGACCAGAGCCTTGCGAAGCTCTGGCAGCTTGCTGTTTGGCTTTGGTGGGCAAAATATGCTGCGCCTTGCCTCCAACCTTATCCTGACGCGCCTGCTGTTCCCGGAAGCATTTGGACTGATGGCCCTGGTGCAGGTCTTTATCGTTGGCCTAACCACGTTTTCCGACATCGGGATCACAACCTCGGTTATCACCAGTTCCCGTGGCGATGAGAGGAACTACCTGAATACTGCCTGGACGCTTCAGATCATTCGTGGCTTTGGGCTATGGCTTTTGGCCTGCGCGATATCATATCCGCTGGCTCATTTTTACGAAGAACCGGACCTTGTGCCGCTCTTGCAGGTTGTCGGGTTTTCTATGGTCATCAGGGGGTTCTTTTCGACCAAGGGCATGACCGCCGGCCGACATCTGGCATATGGGCGCGTGACCATTATCGAGATTGCATCGCAGGCTGTGGGGACGGTCTGTATGATTGTTCTCGCCTATATCTATCAATCGATTTGGGCGCTGGCGATTGGGACGCTTCTTGGTGGGCTGTCCCACACGATCATGTCCCATGTCTTTCTGCCGGGGCAGCGCAACCGTCTTCATTGGAATACCGATGATTTTTGGGAGATCTTCCACTTTGGCAAATACCTGTTCCTGAATACGATCGCCGGGTTCTTTGTGAAACAAGGCGACCGAGCAGTTCTGGGTGCTTACATCTCTTTGGGGCTGCTGGGGATTTATAACATCGGGATGTTTCTGGGGTCCGCGCCTTTGTTGCTTGGCCAGCGTCTGTTTTCGTCGCTTTTGGTCCCGCTCTATCGCATGCGACCGCCTGCAGAAAGTGAACAGAATCGCAGGAATATGCGCCGTGCCAGGCGGATGCTGATCGGGTGCCTGCTTGCGATGATCGCGCCGCTGATGTTTGGGGGATTGTGGCTGGTTGAAGCGCTGTATGATCCGCGTTACGTGCAGGCAGGGGCGATTGTGGTTCTTTATGCCATTTCAACCGGGCCAATGATCATTTCCGAAGACTACGGCAATGTTCTGCTGGCAAACCGAGACTCAAAAAACCTTTTGCTTGTGACGTTGTTGTCTGCGGTGATCCAGATGGGAACCTTGATTGTTGGGATCAACATGCTGGGTATTGTAGGTGCAGTCCTTGCACCGGGGGTCACGGCAATCGTCACGTACCCCCTGCGGGCCTATTTCGCCAATCGTTTCAATGCGTGGGACCCTATTGCAGACTTCGTCTTTTTCGTCGTTTTTGTGGGCCTAAGTGCGACGGCATTGGCCTTCAATCAGGATATGTTCATTGGCATATTGTCGACGTAAGCTTTGCGGCGAAGCGAGCAATCAAAAGGCGGTGCGGGTCGCTTCCGAACGCACCGGAAGCAATCTGACGTGATCCGGCTAAGGCCATACAAAAACGCACTTTTTCGTCGGTTTGTGCCTGCGCATTCCTTGTCCGAGGCAAGCACCAGCGTAGTTGAAATCGCACCGGCAACACAAAGCCATTTCGCCCCATTGATCGCCTTGCCGGGTGAGAGTGAAAAGATCACAAAAACCATTGCAAATCATAATCTTGCGATGCACCTGCGTTATTTTGAACCGCAAGAGATCACGCATGCACCAGTGTTGCAGTATAACCTGCGGGACGTGCTTGTCCTGTTCAACGGAGTATTTGCGCGGGGCGGATCGTTCAATCGGGCCAAAGGTTTGGACCACCGAGCGTTGCTGACAGATCCGATCCATGAATTGGACGAAGCTGCCTATTGTCTGGAAGACCGATCATACTTTTTCTTCGGGCATTGGTTGCGCAGTTTTGCGCAATGTCTGCTGCCTGCAAAGGATACACAACGCATACACTTTGCGGCAACATCATGGGGGCATGCAGGCGCGTATGAACGCATTTTTGACCTGCCTTCGTTAACCAATGGCCAGTACCACGTCGCCCGGATGGCGCTGTTTCAGGATTTTGCGCAGTCGCCGCACAAAGCAGAACGGTACAAGGAATTGCGCCGCCGGATGTTCGAACATGGCGCAGCGTCGGTACGTGACGGCAAAAAGGTCTATCTGAAGCGCGGTGCGACGGGTGCGGCGCGGCTAATTTCGAACGAAGATGCGTTGGAAAAGGCGCTAGACGTCATGGGGTTTGACGTCATCGACCTCGCCACCACACCCATCCAAGAGATGATCGCGCGCTGCGTCGGGGCAGAGGTGGCATTGACCATCGAAGGCAGCCATACCGACCACCTGCATTGGCTGATCAAACCTGGCGGAACGCTTTGGGTGTTGAACCCGTCCAACCATTTCAACACCAGCCAATTCGGGGTGGCCCTGTCGATGGGAAATCGCGCGGCCTGCAATATTATCACCGAGGATGGGGATGCGGCATATCGCGTTGATCTGGCGCGATTGCAGGACACCTATGACCTAATCCTAAAATAGATAGCTGACGTCGTCGACGAACTGCCCGCTGTCCAGATATTGCTTGGCCCGGTTCCAAGCCGTATTTGCAATCGTCTGACATTGCACGGGGTTCGCCAACGCGTGTGCAACGACATCGTCGAGGTCGCTGAAATCCCACTTCACGGGAAGATAGGTCACCCCTGGCTCATAAAGATCGGGCAGCGTTTGCAGATGCGACATGTCGGGTTTGATCATCACAGCGCCTGTTTGGATCGCTTCAATATCGCGCCAGCACAATTCACCGAAACCGAACGGGCTAAAGCAAAGTTTGGCGCTGCGCATCTCGGCCATATAGGCATCATAGGGCATCGCACCCTGCGGCGAGGTCTTGAGGTGCGCAATCCGATCTACCGCGCCAAGCGCGGCATTGCGCATAGCGGCGTAGATTGGCCCCCCCTTTTTGCCAAGCCGAAGCTGCATATCCAGAGGTCTGCCAGTGATCGGTGGTGGCTGTTGGTCGAAGCCAAAGACAAAATGCGGCGCGGTCAAGAAATTCGGAGAAAGCCGGAGTTTGTCGATGATCGTGGGCGGTGTCTGAAAGTCGGGTGCCTCTGCAGTGATGCCATACTGGTCCGCGTAATACTGCATCATCTGCGTATCGCCGCGATAAGTGTTCAGATAGTCCGATGGAGTCTCGAAGAGCGACTTTTTGATATAAAATGCCAGATCTTCGGGTAGGTATCGCGCCAATCGCAGGTCGTTGTGGGCGTAGGAATCCAAGAACGACACCGAAGCGCCGGTATGTTGCTTTGTGATCTGTTCAATGGCCCGTGTCAGGTCGTTCGGCGCAATGGTGAACCACGGCTGCAAGATCACGATATCCGCGGTGTTCTGCGCATTCGCAGTGCCATCCAGAATGGCATCGAAAGGTTCTGCCCGGACCTCGACGCCATAGCGTTCGAACAAGGCATCGGCGTAGTGAAAGAATGGATAGACCTGCGCATAGCTGATCCGGTTCGGATCATGGTAGAACATCAACCGCACCTTGGCATGGCGCGAGAACGGTCGTTTCATGTGGCGCGCGGCCAGCCCGCGAAATCCGCGTTCAAGCCTGCGTGCTGGGAGGTTCGTCAGTGATGGTTTGGCCATGTCTAGCGCCCCCCGACCCAACGCCGCGCGGGCGTTTCAAAAAGGCGAAATGACAATGCACCGCAGAGCAAAGTCGCAGCCAGGCAGACGACCACAAACACTGTGGCATTCTGCGGGGTGGCCAGATCAAGGCCAAGCTTGCCGAAGACCAGATACATGGCAGCCCGGATGGGAACGTGCAGCATGTAGATCGAATAGGAAATGTCGCCAAGCCAAACTAATGGTCGGACCCCAAGGCCGGCCGCGACGCTGCCGGTATCTTTGCGCGTGATCAGAACCAACAGGGAAAAGAGCGGGATTAGCAAGATTGACAAGGAGCCGGAATGCAGGATTGCGACGATGCCAAAGAGCGAAAGGACCTGAAGCACATTGCGGGCCGTGGCGGACAGGCCTGTGTCAGCATCACGATAGACAAACAATGACATGCCAAAGATGAATGCCGGTATCGCTCGCCATAGGCTGAGCCGTTCGTTGATGTCGAACCCATCACCGAATGCAAATAAAGCGGCATAGGCAATCGTCGCTGCCGCAACCAGCGAGGTCCAGATTGTAGGCCGTGCGCAAGCAAAAGCGAAAAACGGGAACAACAGGTACAGCATCCATTCAGCGCTGATCGACCAAGAGGGAAAGTTCAGGATATAGACATCGTTCATACCCCAGGCGTGGATCATCAGTAGGTTTTCGATCACGTCGCTGGCGGCAGGCATCGGTTTGCCAGCAACGGCCAAAAGGCCGATGAAGGCGATGATGGTGGCAAGGTGCAAAGGATAAATACGTGCGACGCGCCGCTGCAGAAAGCCTTTGACCTGCGTAAGGCCGACGCCGTCGCTGAACCAATGTGTGTAGTTCGCAGCAAGAATGAACCCGCTGAGGACAAAGAACAAATCGACAAACGCCCCCGCGCCCGCCAGGAATTGTGTGTACTGATCGATATCAAAGGCAGGCGTCAGATTTTGCCGATAGTGCAACAGCACGACGGCCAGAGCTGCGATGCCGCGCAGGCCGGCGTGTGATCGGATTGTTTGCTGGGGATGAGAAGTCACAAACGGGGCCATTTGATCATTCGCGGGCGTAGACGTCTTCATACCGGATGATGTCGTCCTCGCCGAGGTAGGCGCCGGTCTGTACTTCGATCAGAACCATCGGCAGCTTGCCGGGGTTTTCCATCCGGTGAACAGCGCCAAGCGGGATGTAGACAGACTCATTCTCGCTGACCAGTTTCACGTCTTCGTCGACAGTGACCTTGGCGGTGCCCTGCACGACGATCCAATGTTCGGAACGGTGATGGTGGGACTGCAGGCTTAGCGCGGCGCCCGGATGGACAACGATGCGTTTGACTTGAAAGCGATCGCCGATGACGAGGCTTTCGAACCAGCCCCAGGGACGGTGATCCTTCGGGAAGGCTTCGGCTTGCGGGGCGTCTTTGGATTTGAGCGCGGCGACAGCTTGTTTCACCTCTTGGGCACGGTCCTTGTGGGCCACCAAAACGGCGTCCGGCATGGCAACGGCGATGACGTCAGACAAGCCGATGCCGACAATCTCCTGCCCTTCGTTTTCGGACCGCAACAGGCTGTTGTCGCAATCGATCTGTGTCGCGGGGCCTGTCAGCGAAAGCCCATCTTTTTCGGTCTCACGCCATACCGCCGCCCAATCGCCCAGATCGGACCAGCCGGATGCGAAAGGGACAACGGACAGGTTTTCGGCCTTTTCCATCACCGCGTAGTCCACTGATGTGGCGGGAGCGTCTGACCATGCCGTAGGGTCCAGCCGGGTAAACCCAAGGTCGCGTTTGGCGGCAGAGGTTGCGGCGCTGACGGCGTCAAACATCGCGGGCGCATGTGTTTCGAACGCAGCACAGATGGTATCGGCACGAAACAGGAAGATGCCCGCATTCCACAGATAATTGCCTGACGCGACCATCTGGGCTGCGCGATCAGCATCGGGTTTTTCAATAAAGGCACGCAGCGGCATGGGCGACGGCGCGCCTGTCTCATCTGGTGCTGCCTCAAGTTCCAGATAGCCATAGCCCGTCTCTGCCCGGTCCGGGGTGATGCCAAAGGTCACCAACGCACCGTTTTCAGCGGCGGGGCGCGCGGCCTCAACGGCGTTGGAAAACGCCTCCGCATCTGGGATGACGTGATCTGACGGTGCTACGAGCATCAGCGCATTGGGGTCATTGCTGCGCACATGAAGGGCTGCTGCCAAAACGGCGGGCCCTGTGTCGCGGCCTTCAGGCTCAATAAGAACGGCAGCGGGCGCGACCTCTATCGCGGCCAGCTGCTCGGTCACGATAAAGCGAAATGGGTCCGCAGTGACGACTATCGGTGCGCTGTAGGTCACGCCAGACAGGCGTCGGGTCGAGGCTTGGAACAGGCTTTCGTCACCGATTAGCGGTGCGAATTGCTTTGGATAGCTTTTGCGAGACAGCGGCCAAAGACGGGTCCCCGACCCGCCACATAGCAAAACTGGAATGATGCTCTTCACGTTTGACCTCTTGTGGTGCGTTCCGCTTATTGCTGCGGATTTCGTCAGAATTACTGCAATTGGGCGAACTTCGCCAGACTCTCGCATGGTCGCCGATTGGGACGAAACGATGTCAGCCTCCGGGTATTTGGTGGTCGGAGGCACCTGATGAGACCGGAATTAACATAAAATTAAGGTAAATGAGACCGAATGAGACTGTTCTAGTCGTTAAGGCTGATGATGTCAGATAGTCTCGACCATCCTGTCTATCCGCTCTCCTCCACCTTTGGGGTGGCCCATCGACACTGGAGTCATTCCCGGTTCATCACCTTTTTTTGGATTCTTGTGCCGATTACGCTGGTGTTTCGTCTCATGGCGCTGCGCGTTGCCGGTTTTGACTTTGCGCGGAATTGGTTTGAACGAGAATCCTTAAAGGGCACGGACACGGTCGTTGCTGATTTGACGTACGATGATCTGGCGTTTGATTGGGTCGTCCAGCAATCCGACGTGATCTTTCGCGGGATTGCACATGATATCTTATTTGTAGCGTTAGTTGCCGGTATCCTATGTGTGTTCGGCAGAACGTTGTTCCAAATTGCTGTCATTTTACTTGTGGCCTTCTTGGCCGCGAACATAGAGCACATCAAATACAACTTTGATCATATCCAGCTTTCGACAATCGGGCTGGGGTTCGACCAGACTTTTATCCGTGGCTCACTGACCCGGGATGTCATCAAATATGCCGTGGTCATTGCGGGGGCGGGCGTATTCGGGTTGGTGTTTGGGATGCAACGCGTGCTGCGTCCCGGCGCAGGATACCTGGCAATAGCGATTGTGCTTGCGGCCTTTGGCTATGGGTTCAAGACTTTCCCTGACGCGCCTGATTGGATGCAAACGACCCCTTTGTTGCCCATTGCCCCACAGCAGAATCTGCCAACACTCGCCGCAAAGCCACCTGACCAAGCAGTCGCATGGACGGCACAGCCGGTGCGCGCCGTGGGGCAGTACAACGTCCTAACGGTGTATCTGGAGGGGTTGTCGCATGCCAGCCTGGAACGGGGCGATATGCGGACGCTTTCTTCATTGGCGGAACAAGGCGTGCAGTTCGAGAACTATGTCAGCCGCCAGATAATCACTGCAAACGGCCTTTACGCGGCAATGACGGGTGACACGCCGTCATTTTTGCGCCGGTTCATCAAGTGGGAGGAGATGGAAGCAGATTCGCAGGTGGCCGCGCAGTCTCTTCCGCGGGTCTTTGCAGAGGAGGGCTATCAGACTAGCTATCTGCAGTCTGCGCAGCTTGGCTTTATGGCCAAGGACGCCAAGTTGCAGCATATGGGGTTTGACGACATTCGTGGCGATGCTGCGTGGGACACCGCACACAGTCGCAACGGCTGGGGCGTGGATGACCTGACCCTGATCGAAAATTCGTTGGCGGAAATTGACAACCTATCGGTCAACGGTCCGTGGTTTGTCAGCACACTGACCACCGGCACGCATAGTCCATATAACGTTCCGGGGTTGGACAATCCGACGCGCTATGATGCCTTGCAGGCTGCTGACCGTGCTGTTTCGGTGCTGATCGAAGGACTGCGCGCGCGCGATCAATTGGACAATACGGTTGTGATCATCACCTCGGACGAGGGGCGCGAAAGCACTGGTCGTGACGGGTTCCTGGGCGACATGGCGCTGAACAGATTGCCGTTGATCGTGTTGCACCCGGATATGGAGGGTGCGGTCATAACGCACAATCTGCTGAACACCGATCTGCGTGATATCACGCTTTTGCTGTCGCATCAGATCGACGCAGACACCTTCGTCAAATCGCTGCCTTTGCATGAAGACATCGTTTTTGGCAATTTCATTACCGGAAAGATCTTTTGGTACGATGCGGTCGAGAAGTCACTTGCCGGTTGCCGGACGCGTAGCTTTGACTGCCAAGTATGGGAGGATCAGGCGACGCTTTTTGGTCCGACATCTGATATCCCAGAGCGGGTTCATATGCCTGCGTTTTCGCAGTTGATCCGCGCGCACGATCGTGTGCCCGTTCAGCACAGCCCATAAACCATTAACCCCGCGCGGCTGGCGCAGGTTCGGTGATGGGTGCTAAGACGCCTTTGGAATTGCGCAAAGGCGAAGTTATGAAGATTGCGATTGCTGGTATCGGCTATGTTGGGCTGTCGAATGCTGTTTTGTTGGCCTCTCAGCACGACGTCGTTGCCGTTGATCTTGATGAGGGGCGCGTTGCGGCCCTGAATGCTGGCAAAGCCCCGATCATGGATCCTGATATCGAGGTGCGGCTGGGGCAGGGTGGGCTGTCTTTGCGTGCAACCACGGACAAAACTGATGCCTACAGCGGTGCGGATTTCGTGATCGTGGCGACCCCGACAAATTACGATCCGCATACCGCCTATTTTGATACATCGTCGGTCGAGGCCGTGATCCGTGATGTGATCGCGGTCAATCAGGCAGCGACCATCGTTATCAAGTCAACGATCCCGGTCGGTTTCACCGAAAAGGTGCGTGCAGATATCGGGACCGATCAGGTGATCTTTAGCCCCGAATTCCTACGCGAAGGCCATGCCCTGCACGATAACCTGTACCCGAGCCGTATCGTCGTGGGCGAACGGTCAGAGCGGGCCAAGGTCTTCGCCGACATGCTGCTTGCAGCGGCTAAGAAGGACGATGTACCTGTGCTGCTGACCGGCCCCGCAGAGGCGGAAGCGATCAAGCTCTTCGCAAACACGTTCCTTGCGATGCGCGTTGCATATTTCAACGAGTTGGACAGCTATGCACTCAGCCTTGGCTTGGATAGCCGCGAAATCATTAACGGTGTCAGTGCAGATCCGCGTGTTGGAGATTACTACAACAACCCGTCATTTGGGTATGGCGGCTATTGCCTGCCCAAAGACAGCAAACAGCTTTTGGCCAACTATGCCAACGTGCCGCAAAACATGATCCGGGCCATCGTCGACGCCAATTCGACCCGCAAGGACTTTCTGGCAGATCAGATCGTTCAGATGGCGCCCAAAGTCGTCGGCATCTACCGTCTGACCATGAAGGCCGGGTCTGACAATTTCCGCGACAGTTCGATCCAGGGGATCATGAAACGGATCAAGGCAAAGGGAATCGAAGTGGTGGTTTACGAGCCGCATCTTGATGAAGACACGTTTTTTAACTCTGACGTCATGACCGATCTGGCGGCCTTCAAGGCGATGTCAGATGTCATTGTGGCGAACCGCAAAGAGGCGGCGCTGGAAGATGTGGCCGACAAGGTCTTCACCCGCGACCTTTCGGGAGAAGACTAATCAGTCTTCGGATGGACCAACACGCGCCTCGACAAAAGTTGTCTGTTCATCCGCATCCGCGTTGTTGTCTGACACCATGGTCAACCGAATGCCATCGGTGGCTTGCCAAACGGCGATGCCTTCAAGGTTGCCAAACGCCCCCCGTGCGGATGTCCAAAGCGTTTCAATTTCGACAGGTGCGGTGATGTTGCTGATGCGACGCACGCGACTTTGCCACCACAGTCCAAGGACCAGCTTACGCTCTAGCAGGAACAACGCTCCGTCGGTGTGAAAGTCCGCGCCGACGATCGCAAAACCATCAGACGGCGCGATCGCACCGTCAATCGTCCAGCCGTTCGGAGAAAGCCGGTAGATTGCGAAGGTGCCGTCCAACGGTTCTTCTGCAAAGGTATAAAGATCACCGTTGGGGTGGATCGCGAGCGCTTCCAGCTGGCGGTTGTCGCGATAGCTTGCAAATGTAGGGTGATCCGCGATCCAGGTGCTGGCTGTCGTTAGTGTAGGGTGTCGTGCGACCCGCGCCCACCGTTCGTAGGAGATCCAAACCGCGCCATTCTCACCAATCGCAAGGCCTTCCGCATCGGACCAATCGCCGACCCGCCTTGCGGCAACAGGCAGGCCGTCATTGCCGAGAATTGGCTGAAGGCTATGCAGCGTCACATCCGTCAGGACCCCATCCTGACGTTCAAATCGCCCCGTGATGTACCAGCCCCGGTCGCTGATTGTAGAAAAGGACGTGCCATCGGAAGCAACCTCAAGGCCCGACAAGCCGATCGCACCGTCCTGTTTCCAGATGAATGTGCCCAAGACGTCCAGGGTGTCTGCCGCCGCAGATGACGCAAGGCCAAGACCGAGCAAAAGGTGAAGCGGCATCAAGCGGCGAGTAGTTTGGCGAATGGGCGGGATAGGGTTCATTGACGCAACGATAGGTCCGGGCATTCCTTTCGCCAACATGAGAATCGACGGGAATCCGCAAAATTCTGCGGGCGGCAGACGGCTGACCTTTGGTGAACCGGCGGAAATCGACTGATCCGATTGCGCCGTCTGGCGGACACCTGCTGACAGTCGCCCGCGCAGAACACTGCACAGTTTCGCATCCCTTAAAAATTGCTAACGGACTTCGCGAGCGCCTGTGTTTTTGGGCCTTTGCCTAAAAATCAACATAAATGCAGCCGCAGTTCAGCCGCATTTCCTAACGAGTTGTTAACCTCGCTGACCTGGGGTTTTGGGGTTAGCTGCCATTTTCGCCGGTCGATTGGGGCCGGTAACCTGCTGCTCGCGACCAACATTGCACAGCGCTCATTTTGGAGGTGATCATGATCGCCGCACTCTTAACTGCGCTTATGTCGCTTTTCGCTGTCATGGGTTTGGGCCGCTCGTCTGGCGACAGCAGCAATTCGCAAACTGCAAACCAATCTGATAACGAGCGCGAGTCTGGTGGGGAAGGCGGCGATACGCGTGCGCTTGAAGGCGGTGGACGACAAGATCCCAATGCGCCGGACGCGCCAAAGCAATCGGACGAAGAGACCGATGGCTATCCGACAAAGCCAAAGCCCAAACCACCAGCCGATGAAGAGGAGGAGGACACAACACCTCCACCAACCGAGACTTTGCCGGAGTATACAGGTGATCTAACCAAGATCGTTGGCCCCGATGCGACCGCAGGGCGTGTGCTGAAGGTCACGCCAGATGATCATGATGATATCGCAAGCATCCAGATCATCGACCCGCCGGTCGAAGGAAATGTCACCGTCAATCCAGACAACACGCTTGCGGTTGTTCTGACGACTTCGGATTCGACCAACGACATCGCCTATCGCTACGAGGTGACTTTCAAGGATGGCTCGACAGAAGTTTTCGAGAGCTCGCACAAGGTTCAAGCCGGATCGCAGGATGCTGGCTGGGGTGAGGGCAAGTTCTTTATGTTGGAAACCGATGCCA